>NZ_CP036264.1:4207274-4513711 GCF_008035925.1 Stieleria maiorica
GCCCGCCGAGATTCCCGCCGCGGATTGGTTGTAGACATCAAGGAAATTGACACCGGCCTGAACGACGTCACCATTTTCCGACGCGCTGCCAGCTTGCACAAAACTGCTACCGACCAGCGATTTGTCCGACAAGGACGGTGTCAAAAACGCCGCCAGATCCGCGGGTGCTGCTCCGCCGCCATCGTTGACAAATTGGTCGCCAATGCGTTTTGCGACCGCATCGGCGTCGTCGTATTCCTCCCGAATCCGATCCTCTCCCGTCGCAGTGTCGGTATCGGTCAGTGAAATTGTCGGGTCGAAGACCGGTACCGGATTCTTGATCACCGAATCGGAATCGATGTCGATCGTCCCTGATACATCGACGACCGCGTTGGGACCGACGAAGGCCGTCGCCTGATTCGCCAAACGCGAGAATACGATTGCGCCTGCCAGCCCCATGTCAGTTGCGTTGGCGGTGTTGGCGGTCGCTGATGACTGGTAGTTCTCCTCGGCGACCGATCGGAGGATCAGGTCACCATCGACGACGACGTCTGCGCCGTCGTCAATCAGCGCCGCAGCCTTGTTTTCACTCTCGACGAACACCACCGCGGCACCGATCGCCAGTTCCGGCAGCACGACCGACGCATCGACATCGTGATCGACCAATAGGAATTGTGTATCGATGCTTTTGAGGGCATCTTCGATTTCCTGCAGTGCGTTCGCCACAGCGGAATCGATGTGCTGCGTAACCTGGCCGAAGGCGCGCGATTCATTCCGGTTGTCGTCCGCATTGGCTCGGACCGTCAAGTCTCCCCTCACGTTGATCGCCGCGGCGACATCGGTCGTTGCCGCTGACTGATTTGTCCCCAAGACGAGAGCCGCACCGACACCGACGCTTTCACTGTCGGTGAATCCGGCGGCTTCGGCAACGTTGACGTAGGCGTTTTGGTTGTCGGAGTTGATCGAAATCGTCGATGCGTTGATCGACGATCCGGCCTGGAGTTCGATCCGGGAAGTGACCCGCGATTTCCCGTATGATACCGAGTAATGGCGGCTGCCCGGGCCATCCGGGACGAGTGTCTTGATGTTCAGATCGTTGTTCGCCGATGCATTGACATCAACGCGTCCGGCCGCCGTCAGCACGGCACCATCGGCAACGATGATTTCCGCCGTCGGCGTCGATCCGCCGTAGACGAATCCGAAATAGTCGCCAACGGTTTTCAGCGTGTTGCCGGCTTCCGCGTGCGCGTCCAGGCTCAGATTTCTGCCGGCGTTTAAGTTGACGCCTGAGGCGATGACCAGACGCGAGGTCGCTTGGGACAACACGCCCGTGGCAACCGCGCCGATCGGCGCCACCTCGTCGTCGGCGAGATCAAGCTGTAGGTCAGTTAGCGTTCCTGTCCCGGAATCGATGGCGACTTTGTTGTTTGCCGCATTGGTATCCAACAGAATATCGTGGGCGTTGATCGTGACGCCTTCACCGATCTGGATGGATGCCGCAGAACGACTTGACTGAAAGACAGCGTTGTCAAAACCGACGGTCCATTGAAGCTGTTCCAGCGAGATGCTTGTCAAAACGGCGTCACCGGGAAGTGACACCGTCACGCCCGGATCGATCAAGATCCGTTCCGCTTGGATGGTCAAATCGTTCAGCCCTGCGCCGCCGACATCGCCGGCGATCTGGACCGTTCCGCTGGAGACGATGGTCAGCGTGTCGGCGCCGCCGCTGGCGTTGCCGCGAATGCCGGTGATGGTGACGTCACCGTAATTGAGGACCTGGGCGTCGGCGACCACCAGGTCGACGATAACGTCGCTTTGGGTCGTCGGTGCGGCAGGTGCCGGCCCGAACGGGGTCGACAGATCCGGGATCTGGGCGGTTGCGGCAACGGTCGTCGTGTTCGGATCTGCAGACGTTTGGTCTCCAAGATCGGGGAACTGCAGCGGACCATTTTGCCAATCGGTGAACAATTGACGAAACGCCGGTCGCAGAACGGAGCTTTCCCAGAGCGGGAAATTCCCGTTTCCGCCCCCGATCGTCGGCGGCCCGAAGGCCAGGTCGGACCAGGGACCACCTTGTTCGGAGTATCCGCTCCCGGGAATCTGCGCCAATGTCGTGGGATCTCGGTTCACTTGCACACGCTGCGGATCTTGATCGGGTGCCGGATCCCACTGCCCCGTGTTTCCGTTGCAGCGCCAGTACTCTCGTAATCCGCCATCGCGAATCACGACGGCCAACTCATCCGGTGTCGCAGCGGGGATTTCCAGCAAGGTCGGTGGAACGCCGATCTTTGATCCTTCGCGGTGGATCACATACTGCGGTGCCGATACGATACGAACGGGACCTGCGATCACGTGGCCGTCGGCATCGTTGTCCAGTTCAATTCGCAGTGTGCCGCTTTCGATCAAAAACGTCGACTGACCGGATTTCTCCAGGATGTCAAAGGTCACGTCGCCATCAACAACGTCCGTGTTGAAACGCCTCTGATCCATCGAAATGTGACCGATCAGCGTGTCCCCGTCGTAGACGCGATAGGTTGCGGCGCCGGCGGGATCAAGCGGGACGTCGTCAAGATGAGGAAATTCCAACCCGGCATCATCGACGTTGGGGTCATCGATTCGGGTCGTGACGTTGTGCATCCACGAGACTTGGATTTCGTACTCATGATTCGGTGCCACATCTACCGTCCAGACGGCAGTCGCGTTGGGGGCGCCCGGTGACGGCGAGCTGACCCGGTACAAGGCGGTCGTGCGGTTGACAACTTGATCTCGCCAACTCCCCCCATCGATCGTCCGCAGCCAGGGTTGTGAATCGACCGGAACAAAACCGGTCGGGCCGAACTCGGGAGCAACAAGCACTTCGACGCCCGGTTTTGGCAACGTCGTGGTGAAAATATTTCCGCCGTGATTTCCGTTCAGGTTTAGTAGCGACCACTCGTAAGGAGCGCCGGTCAAGTCGGTCATCAACTGGGAGAGTTGGCCCGACCCGACGGTTTCGGCATCAATCGGATCGTCCATCAGCAGCAGCATCTTGCTCAACGTCACGCCGTTGGCATAAGCCGCGAATTTGGATTTGTCGAACTCGACATTGGGGCTGATCGAGATCGTTGCGTTGTCGTAGAACTCCAGCCCGGGGATGGATTTCAACGCATCCTGCAATAACTCACTGTTCTCGAAGCCCTTGATGCCCAGGTATTGATTGATTCTCTCGTGATCCCCCGGCTTGAAGATCGGGACCATGCTGTCGCCAAGTGCGAACGACTTGAGGTCCATCTTGTTGGACACATGTGTCAGCAGTTCCACCTGGTCCACGTTGAAACCGTAGCGTTCCAGGATCATGTCTTTGATGAACTGTTTCGGGATTTGCTTCAAATCCGCGAGGGTTTCGGTGACGGGGTTCAAGATCAACCGCACCGGTCCGGCGATGTTGTCTTGCACGAAGTCCGAAAAGTCGCTGAAGATGCCGTTCAGTTCCGCCAATTGCTGCGGCACCCCGAACATCGGCAGCAGGTGGTTGTTGATAAACGAATCATCGTGATTGTCATCCTGGTTGGGATCTTCCAGGAGTTCAAAGATCACGTCGACGCTCCCGATGCCCGACTCGTGATCGCCGCGCGCCGGATCGACGTCGATGCCGACGTTACCGCCCTGATTGTTTTGCAGATCGCGGCGTGTCTGGGGATCGAACAGGCCTTTCGAGGTTGCGAGTCCGACTATTCCCCAATTTTCCAAACCGTCGTCGATTTCTCGGCTCCAATTCAGCAGATATGCCACAAACAATTCTTCGGTTTGCTGCGGCGTCGGCGTTGGCGTGGCCAAGTAGGCGGTGAAGAGGTTGTCGAAGGTGTCACTGGGGGGGAAACCCAGATTTGCGAGCGCCAGGTCGGCAGCCGAATCAACAGCAGCCTTCAGCTCCAGGAAGCGGTCGATGATTGCGCCGCGACTTCCTTGGGTCACGAGGGCTTCATCACCGTTTCCGGCCGCGTCGCCTGCGGACAGCGCTTCGGCGACGGTGAGAACGCTGGGGAGTACGTTGACGACGGTGTAAGTCCCGTTGTTCGCAGCAAAGCCAAAACCATGCACGGTTTGGCCGGGGGCGAATCCTTCGGCCACAAAGTCGCCGCTGGAACGAGTGAAAGATTGTGACGCCGTATTGACGCTCAATGTGGTGTAGCCGGTATCGGCCTCGGCGGCCGGATCCCCGGGAAACGGCTTGATCAGCGTCTCGTAAAGAAAACGATTGGGGGCATCGTAGGTAATCCCATTGGTGAAGCTATCGCTGATATCACCGTCGGGCAATAAGGTTCGCACGCCATCGGTGTCTGCACCGGGGGTGACCTCGGCGATGTAGTTTTCGACCAGGAAGTGACGCACGGCGTTTGCCAACTCTTCCTGATCGGCGTCGAGCAAGTTGGGAAAAACGCCTTGAGAGAATTCGTTGACCAAACCATGTGCGAACGAGTCGCCGGCAGCATGAGTCGCATACCCGTAGACGAACGATAGGATCTGGAGTCGTTCGGCGTCGCCCCATGCCGGATCATTCTGGGCGGCCCAAGCCATGTCCAACGTTCGTTGCAACCAAATGCCCGTGTCGACGGGATGGATCAGACTCTGGCCGAACACGATATCCGGAAAGGCATCCGGTCCCGTCGCTCCCGCATAGTAGAAACTCGGGTACTTCTTTATCGCTTCGAGAATCTTCGGGTGAACGTCGTAGGATCGTCCGGCAATCGTCAGGACGCCGTCGGAGATCAGATCAGCGCGCACGTCCTTCGCGATCTCAACGTGCGTTTGTGGTTTGTACGCGACATCCGCCAGAATCGACTCGTCGGGATGATCATGGTCCAGGTCGTCGTGTCCAAGTCCTAGCAGGTGGCCAATTTCGTGTGCCGCGACTCGCGCCAAATCTTCGCCGTACCGTTCAGCTGTTTGGGCGACGCTTGGAATGACGTCGGAAAACACGAATGCCAGGTCCGTGCGATCTTGATTGCCGTGGTCGACCTGCTCGGCAACACCATAGAAATGACCGAACTCAGAAAACGTCCTGTCGTCTCCTCCGATATAGACGGTCGAGTATTCGACCTGATCCGACGGTTGCGTTGTGGTGAAAACGACGCCGGACGGAAAGCTTTGCGACAGCGATTCGAAGGTCGCTTGTTCAATGGCTGTCGATTGACCGGCAAGGTGTGGTGGCGGTTCAAAGGCTGCCACATCGATTGCCGTTAGGGTGACTGGACCGGAATACTCAACCGCATTCGCACCGTCAAAATCCAAGTAGATCAGTTGATTTGGCCGCTGACCAATCATCTCAGACGCGGTCGCCGACGGAGCAAACGAATCCGTCGCGACAAAACCTGGCGTGGGACCGTCTAAATGCGCCGCGCCGGAGTCGCCCGAGACCGTCGTCAACGCGATGTCGCCCAGGCCGGAAAGATGCGCTAAAACGGTGCGTTCTTCCAGACTTTCAAGACGGCGATACACACTCTGCTGTAATGTCCGTCGACGCTTTTGACGGGATCGTAGTCTGGCTTCGGCCAATGCTGTTCGCAAACGACTTCGTTTAACCATGATTGCCAACTCGTTGGGCTAGATAAACGTCTATTCCGGTCGATCAGCGAACGTGGCCCGGTTCCCAGCGTTTCAGGCATGACCCAATTCAGAGTGAAATGGTCGGAGAACATCTTGCGCGACTTTTTGGGGGGGCTGGATTAGTTCCGCTGAAGGCGGCAGACTTTATAACAGCCGAGAATCCAGGATGCAAATTTTTAGGTCTGTACAAATGTCAGGGGTTGCGGGGATCGTCAGATCGGAGCGAGATCTGTGTCGTCGAAGTCCCGGAAGCGGCGATCCTGTCAAACGTTGATTGATGAAGCTGGGAGTGAAGCGAGATGCTGATTAATGTCCGAAATGTGCTCAACTCGGAGCAATTGAGTCAGATGCAACGATGGCTTGGCGAGGCGGAGTTTCAAGATGGGAAGCTGACTGCAGGAAAAGCGGCCCGAGAGGTCAAGCAAAACCTCCAGGCATCGGGCGGATGGCAATACGCCCGAGAGGCCGAAAAACTGATTGTCAGTGCACTGCAAACAAGCCAACCATTTCTCTTGAGCGCCCGTCCCAAGGTGATCGCGGCGCCAATGTTCGCCTGTTACCGCGAGGGGATGAGTTACGGCCGACATCTAGATAACCCGCTGATGGGACGCAGCCATCCACTGCGAACGGACGTTTCGGTGACCGTCTTTTTGAACGATCCAGACCAGTACGAGGGGGGCCAACTGGTGATCGAGTCCGATGCGGGGCCGTTGTCGGTCAAAGGAAATGCGGGCGATGCGGTCGTCTATCCGGCAACAACGCTTCATCGCGTGGAACCCGTGACCGCGGGCGAACGGCTGGTTGCGGTTACCTGGGTCCAAAGCATGGTGCGGAGCGCCGAGCAGCGGAGGATCTTATTTGATCTTTCGGTCCTCACCAGCCAACTCGCCGAAAGCAGACATCAATCAAAGGAACTGGCCGAGAAATGCCAATTCAACCTGTTCCGAATGTGGGCCGATGTTTAGCGAAACGGACGAACACGTGCGGACATCTACGCGGCAAGAAACTTTAACTTTCATCCTGCACCGGGATTAAGGATTAGATCAGCTTGTTGGTCTGGTCGATCGACTGACCGCCTTGACTCCAGTGCAGCCGTCATGCCGTCAATGTCGGTCAGGTTGAATCCATCGATCGACAGACCGTTGTCGGTGGTTGACGCACTCGATTGAAAAGTCACCGACGGACTAAACCAGGGGCACGGACTTCGCCGCCTCGCGTTGCGCCGAGGGTGGACAGACACAGGTCCATCACATCGACGATCCGCGGGGCGTCGGGGACGGGGAGCCGCTCGAGCGAGACGTCGTCGCTGGTGATGACCGCAGCGGTGGAGTCTTCGGTCAGCAAGGAACCATGGCTGCCGCCGTCGTGAGTGGAGGTTCCGTCGATGGCAAACTCGAATCGTCGGTCTGCGGTGACCCAAATGGGCGATGCGGCGCCCGTGAACGCGCCCTCGATCCGTTCCAAAGCGTTGGGATAGCAGCCGTCATGAAGCAGTTCGCCGTTGTCGAGGCGAAGGTCCAATGCGCTTAGATCTCCGCGGAACGACCATTGATTCCCATAGCGGTCGCCGCCGGTCTGTGTGAATGAGGTTGACTTCTCGTCGGCCCGGCAGAACGTCAGTTGGCCGCGGTCGCGGGTGCGGACGACAAGAGGAGACGCCGCGTTGCCCGGAGCTTCTTGATAGATGACTTGGTCGACTCCGTCGTGGGAAAGTAGCTGCTGGACCACGCGGTCGCGCAGCACCTCGCTGTCTGTCGCGGAGTAGATTGCAGCGGCTCGCATGTTCGGACAGATCAGCAACTCGTCATCATCCCCGAAGCCTGCCGCGGTCTCTGCGATCGAGAATTCGCTCAGCAAATCGTCCAACTTGAGCACGTCGGGCGAATCTTCCCATTGGACTTGCCCGTGATCACCGACGATGACGAACGAGTATTCGGTTCCGACTTTGCTCCAGCCTCCGATCGTTTCGACGAAGTCGGCCAGGAACTCGTCGAACCGCTCCACGCAGGTGGCCGCCGCTTCCTCCAAGCCGGCTTCATGCCCCCGATCATCATTGATCGGAAAGTAAGCGAGCGTAAACTGCGGTAGCGCGTCGGCTTCGGCAAGCGCCATCAAGCAGGCGATCGTGGTTTCGTCGTGGAATCCGTAACGGCCCAGCAGGCCGGATTTCATCCCCGAAACCTCAACGTCGTCGGGAAGTCCGTGAACGAAGTCGCCGAGTTTTAAAAACTTCGGTCCTCGAACCGTCTCGCTCAGGCTTCCCGCGGCCATTCGCAACGTCAACGGAGTGGAGCGAGCGTGTTCATGCGGACCGCGAAACCACATGTAATTGAGACAGGCTGACTCGATCCCCTGTTCGAAAAGGTGTTCGTAAACCAGGGGCGCGTGAAGCCGTTCAAAATTGAGTCGGTCACCGAAGTCTTTCAGGTACTCGTGCAGGCCTTCTTGGAGCGCCAAACGTAGGTCGTCGCCGAAATAAGCCGCATCGTTATTCTTCGGATCCAGCCAGCAGGCGCCCTCGATTCCATGGCGACGCGGGTACTCGCCGGTTGCGATGGAACACGTTGCCGCCGGTGTGATCGAAGGGAAGATCGACAGGCAGGGTAAAAGCGAGCCGCCTTGCTCGAGCAACGTGGCCAAAGCGGGAAGCCGAGCTTTATCGAGGAATCGTCGAACGACGGGCTCTGAAAGCGCGTCGATGACGAACAACACACAGCGCTTGGTTTGGGACATTGCGTTTCAGGGGTTGGTGTAGATTGACCGGGTCGACGAACCGAATCTCAACTACTTTCGTCGTCCAGTCGCTCGTGTGGTGGTTGACCGCTGATTCGTTCCCTCTCCCGTCGGATGGAATCGAGATGCTGACGGAGGCGATCGGCCAGTTCGGTTGAGGTCGCCGGTGTCATCAGAGCCAGTGTTTCGTCGTAGGCATTTTCAAGCATCTTTTCGACATGCCGGATGTCGCGAAGAATCTCCGCTATGTCCCGGCCGATCAAATTTGCCTTGAGATCTAGCCAGCTGCCGTGCAACTTAGCCAGCCAGCTACCGTCTTTCACCGGGCGAACACCGCCGACTTGGACGAAGGTTTGCAACTCGGACGCAAATTTGAGTCGTTGTCGGTTCAGTTGAACCACGTGATCGGAAAGTTCGCTGTCACCGAGATGGGCTGCGGCGTCATTGTAGCCTTCCGCGGAATCGATATTCGCTTGGATCAAATCCTGAAGCCGTTGGACCATTTCGTCGGTCAGCGGCGGGTTGGTGTCAACCGACATGTTGTCAATACCCTGCGTCAACGGTAGGGAGGGATCGGAGGAAAGATAACTTTCGGTCACCCGGACGCAACCGATGTGCCAAAAACGTGGTGTGGTTGGCCGATGATCTCGCGACGGCCTGACGCGGGGGGACTGCATTCGGGTTGTCCGGAAATCAGTTGACGGGCGAGTCGCATCCCGGATCACTTTGTCGGTCGGTGACCTGCCACGTTGATCGCTTTGAAGTCAGTCGGCTGGCAGACCGGGTGGGAGGGCGGTTGGTTGATCCGTTGGCACAGTGTTCGCATTAGCTGCCAATTGGGAGGGCCGCGAGTGTTCCCTGTTATCCGACTCGCCCCTGAAATCCATTCTTCTTACAGGAGTCTTTAAGACGATGCACGATACGATCCACCAACCATTGGAAGACCTGCGCGACAAATTCGGCCAGGCGACGGGCTTGGGTGACACGCCGGAAAGAAACCCGGGAATCACCAAGAGCGAAGCGGTGGTCGCGTTTGCCGCTGCGACTGCGTCCACGTTTGTCATGCGAGAGGCGTTGGAGGCCGTCTGGCGCAAGTCGGTTGGTCAGCCGCCGCCAAAAAACCCGGCCTCGCACACGGTGAGTTGGAAAGAAGCACTGCTTTGGGGGGCTTTGTCGGGTGCAGTGATCGGTGCCGCCCGGATCGCCTCGCGCCGCACGGCGTCGGGTGTTTACCGCCGGTGAATCGGGCGACGATTCTAAGGTAACGGGACGGCTGGTGTTTCGTGGCTGCTGGGCATGGTCGATTCACCAACCAGACGTCGCTACGGCCCAGTCGTAGCCATCTTGATTTGTGCGAGAAGGAACCAAGGCGAATGTTTCCTTGCCCGGGCCTTGCGCGGAAACCTTGCGCTTTGAGCCGGAGATCTCCTCTTCGTCGAGTTGTAAGGAGGGCTCAAACAATTGGCATGGTATCTGCGTCGGTCGACACATCGCTTCAGCCGACGCGCCTTTGACCCAATGTGATGTTCGGTTCGAGCAGAACCGTTCGTACTCGTTGGGGGAGCAGTCGTGCAAGCAACACACAGGAAGATTGAGTTCGTAAATCCGGCGCCCGCTGTAAGCCTCACGCGGGAGTTTGATCGGGCGTCACGGGTTCTAAGCTTTGGATTGATCCTGGCCCTTCTCAATTGGTACGACCTTGAAATGACGCTGTCGGCATTTCAGGCCGGTGTGTTGTATGAAGCGAATCCGATCGCCGAGTGGTTGCTTTCGGCGCACGGGGCGATCGGCTTGCGTGTGTTCAAAGCAGCGATGGTCAGTGTCGCAATGGTCGGATTCCTAGCCGGCCGTCGTCATTGGATGGCCGAGCTTGGATGTCTGGTTTCGATCGTGATCTACACCGTTGTTGCGTTCGCGTGGGTGTTTTACCCGCTCGACTTCTCTTAGGCATTTGCTGTTGGCGGAAAAATCGCGTGTCAGTCCACGCCTGGCGATTTTGAGAATTCGGCCGCTCGTGACAAATGATTGGCACGGCCGTTGCTTCCCGACGAACTTCTGGGCGAAATTGAAATCTTACTTCTAGCGCGGGAGACTGAAGCGATGGCCAACTACACCGAGCCGACTGTTTTGCAAGATGACGAGATTGACGTGACCGAACGTTTGATCCATGAACAAATCAACGTCATTCGTCGAAACTGGAGTCCCACCGAGCGAGCCAACCGCCACGCACTCGGCCGCGCAAGACGAGAGTCTCTGCTGGTAACGCTGGGGATTCATGGACGTGTTCCGAATGCTTAGGCGGCGGTCTTCGGTGAGTTTTAACGCGATTGTGACCGGGCATGTTGCGGAGAGAATCTATGAGAATCGTTAGCCAATCGCTGCTGCTGTTCGTCTTTAGTTGGTTTGGCGCAGGAATCGTCGTTGCTGATGCGCCCGAGCCGAAACCCGGTGTGATCGTTCGGGTGTCCGAATCGTGGATCCAACAGGAACTCGGCGCGTCGATCAACGAGGAAATGGACGTCGACACGATGTTGTTGGGGACGCATGTCGTTGGAAAGGCGAACACGGTCGGGCGAATCGACGCCGACTTGGAGCCCTGTCGTGAATCGGCGTCCATCCGAATCAACTTTTCCGGGCGCGTTTCCAGCAAGACCAACGGTTACAACGGTCCGGTCATCATTCACTCGCGCTGCTGGACGGACTTTGATGCGTCGGTCGTTTTGCGATTCGATCTGGAGAACGGCGTGCGCCGCGAACCCGTTCAGATCAACGGCGAAACGAGTAGTCGGACAGAAGGGATTTCGACACACCGCCGATTGCTTTCTCGCATGACCAAGCGTGTTGCCGCGAAACGCGTTGCGGAGAGACGGGAGCAGACGCTCCGGATCAGCCGTCGCCGTACGCTCGATCGACTCGCGGAACATTTTCAGCGGCATGTCGATCAGCAACTCGCAGCGCTGGACGGATCGATCAGCTTCAACAGCATGCCGGGTTGGTTGAAGTCGATCTTAGGGAATGAGCATCCGCAGTTCTGGTCTTCGGACGACACCCTTTATGCCGTGCTTGGTGCGTCTGCGGCCGACCTGGACGGTGAACGATCGGTCGTGGCGGAGCTGGCCGAAGTGCCGTTGAACGGTCATGCCGATATTCTGATTCACCGCGCGTGGTTGGAAGACCGACTCGGGCCGATGGGCAACCTGTTGGTCGGGGTCAACAGTGCCGGCAGTCTCTTTTCGACGACACCGTCCTCCCCGCTGTCCGTGTTGGTTTCGATGACGAAAATGCGTCTCGTGTCACGCTCTGACTCTTCGTCGCAGCAGTCACCGTGGATCACTATCCCGGTTGATCCGACGACGCTGCTTCAACTTTCTGGCCAGTAGACAGCTCCCGTACGTCCGGCTCGAGACGGTCGCTTGGCCGTGCGAGTCACCGGCCTGTTGGTTAATCGTTTTTGATGAACGAACAACACAGGACGAGCCCGAAACGCTGGCGAGGGGATTTGCTGCGCCCCTTGCTACTGCTGGGGGCTTGTAGGTCAACAGGCCGTAACCACACCTGCGTCACTTGCATTGATGCCGGCGGCAAATCGAGGCATTGTGAAGGTGTGACGCCCAACGTGTTGCGAGAGTTTGGCACGTTAGCTGCTCCTGGGATGGGCAGAACAATCGGGCGATCGCAGCGCTCGGTCTTACTTCACCACGAACCTTTGGGAGTTCTCTGATGTCCACCGTCGCGACGCAAAACAAACTATTGATGATCATCCTCGCGATCCTGCTTCCTCCGGCAGCCGTCTTCGCGCAGAGAGGTCTGTCGGGCCAATTCTGGCTGAACATCGTCTTGACCCTGCTGGGATTCTGGATCGTCGGGATCATTCACGCCCTTGCGATCACGCTGTAGGGCATGCTGTAGGGCATCCGGTCCGGCCGACGGGAAGCCGCATATCAGAGAGAAGGTGCATCGATGAAACTACTCAAGAACACTTTCACGCAGTTCTCTAAGGACAACTGCACGACGTTGGCAGCTGCGTTGGCGTATTACACGGTTTTCGCGTTGCCGCCGCTGCTGTACCTGCTGTTGACGGTGGTCACGTACTCGATGACCCTCGCCTACGACGCAGACGTCGCCAGGGAGAAGGCGAGAGAGTTGATCGAAAATCAGTCCGGTCAGTTGATCGGGAATCACGCAGCAGCAGACGAGATCACATCGATCCTGGAAAATAACCAGCAACAGGGCGGCGTGTGGTGGAAGTCACTCGTCAGCCTGGGAGGCATTCTGTTTGGTGCAACGGGTTTAGTCGCTGCCGTTCAGGCGTCGCTCAACTTGGTCTGGCGGGTTCAGCCCGATCCTGAGCAAGGGGGGGTGAAGTCGTTCGTGGTCAAGCGGATCCTATCGCTCGGGATGATTCTGGGGCTAGGATTTTTACTGCTCGTCTCGATGATCGTCAGTACGGTGCTGGCGGCGGTCGGCTCACAGATCGGTCATTGGATCGGTTTGGAAGAAACGGTCGTTTCGGCTCTGAATTACGGAGTCATCTTCGTCGTCACGATGGTGATTTTCGCCGCGATGTTCAAATTCATGCCGGACGCAGAGATCGCTTGGCGAGACGTTGCGGTCGGAGCGTTCGTGACTGCGGCCCTGTTTTCGTTGGGCCGGTACGGATTGGGCATCTATTTTGAAAACGTCGATCCGGCCGCTCGGTTGGGGAGCGCCGCGGCGTCGCTGGCCGTGTTGCTGGTGTGGGTGTACTACTCGTCGATGATTTTCTTGCTGGGGGCGGAGTTCACTCAGGCGTGGGCGACCGTGTACGGCCGAGGGCTGGAGCCGGAAGAAGGTGCGGTCCGAGTCGAGCGGCGATTGGTTAGCAGTGATCGCGCGACGACGTCGTAGTCGCCAGTGGTCCCCAGGAAAGGACGCTGACTCAAAACGCAGTCGTTGGACGTTTGGTCCGGGGACTGCGTTTTTTTGTTGGTCGACAATCGATCAATGCGGACTGTGTCAAATCAGTTTGAAAAGCGTGCAGCGATTTGACGCGAGTGGCATGTTGGTTGCACCTTCTTTCTCGAAATTGTTTTTGATCAGCACTACTCGGAGAAAGAGAGATGTACCCCGCAACCATTCGCACCGTGCACGGTGTGATCCTGCCGATGGCTCAATTCACCTACGCAATTCGATACTGCCGTGAAAGGCAGGCAGAGCGTGTCAAGACTCGCAAGTGTTCCAGCGGGGCAGGCGAAGTCGGTGCGGGTCTCCGCTGGCGGAGCGACAGCCAATAAGTTTTTGTGACACGGCTGCGATTGGTACAGCCGTTGCATTACTTCGATTTGTCGACGATCTGAGTACTACCGTTCCGTGGGTCACCGCTGTCGACATCGTGACTCACCCGTTTGAAAGAGAATGTCATGTTGAAACAAATTTTTGCGTCGTTCTGTGCCGTCGGCTTGCTGGTCGCGAGCGTTGGCTGTGACGTCGAGCAAACCGAGGAAGGCCGGTTGCCGGACGTTGATGTCGAAGTTTCCGGAGATCCCGGGAACCTCCCGGAATTCGATGTCGACGCCCCTGATGTCGATGTCGAAATGGAAGAGAAAGAGATCGAAGTGCCGGACGTAGACGTGGACGTTGACACCGAGAAGGCCAAGGTGAAGGTGCCGGACGTGGATATCACGTTGCCTGAGGATGACGAATAATCCAAGCCTCGATCGTCGCGTTTCTAAGCGGCCGTTACAAAGATGATTTGTAGCGGCCGTTTTTATCAGCCCCTGGCCGGAGCATCGTTTCATCTTTCAGGGGTGGACCAATCGAAAATAGTGGTTTGATGCATTGACTACTTCTTATGCCAATCGGCGGTGCGTGATCGTTGATGACGTCCGAGCCTATCGCAAGCTGTTGCATCAATGGTTTGTCGAATGGGGATTCTCTTGCTCACTTGCGTCTGGAGCCGAGGAGGCGTGGCGATTGATCCAGCATCAGAAGGTCGACTTGGTCGTCACCGACATCGACATGCCCGGTGTGAGCGGTTTGGATCTGATTCGGGCGATTCGCGAGTCTGGCGGGGCAGATCTGAAGCGTGTCCCGGTCATCGCGATCAGCAGTTTGCAGGACGACGAGATTGAGTCCATCACAAAGAGGGTGGGGGCAATTCGATTTTCCCCAAAACCACTGGACCGAGACGGTCTCTTGCGCGACGTGGTCGCGAGCCTCCAGCCGGACAGTTCCGGTGCCCCACTCTGGTCTCCTGCAAGCGGACGCGAGGAAGCTCCAGTCCCGGAAGCTCCAGTCCCGGAAGCTCCAGTCCCGGAAGCTCCAGTCCCGGAAGCTCCAGTCCCGGAAGCTCCAGTCCCGGAAGCTCCAGTCCCGGAAGCTCCGGTCCCGGAAAGTCCCGACGCCTGTCCGACCATCTCCCCTAAGCTTCGGCGATTGCTTCGTGGGGAATCGGATCACCCGCTACGGCCGAAGAAGTGAGGCGTGGCCAGCGGAAAACCTCCGTTGGTTCGAGCCTTGACTGGAATTCTGTGGAAATCCGCGAGACGAAGCCGTCGCATTCGTCTCTAATTGCGTTGACGGGTAACGACCGGATTCGACGCATCTGTTAGGAAGGGAGAATCCGTGAAGGGCCCGGTGGACCGACTCGATTTGGAAGAGGCGTGATTGACCTGCAAGGCTGAATCGGATTCCATTGGCTCTTGATCGAAAATCGATCGACGCGGGGGGGCGGGTTGCCTCCCGATGGGATTGGCCTGGAAGATCGGCTAGGGAGATGGGGCTGGGTAGCGCATGAATAACAATCATGATGAAATCGTCGACGGACCGCTCATTGTCGGTGTCGGCGCGTCGGCCGGTGGGCTGGAGGCCTTTGGTGAATTACTGCAGCACCTCGGGGATTGCGGCAGGTTATCGTTGGTGTTCGTTCAGCACCGCGAACCTTCCAAGCCGTCACTTCTCGGTCAATTGCTTGAGACGTCGACGAAGATGAAAGTCGTCGAGATCACCGAACGCTGCAAGCTGAAACCCGGCTGTGTCTATGTCGCACCGGCTCGGATGTATTTGGAGATTCAGAACGGCGCGGTGCGTCCGATCGAACTCGGCGGCGAAGACAGTCCACTGACTTCGATCGACCATTTCTTTCATTCCTTGGCCGGTGACCAGGCCGGTCAGGCGATCGGCGTCGTGCTCTCGGGCGCCGGTAGCGACGGAACGGTGGGGTTGAAATCGATCCGGGACGCCGGCGGTCTGACGTTTGCCCAAGATCCTCCGTCCGCCAAATACGACAGTATGCCTACCAGTGCGGCAACGATCGGAGCGGCCGATCACGTCGGTCGCCCCAGCGAAATCGCCGCGGAACTGCGGCGTTACGCGGAGCATGTGGCGGAACTGGGAAAACAGGACCATCTGGCGCGTCTTCACGAGCAGATCGGCGCGGCGATTCCGCTGATTACCAAACACCTGTTGAAGGTGACCGGTCACAATTTTCGGCACTACAAGTCCAGCACACTGACTCGCCGCATTCAGCGACGGATCCAATTGCTGAAACTTGCCGACGCAGATGAGTATCTGACTCGATTGCAGTCCAGCGATGACGAGGCCGAGGCGCTGTTTCGAGAGCTGTTGATCGGCGTCACCGCTTTCTTTCGAGATCCTGAAGCGTTCGATGCGATATCGTCGACCGTGCTGCCAGAGATTTTCGATGGGAAACCCGAAAACGAGACGGTCCGCGTCTGGGTGGCAGGCTGCAGCACGGGCGAAGAAGCATACTCCTTGGCGATGCTTTGCCTCGAGCATGCCGATAGGATGGATGATCCGCCGGAGTTCCAAATCTTTGCCACCGACATCGATGAGCGGGCGTTGCAGGTTGCGAGGGAGGGCAAGTATGCGACGGGGATCGAAGACGACGTGAGCCCCGAGCGTCTGAAGCGGTTTTTCGTCAAACATCGCAACGGCTACCAAGTCACCAAGCAGTTGCGCAGTCGCGTGCTGTTCTCCAAACACAACCTGATCAGCGATCCGCCGTTCTCGCGACAGGACCTGATCGCCTGTCGAAATCTGCTGATCTATCTGGGATCGCATTTACAGGAAAAACTGATTCCGCTTTTTCACTACGCGATGCGTCCGTCCGGATTTCTGTTCTTAGGTCCCAGCGAGACGATTTCATCGCATGGTGAGTTGTTCAACGCGTTGGACAGTCAGTTTCGTATTTCCCAGCGAAAGGAAGCGGCGACGGGGCCGGTCAACGCGCTGACGATGCGGAAAGGTCAGGTCAGGCCCGTTCGCGGCGGTGAGACGCAACCCGACCACACCGTCGATCTCAATGGATTGCGTCAGCGGATCATTCTTGATGAGTTTGCACCGCAGGCCGTCGTGATCGATCAATCCGGTCAAGTGCTCAATGCTTCCGATGGAGTGTCGAAGTACTTGGCGGTCGCGGGCGGCGACTTTCACAATCACGTTGTCAAAATGGCTTGCCCGGGATTGCGGATCGGGATGCGGGCGGCCATCAATGAAGCGACCAAGTTTCGCCGCAAGGTAACACACCGAAACCTCTCGATACGCGACGGCGGTTTAATTCAGCGAGTCATGCTGACGGTTCAGCCGATGCCGCAATTGGGCGAAAACAGCGAATTGTTTCTGGTCGTGTTTCAGGATGTCGGAGAACCGATTCGCCGCGAGGCGCAGGATCGGTCGGGCGATGCCGAGTCCAAGGAAGACCGCGATGCCGACGCAGTCATCTCTCAAATGGAACGCGAGCTCGAAACCACGCGTGGTGACTTGGAACGAACGCTGCAGGATATGGAAGCGGCCAATGAAGAGATGAAGTCATCCAACGAAGAACTGTTGTCGATGAACGAGGAGTTGCAATCGGCCAATGAGGAACTGGAGAGTTCGAAAGAGCAAATCCGCGCCGGCAGCGACGCGCTGGCACGTGCCAACGCGGATTTGGAGAATCTGCTCCGCAGTACGCAAATCGCGACGGTGTTCCTGGATAAACAGTTGAAGATTCGGCGGTTCACCCCGGCGATCAAGGAGATCTATGGGTTGTTGGCGTCCGACGTCGGCCGACCGCTCGAACAATTCGTTCCGTCGGTCGATCAGATGCCGCCGTTGCCTGAACCGGGGACGCTGGACGAGGTTGATGTGATCGAGCACACGGTTCGTGCGAAGTCGGGAAAACACTTTATCCGCCGTGTCCTTCCGTACCGGTCCGCCGCCGGCGTTACAGACGGTGTCGTCGTGACCTTTGTCGATGTCTCGGATCTCGTGCAACGCGAATCTCGATTGGCGGCGTTGATGAGTTCCACCGCCGAAGGGATTTATGGCACCGACCGTGATGGAATCTGCACGTTTGCCAACACCGCCTGTGCGCGACTGCTCGGATACGACTCGCCCGATGATTTGCTGGGCAAGGATATGCATGAGGTGATTCATCACAAACGTCGTGATGGCAGCCGGTATCCGAAAGACGAATGTAAGATCGTCCGTGCGATTCGCGAAGGCAAGCGGATGCACATCGATGACGAAGTCTTCTGGCGCGCCGACGGAACGTCATTCGAGGCCGAGTACTGGTCGCATCCGAAGATTCGCGACGGAGAAATTATCGGTTGTGTCGTGACCTTTTTCGACATCACCGAACGGCGGCGAGATGAACGGATCCTTGCCGAAGCCAAGATGCGTCTTGAGCTATCGCTGGAGGTCGCCGATATCGCTCCGTGGAGTTGGGATATGCAGACCGGCCAACCGGTTTCCAATCCGACGCTGAATCGTTTGTTCGGGTTTGACGAAGATGCGACACCGGCGTTGTTGGAGTTTATCCAGCGGGTCGACGAGTCATCGCGCGAGCGTGTCTCGTTGGCAATCGAACGTGCCATCAAAACGGGCGAGGTTTACGACGAAGAGTATCCCGTCAGATTGCCCGATGGAGAGATGCGGCATTTGCGAGCGCGGGGATTGGTCCGGGCGGCCGACGGTGTCGCGGAAGATTTTTTCGGTGTCATCGCTGATATCACCGAACGCAAACGAAGGGAATTGGACTTGGCCGACCGGGAGGGGCATTTGCGTCGCGTCATCGACCATCAATTGAGTATGGTGGGAGTGCTCAAGCCGGACGGAACGCTGGTCGAAGCCAATGCCACAGCGTTGCGGGCCGGCGGGGTGGAACGCGAAGATGTGATCGGAAAGAAGTTCTGGGAATGTTACTGGTGGAACTACGATGACGAGGTGGCCGATCGGTTGAAGCGTGAGTTTGAACGGGCGGTCGCCGGCGAGATCGTACGCTACGATGCGGTCGTCCGCGTGGGCGATCACGCGACCGCCACGATCGATTTTATGATCAGCCCGGTGCGAGATGCCGACGGACAAATCACTCATCTGATTCCGTCGGGTGTGGACGTCAGTGATCGCAAGGCGGCCGAAAAGGCGGTCTTTCAGCGCGAGCAGCGTCTGCAGTTGGCATTGGATTCCGGAGGGATGGGGTTATGGGAATGGGACATCCAATCGGATCACATCACCTGGTCCGATCAGATGTACAAGATGTTCGCGTATACGGCCGAAGAACTGGAACCGAGCCGAGCCGGTTTTCTGCGGATCGTCCATCCGGAAGACCGTCAGATGTTAGAACGGATGATCGGGTCGGCATTCAGCGGGAACTGTGAGACGCACGAGGTCGAGTTCCGAATCATTCGCGGAAACGACCACGCCACGATGTGGACGCTCAGTCGGGGGCGAATCACGCGTGCCGCCGATGGGACGCCGCTGTCGATGGTCAGCGTCGCGGTCGACGTCACCGAGCGGAAACATTGGGAAAATGAATTGGTCGATCGCGAAGCGCACCTGCGTCGCGTGATCAACAACCAGCTCGGGCTGGTCGGGGTCATCGATCGCAACGGCATCCTGTTGGAAGTCGATGACCGATCGTTGGAAATTGCCAGAACGGAGCGGGAGGAGGTGGTCGGGAAGCACTTTGCCGATGCGCCCTGGTGGAACTATGACCCCGAAGTCGCCCGGCAAATGCGTGACGCGATGCGTCGCGCGCTCGACGGCGAAGTCGTGCGTTACGATGTCTCACTGTTTTCGCATGGCAGCGAGGGTGTGATGATCGATTTCATGATCGCGCCGGTGTTTGACGCCGAGGGAAGGGTCGAGTACCTGATCCCGTCCGGCGTGGACATTCGCGAACGTGTGAAAATCGAACAGGAGCAGCGTTCCGCAACACGACGGATGGAAATGGCGCTTCGCGCCGGAGGAATGGCGGCGTGGGAGTGGTCGCCGACCCAAAGTATTTGGACACGTGAGCTGTACGAGTTGTTGGGGATCGATCCGGAACGCGAAGCCAATTCCGAACTGTTCTTTTCTCTGGTCCATCCCGAGGACGTCGATGCACTCAAGCAGTCCTGGCAGGACGCGATCGACGGCGTCGACACGTATGACAGCGAATTTCGAATCGTTCGCCCCGATGGCCAAATTCGCTGGGTCGCGGGAGTCGGGGAAACGGTGTGTGACGAATCGGGGCGCGTGGTCAGCATGTACGGCGTCAATTGGGATGCGACACAGGAGCACCTGCAAGCCGATGCAATGCGTGAGAGTGAACGTCGCGCCCGCGAAGCCAATGCGTCCAAAAGCGAGTTTCTGGCGAACATGTCTCACGAAATCCGTACGCCCATGACTGCCATCTTGGGTTATGCGGATCTGCTCAAGGAATTGATCGATCACGAGGAGGCCAAACAGTACCTCGAGACGATTCGTCGAAACGGCGATTACTTGTTGGAAATCATCAACGACATTTTGGACCTGTCGAAGATCGAAGCCGGGAAGTTGGATGTGCAGCGTGAGAGTTTTGATCCGCATCGGCTGGTCGAGGATGTACGCAGTATCATGGAAGTCCGCGCCGTCGAAGGAGGATTGACGCTGGAGGTCGACTACGACGGAAATCTGCCACGATTGATTCGATCGGACGCAAAGAGGCTGAAGCAGATTCTGATCAATCTGGTCGGCAACGCGATCAAGTTTACCCCCAACGGCCGGGTGACGATTCGGGTGCGGTTCGTCGCCGCCGAACGGCAATTACACATTGATGTGGCGGACACCGGAATCGGGATCCCCGACCAACAACTCCGTCGGCTGTTTCATCCGTTTGCCCAAGGAGACACCAGCGTCACCCGTAATTTCGGTGGCACGGGGTTGGGGCTGGCGATCAGCCAACGACTGGCTGAAATGTTGGGCGGGGACATTTCGGTCCGGAGTACCGAAGGCGTCGGCAGCACGTTTTCGGTTAGCGTGGCGACCGGCCAAGTCGACGCTTCGGATTGGGACCAACAGGACGGAAGCCAATCAGACGCGGAAGGGGCTGCGTCCACGCAAGATGAATCTCCGATCGAACTCTCCTGCCGGGTCTTGGTCGTCGACGATCGTAGAGAGATCCGTTTTCTTAGCAAGCGTATTCTCACCGGTGCGGGGGCGGTCGTCGACGAGTGCGAGGATGGCCTGTTGGCCGTGGAGCACGTCAGTGATTGCTTGGGTAACGGAAGTTGCCCCGATTTGGTCCTGCTGGACATGCAGATGCCCAAGTTGGACGGCTATTCGACGGCGAGAAAACTGAGGGCGATCGGATACCGGGCACCGATCATCGCCTTGACCGCTGACGCAATGCAGGGTGACATGAATAAATGCTTGGAGGCTGGTTGCAATGACTACCTGTCCAAACCCATCGATGCGAAGAAGTTGTTGCGTCTGGTCAGTCAGATGATCCGCCAATCCGGCGCGTCATCATGAGCTGTGAACCCGCAACACCCGATCGATCACTCCGGTGGATCGGTGAATCATGACGAAGGATCCTCGACTTACCGCAGCGCACCGTACGCTTCACGGACGATTGGTTCGCCGTGAACGCGTTCCAGGCGGCGAATCGTGAAGTGTGCCCGTGCAAGATCTTGGTAGTGATCGATGAAGTAGCTGTTGATCAGCGCGCCGCCGATCGCTCCGATGACCGGAATTGCTTGCGCGGCCAGTTTTTCGCTGACCACCACGCCGAAGCGCTTGCCGATCTGGCTGATCAATTTGACCAGGGCCGGTGCGGTATTGTCCGCCACACCGTTTTTAAGGATGTGCTGTGATGCGTCGCGGATCTGTTTGGCCATCGCGGCTCGAACCGCAAAGTAGCCGATTTCTGTATCATCGTCGACCTTCGAGCCCTTGCCGGGGTCGAGGGCAAAGACCTGTAAACAGGCCAGTCGTGATTCCACACTGGAAAGATCCTCGCCTTCGCTACGGGCGATGTCGGCCACGCTGCGCAGAATCAGAACCGTGGAAACGGGCAACTCGGCGGCGATGGTGGCGCCGCCCAGCGCTCCGCCTGCTGCGCCACTGATTCCCGCCAACAGCTTGTGAGTCAACAGTCGGGGTTTCCCAGATTCGATTGAATGCTCGCCGAGCGTCCGCAGTGCGACGTCCAGGGCCACACGGAGGGAGCGGTCGATCGCGGTGTGCAGTGTTTTCTCAGCGACATCGGGCAACATTTTGAGTGACGCGGTGATCGGCGCCCCGACCAATTCGGTCAGTCGATCGGCGATGCCGTGGTGTTCCAAGATTCGTTTGGCTTCACGAAGCTCTTCGATCGCTTCGTCAGGCAAATCGCCGCAAATTAGCTCGTCCGTCATCGTTGAAATGTCAAAAGGCGTGTCGAGGAAAGAAGCGGTCGACGCACAGTCGGTCGCAAAACGGCCAGACTGGTCGTCGTGCAATGATTGTAGATCACCGGAGCAAACGATGTGCCGAGATGCTTCGTCTTGTCTCGCATTGAAAACCGAAGCTCCCGATGAAGTTCTCGCAGCCACGTGGTCGGATCCGGCGAATTCGAGGCGTAATGACGTCGCGCGGTTGGTGGTTGGCATGATGGTTGCGTCGACGTGATTCCAGCGGGGGCGATCAGAATCCGAGCCCACCTGCAACTGCACCTTTCCTCTTCCAGCGGAGACCGTTCCATGCCGATTAGCAGCCCGGCGGCCCAGCGCCGTAACCCTTCTGCATCCGATTCTAAAAGTTCGACGTGGCATGGTTTTCAGACTCGTTCCATGCCCGAGGTCCCCTCTTGGATCGAAACCTTGGGACGTTTCGGTCACTTTGCCAAGGGCCTTGTCTATTTCATCATCGGCTTTTTCGCGTTCAAGTTGGCCATTGGCGCCGGCGGGGAGATCGCGGGGGCTCGCGACGCGATTCGAGAAATTGGTCAGCAGCCCTACGGTCGCGTGTTGCTGGGATTGGTAACGATCGGGCTACTTGGTTATTCCGTCTGGCGAGCGGTTCAGGCAGGCAAGGATACCGATGGCGTGGGTGATGGTACCAAAGGTGTCTGCAAGCGAATCGGCTACTTGGTCAGCGGCATTGCCTACTTGAGTTTGGGAGGCTTTGCCGGTTCGCTGGCGTTGGGGTGGTCGTCTGGAGCCGGTGGTTCGCAGGATGGTGCGGCGAGCCCGTTGCTTGATTCGACGTTGGGACGCATCGCCCTGGCAGTGGCGGGGGTGATCACAATTGCGGTCGCATTGTACTTTTTTTACAAGGCGTATCGGGCCAAGTTTATGACCGAGTACGACCTTTCGGCGATGGGGGAAACGACCCGCAAATTGGCATTGCACGCCGGCCGGACGGGAATCAGCACGCGAGGCATTGCGTTCGCAATCATCGGCGGATTCATCGTGATGTCTGCCATCCGCGGGACGTCTGACGGCGAGATCGCCGGGATGAGCGACGCTTTGGCCGCGATTGCCGCCCAGACCTATGGGAAGATTCTGATCGGGATCACCGGATTCGGACTGATGTGCTACGCCGTCCACATGCTGTTGATGGGCCGGTACCGAAGGTTTAACGTAAAATGATCGGACTGCCATGATGAGCAGTCGAATTTCACGGAGAGTATCAAGAGCACCACATGATCTGGATCGTCGCCTATCTCAGTTCCGTAGCGGGCGCTTTCCTGTCGATCGTGGCAATGACCATCATCCGCAACGAGCAGCGGCACAGTATCGGCAGGATCGGCTGGTTGGGTTTGATCCTATTGTCGCCGCCGATCGGATTGATTCTGTGCCTGTGGTTGGGGGGACGCAAGATTTCGAGGGAGCACGAAAAACGCGATCTCGTCGACCTGCCGTCCATCCCAGGCGCCGAGTGCGACTTGCGCGATGTGGTGGAGCGAATGCTTTCGGCGCGAAAACTGGGACCGCCGACGACCGGCAACAAGGTGCGACTGCTAAGCCGACCGGCCGAAGTGCGAGACGCGTTCATGGAGTTGATCGATGGGGCACGTGAAACGATACACGTGATGACCTTCATTTTGGACGAAAAAGACACCGGCCGCGCGGTGGTGGATCGGCTGTGCAAAAAGGCGAGAGATGGCGTCGAAGTTCGCTTGTTGGTTGACGGTTTTGGATCGTTTGCGTTGGCCGAAGAGCAACTTGAGGCTCTTCGCGCCGCGGGAGGACGAGCCGCACGCTTCAAACGGATGTCCAGGCTAACGAGATTGGCCTATTTGAATTTTCGCAATCACCGGAAGCTGGCCGTCGCCGATGGAAAACGGGCGATACTGGGAGGGGCAAACATCGTCGAGGATGAGATCACAAGTTCACCCGATGATGACACCTGGGTCGATCTAAGTCTATTGATCGAAGGGCCCGCTGCGTCGCAATTGCAATCCGTTTTTTGCAGTGATTGGACGTTTCAGACCGGAGAGGAACTTTCACAGTGTGAATATGAACAGGGGCCAGCGTGCGACGAGGCGAACCCTTCGCGATTGACGGTCATGCCGATCGGACCCGATGGTCCCGAGGAAATTCTGGATGACTTTTGGCAATTCGCAATTCATCATGCGACCGAGCGTCTTTGGATTTGCACACCCTATTTCGTTCCTCCGCCCAACGCGATGCGGTCGTTGGAATTGGCGTGTCGGCGCGGAATCGATGTTCGGGTTTTGGTGCCCCAGGTCAGCGATCTTCGCCCGGTGGATTACGCCCGGTTTGACTATTTCAAAGATCTGATCGAATTGGGCTGCAAGGTGCACCGTTATCCGGACCGCATGGTTCACGCCAAAATCGGCATTGTTGATGATCTGGTTGCATTGGTGGGATCGGCGAATTTCGATGTGCGATCGTTCTTTCTGAATTATGAATTGTCGGTGTTGGTTCACGATCGCGAGACGATTCAGCGGGTCAGCGATTGGTACACCGGACTGGCCGACGGCTGCGAAAGGGGCACGACCGATCGATCCAGCGTGCGGTCGACGCTCGCCACGGCGGTGCGTTTGTTCGCATCGGAACTATGAGCGGAACTATTAGCCCGAACGAGGGCCTGATTCCATCTTCGGACGGACTGCCTGACGCAGTGTCTTATTTCAGATCTCAAATTCCAGGCTTATTCGGTCAGCAGTTGCATCAGAGATGCGTCGGCCGCCTCTGCGTCCAACGCGATGCGGTTGATGACCAGCAGGGCGTCCAGTGGAGACACACTGCCGCTGCCGTCGACGTCGTAGGTGTCTAGATAGTCACGCAGTGTCAGTACGGCATCGACGCCGATTCGGTTGTCGTCCGGCGCTTCCGCCGCGGGCGGATCCACCAGGGGTGGATTTTCCGCAGCGACCGCCAGATAGTTGATGGCCAGCAGCGCGTCCAGCGGCGACACCTCGCCACTCTCGTTCACGTCGTAATTGAAACTCAAATCGCCGGGGCGGATGATGTTCAGGTCTCTGGCGAAACCGGTCAAATTTGCCTGAGCGATCATCACATCGGTCGTGTCGACGATCCTATCGCGATTAAGATCAAAAACGTCATCCAGCGGGGCGGGATCGGAGAGGTCTCGGAAACCGGCTTCGATTCGGGTGACATCGGCGGAGTTGACGAAGGTGTTGAAGGCGGAGTCCCCGGTGTCGGCGACCGCGCTGCCCCAGTAGAACACGTCGTCCGCCGCCAATCCGGTTCGCTCATTGGCCAGCATGCGGACTTCCAGCCACTTGTTGGCGATGGACTGGTGCGGCCAGGTGATACTGATGCGATCGGACCCGCCCTGACCGGCCCCGCCGCGGACGTTGACCGCCGCGGGCGCTGGAGCGCTGGACCAGGTCGTCAAGTCGCTGTCATTCCCGATTCGAAAAACGAAGTCATCGGCCGTCGGCGTCCCCGGAAGATTCTCGACGTCGACAAAGATCCCGTTGATCCCCCGCCAGTAATTCGAGACGTTCTCAACGCCCGCCAGTTGGCCGGCCAGCAGCGGGTTTTTATCGGGTGGGATCGCCAGGTCATCTGCAGCATTGGCCGTTGCATCCAACCCATCGAACTGTGAATGGTTGTAGAACAGATGGCGACCGACGACCTGACCTTCCATGGTCGCGGTGTCGAACCGGATGTCCGAGATTGTAACCGAGCTATCGGACTCGCCGAATCCGAGTAGGTCGAATGACAGCAACAATTCCGTGCCGGCTGGGATCGAGCTGATATCAATCGAAATGGTCGTTGGAAGTGATTCAGGATTGAAATCAATGTCACCCGCGTCACGACTTCTTACAACTTCAGCCGCATAGACCGTCCCGTCGGCCTGTAGGTTCACTAGTGAGTCAGTTAAGCTGAGATCTTGCAAACGGAATATACTAGCGTCGGATGCTTGATTGAAGAGTGAGATTTGAAATGCATCCTGCGCGCGGCCCACAGATTGAAAAAGTTCGACCTTATCAATCGTCACCGTCAATGAAGCGGCGTCAGTCGGGACACTCAATACTAGGGAACTTGAAACCGCCTCTGCCGTGCGTTCTGAAAGTTGAATTGGCCCAGAATGAACCGTGCTTGCTTCCGGTTCGCCTATAAGAATGGCATTCCTAGCGTGATGCGCATCGCGAATCGCAAGTGTAGCCAGCGGTGGATCAGAAGAATCAAATGGCGGAATTGCGGGTGAATTGTCTTTTGCCGAAATGTATGTAAGGTCTTTTTGCGTTAGGTAACGCCTTCTGCCTGGAGAGAGAAATGCGTTCATTAACGCATCATCTGACCTTCCTTGCAGCTCATGATTTTTTTGTTCGTCGTGGATATCCTCAACAAAGTACAGGGCGTGCCCGAGTTCATGGCTGAGCACGGTCAAGAGATCGTAGCGGCTAAGAAGTGGTTCTGGAGTCTGTTCCGACTGTACTGGCCAAGCTTCCGAATCCTCTGTGTGCCAGCCAATGCCAATGCCATCGTCATCAATGGCAACCAACGATAATCCAGATGCAATCGAGACTGTTTCAGCCAGTGTATTATCGGGCAATCGATCGACTATGAATATGACTGCCTTCGGTGGAAGTTCTATATCGGTTGACAGCCAAGGATTTAGGGCCTCCGAAATCAGCGTAGTGCTGACATCTTCGTTTCGGATCGGATCGGCCCCTCTGCCAATGACTGTTCCGCGTTGTTTTGCTCTGTTGCGATCTCCCGGATTCGGCATTACTATGCCCGTTCCATAGAGTGCGTCGCGCGCATGTTCTGGCGTCAGAAAGTAGAAACTCGCTTTGCCTTGCAGAACAATCGCGCCAGTTCCTCGTTCGACTTTGACGCGCGCTCCGCCCGACATGGCGGGTTTCCCGACTTCCGCGCCAAGTGTCGCTTGAATCGAGACTTTGGTCTTTTTCAATTCGCGTTGACCGCCGAGTCGCACTTCTACGGAATCAACGAGGTTATCCTGAGTAGTGGCGACGCGAAGATCTAGTTTGGCTTTCGTCTTGTCACCGATAGGTCTTGCTACGTCGGCGCCCCAAACAACTTTGTTCTTTTTGAATTCAGTTGAGAATTTTACTTCGCCCGCCTTTCCCCCTAATTTGACTTCTTCCTTATAGCTTACCGACGATTTTGCGTCTTCGAGCGCCATGTCGCGAAACTCTATCGACATACCGTATCGAATGATTTTCGCGGTTCCGACTTTGCGTATTGGTCGGGAACCTCCGACCGAATGGTCGTCGCTAGCCTTCCATTCACCCGTTGCAGATAATTTGAAGACGAGCCCGGGGGCCTTCTTCCCCTGAAGTTCATAGAATCGATTGCTAAGCGCAACACCGACTTTGATCATGCTGTCGTAGCCTGACAGAGACTGTGGAAGTGAATTTGCAAGAGATTGCAATTCCTGATTCGATTTTGCTTTTCGGACCGCACTCCGCCATTCATCTTCGGTTTGAAATATTGGAGATGTGATTTGCTCGCGCGTCGACTGATTGCTTTCAGTCACGACTTTCGGCGATTTCGGATTTTTCTTTGTTATCGTCGGTGTTTTAAGGTAGATGATCGTTCCTTGTCCCAAACGCACGGTCCCCTTGATTGGTTCCTCGTCAATCGAGGTGGTTGTTTTCGGTTGACTTCCTGGCGGTTTAGAAGTTTCTCGGTCAATGGTCTTCGGTCTGCTTCCCGGTTCGGGAGAGGAAACGTGAGTTTCCAACCTCGGGCCACCGGGTTCACTCTCCCAATTTGTTTCGCTGCTTTCATATCCGAGCAAATCAACGTATCTGAGTGGGTTCGCGTACGCATAGAGATAGCGGTGCAGACTCGGTGGCGTGTTGATGTCTCCGTGATAGGGGTCCTGGGTGATGAAGAAGCCGATGTCGTCGTCGTAGTACCTCGCTTTGAAGTAGTGCAGGTCGGTTTCGTCGTCTTTGTAGTGGCCGGTGTATTGTTTGGGGTTTGCCGAGGAGCCGAACGAGAGTGCCGCGCCCGACGCGTCCAATTGACGTAGCTCGCCCCAGGCATCATAGATGTAAGTCCGCTGAATCGCCCCGGACTCATTGGTCAGGTCGGATGTGCTGCCCAGACCGTCGCGAAGGTAGAATTGGCTTTCGCGGTCCGCGGCGTCAACGCTGCCGGCGGGATCGATTGCGACCAGGGAGAGAAGCTCGTAAGCGTAGTTGTATTTGATCGTCGTGTCGCCGCTGGCGTTGTATTCCAGCAGCGTTGCCGAATCGTCGTACAAATAGTGGGTCGTGAAGGTTTGCTGTGCGTCGTTGGGGTCGATGGCGAGCTTTTTGACACGCATCCGGGCATGATCGTAGTCAAAACGCACCGGCGTTCCGGTGGTGACGTCGACGGTGGATAGCAGTTCGTCGCGGATGCCGTATTCGTAACTGTACTGGGCACTCGGCGAGATGACCGCGACGATCGGGTTGCCCGAACCGGTCATCGTCACGACAATTTCGCCGACGGATTTGCTGGTCCGATTGCCGTTGTCGTCGTAGGCGTAGGCGACGCTCTGTGTGTTGTCGATGGCGTTTTCAATCGCCCACAAGCGGTTGATGCGGTCATAGTGGTAGGTGCGATCGATCGCTGTCGCGGCGTCGACCGGGTCCAGTCCAATTTCCGTCAATCGGTTTCCGTTAGCCGCGTACGTGTACCTGGTGCTGCCATTGGTACCGTTTGGTCCATAGTTGACTTCGATCAGTCGATTCAGCGCATCGAAACGGTAGGCGGTTGTTTCCGCCGTCCCGCCACGGATTTCACGATGGGATTCGATTTGGCTGGTACGGTTGCCGTTGTCATCGTAGACGTATATGAACTCCGAGATCGGATCGGCGGGATCGCCGCTGTGATTGACGATTCGGGTTTGGCGATCGGCGCGGTCGTAGGCGTCTTGCGTGCTGCGGTCGGCGATTGTCCCGTTGGCATAGGTGGTCTGCATCAGCAGGTTGTCAGGCCAATACTGGTACGTCGTCAATCCGGCTTCGGTCGTCACGTCGGTCAGCCGGTTGCGTTCGTCGTAAGCATCGTACGTGGTTGGAATCCCGTCGGGATCGACGATCGATCGCCGGTTTCCTTGGACGTCGTACGTGTACGACGTCAGCTTTTCGTCATAGTTTTCCGACGATGTCAACCGGTCCAGGTGGTCGTAGGTGTACGTGTATTGTTCGACGATTTCCGAACCGGCAACTCGTTTGGTTTCCAAGACGCCGATCGGGTTGCTGTTGGGGTCGTAGGCATACGAAACCGATTGCATCTGAAAATCCAGCCCTGGGGCGGCGTGCGATGTGTAGGCGACTTGCGTCGGTCGATCCAAATAGTCGAAGTCTGTGTCGACCTGTTGTCCCATCGCGTCGACAACTTTCGACTGGTTGCTGTTCAGGTCGTACTCGAACTGCCAATGAAGTGCGTTCGCACCCGCAGCGGCGGAAGCGTCAAACCCAGACCGGGTCGTACCGGCACCCAGATTGCCCGGCAGTAAACTCTGGTACAAGTCGGTCATTCGGTTCAGCGCGTCGTAGGCAAAGGTGACCCAGTTCCCACTGGCATCCTGCTGGGCAATCTTATTGCGGTTGGCATCGTACAGGTATCGAGTGACGCCACCGACCGGTCGTTCGTTGGCCTCGATGCGGAATTCGTTGACGGAAGTGAGGGTGTTGAGTTCGTCGTAGGTGAATCGCGTCGAGTAGACGTCACCCTTCGGCTCGGTCATCCGGATCAAATTATCGTTTCCGTCGTACTCCCTGACCGTCGACTCGTCTTCTCCATTGGTGGTGGAGATGTTGCGATACAGGTTGTCATAGGCGTTGACGACATCAAACCATCCCCCGTCGAAGGCGCGTTGGTCCTGGACGGACAGAACGTTATCGACGTTGTCGTAGGTGAATCTTGTCGTCGCTTCAACGTCGGATCCGAAGCCTTCGGTGACGGAAACGCTGCGACCGGCGCCGTCGTAAACCGAGCGAGTTTGGTTGCCCAAGGCATCGACAAACAGTGTCGGGTTGTCGTCGCCATCGTACTGATAACGCTCCAAAATGATTTCGTCGGCGCCATATTCCGCGGTCAAACCGGGGTGCTTGCGAGAGAGTTGAATTTGACGACCGCGCGAGTCATTCTGGCTGATCGTCTCAATGCCGCGTCGATCGGTGTTGGCCACGCGCAGCCGATCGTCTTGATAGTCGGTCGACAGCGACGATTGTAGGGTGCCGACGGCGTCGAATTCCTGGACCAGGATCTGGCGATTGATCGAGTCGTAGGCGAAGTCAACGCGCTGTCCCATTTTGTCGGTTTCGCTGCGTTTGTTGACGCCGTCGTAAGTCATCACGATCCCGCTGCCCGGATCGGGATCGTCGATTCGTGCGATCCGCCCCAGCGCATCATAGGTTTTGACGTAGCGATTGCGGTTGGCATCAAACTCCGTAACGTTGTAGGCACCCGTGGGCCCGGAGGCGACGTCGTCGTAAACGTATTCCATCAGTGTCAAGTCGCCAAAGGCGGTAATGTTCTCCTTGACGATTTGTTCGAGCGGCCGATTCAGGTTGTCGTAAGTGTTGCGGAAGACGATTCCCCGGCGATCGACCCGTTCGATCAAGTTGCCGTTTTCGTCGTAGTTGAATGTTTCGGTCAAGCCGTGTGGATACCGTTTGAAGATCGGCCGGTTCAAACCGTCATAAACGATGACAACGTCTTCGTCGCCGTTTTGCGGGTCTTGCATCGATCGCTGGTTGCCGTTCGCGTCATAGCGAAACGTCGTCACGAAACCCAATTCGCCAAAATCTTCGGTGACTTGATACTGACGGTCGATCCCATCGAAGCGAATTTCGGTTTGTCCGCCGACGGGGTCGGATGAGTCGTTTCCGCGGGGTGAAGTGATGATAGTGCGATTGTTTGCGTCATCGTATTCGTAGCTGGTGACGTAATCGATCGTGGTCGCGCCGGCGGTCGGATCACCGAGAAAGACTGTTTCCGTCTTTGTGGTCGGTCGGTTCAGACCATCGGCGATTGCGACACCATCGTCAAATTGAATTTTGTACGTCGTCGTTCCGCCGCTGGCATGGGTCTCCAAAACCACATTGCTGCTGGGATCGTACACGCGTGTGATGGAGTTCCCCAGGGCATCGGTCTGGACTAGCAATCGATAAATGTCGTCGTACTGAAACGTCGTCGGGTTCCCATTGGCGTCGGTTTGGCGGACCTTATTTCCGACCAGATCGTAGCCGGTGTCGATGACAGCGCTGGGGAACGGGAGCGAGGATTCGGTCACGCGGTACAGTGCATCGTACTTGTAGGTGGTCGGGTTTCCGTGTAGATCTTTCGACATGGTCACATTGTCGATCAGGTCATAGCTGGTTTCAGAGATGACTCCGTCGACGCCGTCTGGTGATGCGGAGTAGTTTCCGGCCACTTCGGTCTTCGTGGTGCGCCCCAATTCGTCAATCGTGTGTGTGCGCGTCACGCCCCTCGCGTCGATCTGTTTGACCAAGTTGCTGTTTTCGTCGTAGAAAAATCGGTCGGAGTAGGTCGGTGATGCTCCGCCGATTTGAACGATTTCTGATTCGACGGTTTCGATTTTGCGATTCAAGCCATCGTAGTGATGCGTGGTGACTTGACCGAGCCCATCGGTGATTTCCGATAGTTCGCCCTTGGGTGAAAAAACGTACGCCATCGTCTGAGCCGCAAGGCCATAGAGCGTGTCGGTTTTTGTCTCACGGACCATGCGGTCCAAGGCGTCGTATTGGTACGTGACGTCATGGCCCCAAGTGTCAAATTGGTGCTGCAGACGGCTGCGTGAGTCGTAGACGGACGTGGTTTGATTGCCTTCAGGGTCAGACGACTGCACGACGTTGCCGTACGGATCGTAGCGATCGAAACGAGTGGCTTCTGTTCGTGGGTCAGCAACCATGATCAGGTCGCCGGGGCCATAAATGCCATCGTAGGCAGCGACGTTCGCGTAGGAATATTGCGTGCGGTTTCCGACTGCATCGACGATCTCGAGTAAGTTGCCGTTATTTGGGTCGATGACGTACGTGGTCGTGTTGTTCTCCGCGTCAGTGCGCGACGTTTGCTTGCTGTACAGGCGGTCGTAGGTGTAAGACGTGGAAACGTTTTGGACGGCCGCGCCGGCGGTGTCGACGACTCCCTCGATGTGCTGCTGGCCTGTTGCGGCGTCAAACACGATGGTTTCCTCAAGAAGATTGCCGAGGTCGTCGTAGATGTATTCCGTCCGTCGGCCCAGGGCGTCGGTTTTAGAGGTCATCAGCACATCGATCCCCGGACGTGAGGAGCTGCCGGGACAGGCGACCACGTCTTCCGACCCCGGCAGGCACCACGTCATTTCGGTGGTTCGTCCCAGAGGTTCAACGATCCGCGTGGTCGCGCCGTAGTCATTGAGCGTGTAGACCGTGGGGGCGATGGACAGGCGCGGTGAACGGGCATCGCTGACCGTTCGTGTCTTGGCGGTGATGTCGTAGGAAAACTGGGTGATGGCTTCCGAATCTCCTTGGTCATCCGGCGTCAGGCCCGCAGGTTCGGTGATCGATCGGACAAATTCATACGGATAGATGCCGAAGAAACCCGTGGCGCCGGGAATGGGCATGCCGCCGAATCCGGTGTCCTGGTAATACTCGTACGTCGTCTGATTGCCGTTGGGGTCGGTGTAGCTGAGCAGGTTATGTTTTTGCGCGTCGGGAACCCCGGTTGTGTAACTGTATTGCTCGGACCGTGTGTCGTTTTGTTCGTCGTTGTCTCCGAGGCGTGTCACATCGATCAAATTGCCTTCGTCGTCGTAGCCGTAGATGATGTTCAATCCCAACAAGTCGTGCCGGGCGGATGTCGGGTCGAAGCCGCTGACTCGCGAGATCCGCTGAATCCCAAATTCGTTTTGCCCCGGTTGCGTGATATAGTCCAGCAACAACGCCCGGCCGGACGAGTCGACGATGGCGTCCAGCGTGGTCGGATCGTTATCGACGACGTTGACAATTGCGGCCGGAAATTGAGTCAGTCTTGGATCGTCGGCGTCGTACAACAGCGTGATCCGGTTCCCGTTGGGCTCTTCGATGAATCGAATTTGATACTCGCGAGTCGATTCGACTTGCTGGGCCGCACCGGGGCGATCACGTCCGATCACACGTTGGAAGTGATAACGGTTGTGCGACTTGGTATAGAAGTCAAACTGATCGAGTCGATCCGGATCCGGACGAACGAGTGTGGAGTGGTAACCGATCTGCGGCTCAAAGAAGTGCGCCTGGTCGGGTTTGTCCAATCCGAACAATGTCGCTTTGTCGACGTCGATCGGATCATTCATTGCGGTGAATGCGTTTCCGGTCCCTTCGCCGCCGATGACGGTGAACGTTCCACATGCGTCTTGGACCAATCGGATGTTGTAGCTGTGTGTCCACCCGGCCCCCAGGGGACCTTCGGAGGACGATCCGCTGTTGCTGTAAGTGCGACTGAAATCAAGCGACAGTCCGCGTCCGGGCAGCGAGAAGTCCTGACTGCTATGGACCAGGTGCCCGTCCCACAGATCGACGCCTTTGACGATGGTGTGCCCGACCGGCAAGCTATGGTCGATGATCACTTCGTGGACGATGGTCCCGCTGTCGGTATCGACCATGCCGTCCGCGACCGCGGTTGCCGTCAACTCGAACGGATACTCACCCGGATCGGCAAGAACGCCGGTTGGTGCAATGTCGATGAAATAGGCTCCCGGTTGCAGCTGGTAGTCCTCGAAGCGGTCGACGACGACCGAAAACGAGTCATCGCCGGCTTTTCGAAGCGTTTGTCCGACAACGATTTGTCCCGCAATGGTCAACGTCACCTCGGAGTGCTGGTTGACGCTGAAGTTGAATCGGCCCTCTTCCGGGCAACTGGTGCCGTTCAACAAATGCGCATGCGTTCGCAAGATTGTGTCTTGACCATCAACGTTCAATCCGGGGATCAGTTCGATTTGGTTCGAACCGCCATCATCATCAAACAGATAGACGCGGATCGATCCCAGGTCGGCGGTGCTGCGACCGGCGGCCAACGCATCGGTGTAGTCGTGTTCGATGATCTTTCGTTCGTTCGTCGTCGCGATCCCATCGGCACGTGGAAGCTCGATGTCGGTTTCTACAGTTCCATCGCCCCAATCAATCGACACCCGCAGCTCATCTTCGCGACTGGCGTCGTCGTAGTGCAAATCCAGCCGGGAAATGTTGTCCGGCGGCACAGAAAACCGCGATTGGTCGCCGGGCAACTTGATCGTTGGTGCGACGTTTTCGACGGTCAAATATGCCAGTGCTCGTTGCCCGGCGATGGCGACTTCGACCAAGTGGGTGTCGGGAATCCCAGACGCTGGGTCATCCAAATAGCGGTGCCGCAGCGTGACTTCGGACTGTCCGCTTGGGAAGATGAACGATTCCTCGATCTTGTCACCGTGTCGATCGGTTCCCCAGGATATCGTGCCTTCGATGGTCCCACCGCGGCCATCTCGGTTGATACGAATGACGGCGGTTGCTTCCTCGTTCTCGTTGATACGGCCCGACGTGTTGACAGACAGAATTTGGAAACCGTCCTTGGTCCCCAAACCGCGCGGTCGACCGTCGATGCTGACCGGGCCACCGACTGCACGGCGGTCCTCGGCCGTGGTCGGGATTTCACAGGTCTCCAGGTCTTGCGTGACGAACGTAAACGCTGCCAAGTCAGGGACTTGGATACCGTTCGGGTTGCAGATCATTTGGAAGCGATAGTTGGACCGCGCCGGTGCGTCCACGATCGCCGAATTCAGTTCTTCGATGGGTTTGAATTGCAATCGGTCAGCCGAGGAGGAATCCTCGAGTGTGCGGACCATTTCGGTGACATCGAACGTAAAAACCGACGTCGCGCCGGAATAGGACGCGTGCAAGAATCGCTTGTCCGATGACAAAACGACATTTTGCGGGAATGCGAGTGGCACTTGACGCGTTGCTGCAACGACCGTGGGTGTTCCGTTTTGATCCAAGCGAACGATCGCCACGTTTCCGCCGGCCACGTTGAACGTCGGCGTCCCATTCAAGTCGATTTCGAACGCGTTGGGGTCGTTGGCACCGACTCCCAGAATCGGCCGGTTGAATGCGGCGACGAAGGCGTACGTGGCGTGGGAGAACCCGAGGGAGTTCGCCGGCAGCACATCGATTCCCGACGCATTGTTGACGTCAAATACGTCATTGCGATCGCCGAGCCCGAATCCGCCGGGCATTTCGGTCACGAGTGCCCCGACGCTTCCCGGGCCGGTATCCAACAATTGAATCCTTTGGACGCCTTGAGCATCATATTTCCGATTGGTGATCAAGAACTCCCCTGGACGCCCGGTCGCGACGACATCGTTCGTGTCGTCGCCGACATTCAAAACGTCGTTGCCATTGATCTGCAGCGGCTGGAACCGAGTCGCACTGTTCGGATCGATATCAATCACGATGATGCGTCCGGGATAGTCGACGCCGTACAACAGGCGTGACTTGGGCGCGGCGACGACCAGGTATCGGCCATCGGGCGAGAGATCCAGACCTCGGCCACCGAAGACGGAATCGGGACTTGCCGGTCCATCACGAAGGCTGGCGAAGGAGATTGTTCCGATCAAACCCCGATTGGTTGCATGACGATTGGTGTTGACGACATAGATCTGGTCATTGATTTCATCCGACACATATGCCAATCCGTTGTCGCCTATGGCGATCGCAAACGGCGAGGCGACGTCAGGCAGGTCAAAGTAGTCCTTTTGCTGCAGCGTGACGGTATCGATCACCGCGATTCCGGCGGGGAACTCCGTTGCGACCAATGCCATCGAATGGTCCGGCGTGACTTCCGCCCAGCGGGGATTGGACCGACCGTCGGTCGTGATGATCGGGCCATCGAATGTGGCATCCAGAACACCGGAGATCGACTGCGTCACGTCGAATCGCAGAGAGTACGGTTTGACGATGCCGACACGTTGCAGAAAATGCAACAGGGCTTCGGGTTGGTCACTGCCGTACGTTAGCACAAAGTCTCTGAAGGAACCTAAGTCGCCGCTCTGCAGTGCGCTGAAGGCGGCGGCGTAGCGACCCAGCGGATCGGAGACGTCGTCCAGGGCATACCCAAAATCATTGTACAGTTCAAACGTCAAATCGGATTGGTACTGCAGTCGCCGTGTCGCGTCGTCGACCGTCAAGACAAAGTGATCCAAACGGGCACGAATACTCTCGAATTCACCAGGAACGACGTTCAAGATGGGGTGTTGGGTTTGGCCAGAGAGATCGATGACCTGCGGGTCGACGGAGATTTCACCGAAGTGAATGCGTCCCTCGGCGGCACGTCGATTCAGTTCGGCATCCAACTCCGTTTTGTAGCGGTCGAATTCGGTCCCGATGACGCCCAGGTCATCCAGGTACGTGGTCACGAATCCGGTACGGTTCGGATCAGCGACTGCAGGGTCCGCGTGCGGATAGACCACGCTGCTGCGGTCGCCGTTCAAAAAGTGATCCAGCATCGGTTCGATCGCTTCAAACATCGCTCCGAGCGCATCGACCCGTGACTGCAGTCCTGCTCGGATGGCATCGTCAATTTCTTGACGCAGGCTGCCTTCGAGTGCTTCTTGAATCAATTGGCGGTTTTCATTGCCGTCGATCGACAAATAGAAATGATTCAGACTTCCCTGTTCAAATTCCGGTCCATTGCGTCGTTCGTCTAATCCTTGGCTGCCGACGAACGTCGCCCCGGATCCCTGCTGGACGACAAAGGCGTCACGTGATTGCACGCCGATCGGAACAAGAGCCGTCAACTCGTTGACGTTGGGGTTCGGCACCGTGTTTCCACCGGAATCGGTGATGGTGGATGCCGAGTTGATAACTGCAACCCGCGGTTCGGTCGATCCTTGGATTCCCAGCGGTGCAAACACGTAGTCGGTCGAAACGGGAACGTCGACCGGGTTGCTGTACTTGTAAACCAGCCGGTCCCATCGATCCAAATCATCGTTTTCATATTGTGGACGAGCGACCACGATGCGACTTTGCCCCAAGATGACGTCGTCGGGCACTCGGACGCGAACTTGATCAGCGGTTGATCCAGACAAAACCGTTCCAACCACCGGTAGAGTCGAACCAAGCTCGTGAAATTGAACTTCCAGGTCGTCAATTTCGCGACCGATCCGACGGTCAGCCGGAGCATTCGGGTTTGGAAAGGTGAATCGCTGGCCGGTAAGTGTGATCGCCGGGCCATCGTCCGGATCAAACTCATACGACAACGATGTGATTTGGGGAGCGTCCCCGGGGCCGGTGATCGCACTGACGGGAGGGGGCACCACGATATCAAATGACGCCGTACGATCGGCGTTGATGTCGAGGTCCAGTACCGAAACCACCGTCGGGATGCCTTCGGGGCTGATCGTACTGCCGACCATCTTGCTGGTCCCGGGCGGAGCCTTGTAAAGGGCGAATCCGGCGTCGATATTTGCCTGAATGGCGTACAGTGGACCGCCGCCGGCCCCGCCACCGAGTGGCCGCACCGAATTGATGACGTTGACGTCGGATTGCGGCACGACGGGCGTGTGAGTGATGATGACGTTGCCTTCCTCGTCAAAGACGGTGAAGTAGTACGTGCCGCCGATGCGGACTCCGCCGTAAGGAGGCGACGCGCTGCGGGCGATGCCGTCATCCCCGACCACGCCGTCTTCGACCTGGATCCAGGCGTCTTCCCACTGTCCGCTCTCATTGACCGCGCGGCCGGCTCGGTAGAATACGACCGTTGATCCTGCGGCGATGGAAGCGTCGACCGGGACTTGCAACTGTGCCGGGTCGTCCAAGACTTGCCCGTCCAGGTCCAATCGAAACGCACCGTCGGGTTCCAATCCGATGGCAGTCTGAATTCCCGATTCGGATTCCAAGTCGTTAATGGCGATGGGGGTGATCGATACTCTGGTCGGTTTATTGAATTGCGCCGGTGGAACCGTCAGCCTAAGTCGCTGTTCGGTGGCGCTTTGAACGGCGGCACCCGACGCATCGACCATGGCAACACCCGATTGGATCGGCGCGATCGAGACGGGCACGATGAATTCGTCTGGACCATTCAAAACCGTGATGGTGGTTGTTCCCGTGGCGACCGCGGTCGCCAATCCATCTCGATCCACGTTGACAATCTGCGAGTCCGCGGAGACAAAGATGGTTCCGACCGACGAATCGCCGAGTTGAAACTTGCCGTCGGTTCCCGCCAGGAAGTTTCTTTTGTCCCCCACGGCCAATGTCAAGGATTTCGGATAGACGTCGAGTCCAAGTTCGAAAATCTGACGGTCAAGCGGAGTGGTGGGCGTGCCCACTGTGACCGATGTCGCCGCGGCAATCGTTCCGCGACGAGCAATCAGTTGTGTTGCGCCGTCACGGAGGCCAACGATGTTGCCCGCAGAAAGTTGCAGGATCGAATCGTCGATCAGCGACACGTCAACGTATTCGGGTGGCAACGGGACGTCCGCCTGATCGGCGAATTGGCCGAACAACTGGATCGGCTGGCGTTCTCCGGACCGGAGCATCAGCTTGCGATCGGCGAGATCGAGCCCGATCAAGGGCGCGTCGCTCACGTCGACTTCGATCACGTCTGTTTCGGAGTCTCCCCAAGGGTCCGACACGGTCAATTCGAACGTCGCAAGTCCGACGAACCCTTCGTCGGGGCGAAACGTTACCGTCGTTCCGTCCGCAGATAGACTCAGTGATCCGTGTTGCGGGTTTGTCACTGCCGATCGAACGGGATCCAAGTCCGCGTCGGTGATCCGCTCGGACAGGTCGATGTCAACCGGCAAATCCACATGTGTCATGACCGAACTGACGTCAGCCACCGGGGCCAGATTTGAGACAAAGCCGACGTTCAGCGCCGCAAGCTGTTGGTCGACGGAATCGATGATTTGATCACGATTGAGGTCAGCGGACGCAATGAAACCGGATTCGCCGGACGCCGTTCCAAACGCGAGATCGATGGCGCGTGTGTCCAGCCCGTCGACCAGCCCGTCTGAGTTGACGTCACCGATGATAGAGGTTTGTATTTGATAGTCGCCAGTGGTTCCCGATTGCCCGCTGGCTTGCAGCAACAGGGTGCCGGCCGAGTGGACTGACAAAATCGAGAATACACTGCCGTCGGGAAGACGATCCTGGCTGATCAGCGACGCGCGATCGATGTCCGCTACATAAAGTAAGTCATTCTTGACGTCCAAACCGCTGCCCGCTGTCGGCGAGACATGAACCCCCATCAAGAAGCGGCCGTCGGGCATTCGCCGGACTTCCGACGACGGGACTTCGATCGCGATCAAATCAGTCCGACCATCTGCCAAGCTGCCGAAATACGACCGCGCGATGTGCTCCCGCGTCGGTCCCAAGTTCACCGAGATCGGCCGACTGATGATCGGGTCACTGTACTGGAAGACCTGGCCGGAATCGTCGTTGATGACTCCTGTAAGTCGCCCCTGAGGATCATAAAGATAACGCAGTGATAGATTCGGATTACGAACCGAATGCAACCTGCCATCATCGTCATAAACATACTCGGCCAGTTCATTGCTGTCGGTCCGGGCGGATGCGACGCGGCCGTGCGTGTCTCGGGTCAGTCGCAACGTCTGCCCGCCGACCAGACTGATGCCGCTGTCATGGTACAGCAACGTCTGTCCGTCCGCGGTCCGTTGCCGGATCAACCCGCGATTCACATCGATGACCAAGACCGTGCCGCTGGCGGTCGTCAATTCAACGGTATTTCCCGATGGGATGCCTGATGAATAACGCTCGAGTGGCGCATACACCTGACCGGTCGCTGCAGAAAAGTAGCGGTCACCCACCTTTGTCAGCGTGGTCTTTGTCGTCTTGACGGAAAACTCGGAATCGGTGTCGGGAATCCAGCGGGGCGAGTAGAAGCGTGACGTGATCGTGCCGTCATTGGCCGTTGAAACCGTGCTCGTTGGGTCGAAGGTAAACCAGGCCGAGTCTCCATCGGGCAATTCAACAAAGAGTCGGTCGCCCTGACGCAGCGAACCGTCGGCCGCACCGCTGAGCGAACGATGTTGGACCCTTAGATCTTGTCCAGCCCACGTCCAACCAGGCCCGAAAGAAGATTGTGCGCGTCGGAGCGGATCATATTGCCGCGTCAAATTCAAGTGGTATCCGCCCAGATCGACGGAGAGATCAACTTGCGTTTGCAGAAGTTGATCTTGCTTCGATCCACTGTGAATCTCAATCCTTTGAACGGCAACCGAGCGTCGTCGTCCCATGTCGTCAGCGGACAACACCAAATCGTAGAATCCGTCCAGATACTGCGTCGGATCTAACGAAACAAGCGTACCGTTGATTTGATCGATGCCTTCGGCAATGACAACTTCTTCTTGTCCGCTGATGGAGACCAGATGCAAGGTCCAGCGATCGAGGTTGGTATCGGAAACCTCCCCTTCAATGGATACGGTCGACTCGATTCTGCCACTCGGTCCCGGTGAATCCAGATTCACGTTCGGTTCCGTCGAATCGGCGGGATCGAGAACTCGAATCACCGCGGTCGCCGATCCGACTCGCCCGTCAGCGTCGGTGGCGGTTGCGGTGACGACAATGCGACCGGGAGCGTCCGGAGTGAAAAACGCTCGACCGCGCTGGTCCAGTGGCAATGCGTTGCCATCGGATTCGATCGTTAGTTCAACAATGTCGGCGGGGGAAAACGCGCGTGGATTGATCACGACTCGGCTGCCCGGGCGAACGGGAAAGCTGGGTGTCAAGTCGATCGACACGATCGGATCGATCGCTTCGGCGACGACGTCGATCACCATCGGCACTCGCGTGACGTCTTTGCCGTCACCGACGTTCAGCAAGATCACGAATTCGCCCAGTTGTTGCGGACCCGGCGTCCAGTTGAATGTGCCGGTATCAATGTCCAGCGTCGCAGTTTCTGGAAGCGCATCGGCGACAAACGAGAACTGAGTGTCCTCCTGGTCCGGATCGGAAACCTGGACGTCAAATTGAATCGGTTGCCCGACCACGGCGACACGATCCTGGGCCACGACATTCGGCGCGCGATTGGAGTCGACGATGACCACTTGGACATCCGCCGAATCTGTTGCACCGTAGGCATCAAACACGTCAAATGCCAACAGGTACGTGCCGGCATCTGCGAAACCCGGCAACCAGAACACACGTCCGGTCTGTGCGTTCAGACGCATCCCCGGCGGAAGCGATGTTGCGGCGGCAGCTTGAAACACAAGCGAGTCGTTGTCCAGGTCGCCGGCTCGCAACTGGAATTCCAGAGGGACGTTTTCCGTGCCGACCACCGGTGGGAGATCCACGAATCGCGGGGCCTGATTGATGTTGTTGACCTCGATCGAGAATGTTTGCGTCGCGCTGGCCGATCCGTCGCTCGAGTGCACCATGATGCCGGGGTAGACCCCACTTTGGAAAGCATTGGGTGTCCACCTGAAAGTTCCGTTGATCGGATCGAATTGATAGTCGTCGGGAAGACCGCTCGCACCGGGATCGAGTTTGTAGTGCAGTGCGTCGTTGTCGGGATCGGTCCCCGCTACGCTGAACGACAATGTTTGACCTTCGTCGACAACTTGATCGTCAATTGCGTTCAGCGAGGGAGAGAGGTTCGCGGACCGAACGATCCAATTGAAGGTCTGCTGTGCGGATTCAAGCTGTCCCGGATCGCCGTTTCCGCTATCGGTGACGGTGGCGGTTACCGACAGGGTTCCGGCGTCTGCCGGGGTGGGTGTCCAGGTGATCGTGGTGACGCCGGGTGTGAGTTGGCTCAGTGAAGCACCTGGTGGCAAACCGGTCATCTGCAGCGACAACGATTCAGCATCGCGATCCGAGGCCAGGACGTCGACGGAAATCGATTGACCGATGATCGCGACGCGGTCACCGATGGGCTGAATCAGCGGCGGTGTGTTTGGCGAATGAACGGAGACAACAAAGGGCCGTTGGGCGCGATTGCCGTTGCCGTCGGTTGCTTCGAGCGTCAGTGTGTAATTGCCACCGTCTTGGCGGCCGGTTGCCAACGAGACACGACCGGTACCGTCACCGTTGTCGACAAAGCTGACAATTGATGGTAGTGAAAACCCGTTGGCTTCCGATCGCAATACCAACGCGATGGGATCTCCATCGGAATCCGTCGCCGAAACGTCGATGTCGACATTTTGGCCCGCGTCGATCACATGGTTCGTGATGGGATCAATCCGGGGGGCCACATTTCGCTCGTCAACCTGCAATCGTACGGTCACCTCATCGGAGAGGAATCGATTCGGTGACCCAAGAACGCCACCGTCTTCGACGTCGCCTTCATCGATCACTCGAAAAGTGACGTCGTGGGTTCCGGCATCCCCGGTCGTCGTTTGCCAGCGGAAAGTCGCTGTTTCGGCATCAAAGGTCGCTCCCAGGGGCAACCCGGATGCGCTGTAGAACAGCGGGTGCTCTTGCCGCTCGGTGTCGACCAATAGGCCATCGAGACCACGCTGTGGCGGCGCCGAGTCGGGATTGTCGGGATCGAAGCCGGAAACTTGCAACACGATCAATTGTCCTTCTTGTACTTGCCAGGTTCCGATCTCGTCCAATTGTGGCGGGCCGTTGCGCGGTAGCACATCGACCGCCAACGTCACTTGCGTTTCGTGTTGACCGAAGCGGATGCCAACAATCGCTGGGTCGTTTGGAATGCTGGGGTCGCCGGTGATCTCCAATGATGGCACGCGGTCCAAGTCGCGGACGACAATCGGAATCTTGTATTGACCCGCTTGCCAGAATTGGGGTGTCCAGTCGAACTGTCCTGTTGACGGGTTCAGCGTGGCACCGGCGGGAAGAAGCGTGCTGGTGTATCGCAACGTATCCCCATCGGGATCTTCCGCGACGATTTTCGCGCGTAGCCGTTGGCCTTCATTGACAACGCGTGCGACTGGGGCCGCGACTCGGGGAGGCAAATTGACTTGATGGATCACGAATTGCACGTTGTGGGTCACGGTGGCGATCGAGTCGGTGACACCGAGCGTTACGTCATAGCTGCCGGATGAATCCGCGTCCGGCGTCCAGTCGAATGCTCCTGATTCGGGATTCAGCGAGGCGCCCGGTGGCAAATCATTTGCAAAGTACGTCAATTTGTCGCCATCGGGGTCGATTGCGGCAAGCTGAAGTTGAATCACATCGCCTTCGCTGTGATCGATGCGTTGGTACGGCAAATCCAATTTCGGCGGCAGATTGGCTCCGACGATTTCGATCGAATAGGATTGCAGGGTGACAGCGCCGAACGAGTCGACGGCGGCGAGAACAACATCTGCCGTGGCAACATTGATGGACGGATTCCACGTGACTTCGCCAGTGACCGCGTCGACCGACATGCCGTCGGGACCGGTGTACAAGACGTAGCGGACGGTGTCACCGTCTGCATCACCGGCCGCCGATCGATAGCGATAGGGTAACCCGACCGGAAGTTTTCGGATGGGAGCGGAATCGAAGGTGGGCGCCGAATTGGATGCGGGAGTGCCGATCAGTGAATGGTCAAAGTCTGCGCGGCGTCCGTCGCCAAGCAGGACGCTGACCGTTCTGCCAACGATCGTTTCCGACGGATCAAGACGGCCATCGGGTAGGCTGTCGGCTAAATCAACTTGGTAGCGCCCGACATTGTCGGGCGTCGCACCTTGCGGAATCCCGTCGGTACCTGATGCCGGATCTAAACTCAGTTGTACCGGCAGAAGTAGCGGACGTGATGTAACGTTTGTGATCGAAACGTCGTAGGAAATGGTGTTGCTGCCGCGGTGCAATCGTGAATTGAAGAACTCCAGCCGCGTGGCTCTTGATAGATCCGCCAGCGTTTCAATGCTGATCGTGTGATCTGCGGCAAGCGGTGTTCCGTCGATTGCGGCAACCGTCTGCTTGATGGTCAATGTGAAAAGCCCGCCGGTCAAGGGCGGAAAACTGAGTGTTGCCGTTCTGGTGACAGTATCGTAGGCAACGGCGGTGGGAAACATGGTGTCTCCGCTGGCATCGGTCAGCACATAGTTGTCCCGATTTAAGACGGACGAGTCATCGGCTGAGACCATGGTGGACGGCAGCATGGTCAACATGTCGCTATCAAACGTCACCGTGAACTGACCGATCGGCAGCACCACCGTCGCGTCGTGGGGAGGGTTGGTTGCGATCACGCTGGGCGGTCGGACAATCGACAGTTGATCGACCTGGTGCGATTGGGCGACCAGCACCCGACCGTCGGAGGTTGTGATCAGGTTGTCACCACGCGTGCCGCCGTCGGCAAGCACGACCCGATCAAGCGATGCCGTCTCGATCATCAACAGGCGTCCGGCTGCGTTGCCGTCCGGATCATTGGTCGATAGGAACAGCAATCCTTCAAGATCGGTACCCGCGCCACCAAAGGCGAGCGAATCCAAAGGCAGCGGACTCGTCAGGACGCGTTCCGGGCGGGCGAGGGAATCGTAGCGAATCACGGTGCTGCGACTCGGCCAACTGACCGCCCAAAGAATGCCTTGGGGTGAGAATGCCAAGTTGCCCACCCGCAGTTCGCTGTGCAATCGGAATCGGCCGCTGGACGGATCAAAGATTTCGATTCCCCCGGCTGTCGATGCGTAAATGAGTCCAGAATTCGGATCGATCGCAATCGATTGCGTGATGCCATCGCCGATTTGCTGCAAGACCTCGCCCGTTGTCGGGTCAATTTGTAGCAATGGACCGCCACCGGTTGCCGCCCACACCCGACCCTGCGGATCCAGGGCAAGGTCAAAAATCGGATGATCAAAGGACGCAACGATCTCGGCGGTCTTGCCCAACGAACCGGCCCGGTACAACTCGTTGCGTCCCGCGCCTCCGCTGATCAAAAACTCGTCAGGGGCGATTTCGACGATCGCCAGTGGGGCGATGTCGGCGGCACTGGACGGTATGCCTGTCGCAAAACGCTCGGCGGTGAACGGGCGCAGAACGGACTGGTATTCTGGCGGATGGGAAGCGGAGATTCTGGATGGGTGCTGGGCCAACGCCTCGATCATCAGCGGATGTATCGGATCTGAGCTGGTCGGCTGGGATTGAGGCAAATCCTGTTCGGTTTGTCGGCTGACGCGTGGTAAATCAAAGTGCGCTTCAACCCCGTCGGAAGGCAATTGGCGAGATCCCGTTGCTGCCGCGGGATTTGGAATGGCGACGTAGTTGGCCCCACTTCCGGCTAGATACCCCGGACGTTCAAGGTTTCCCGCGGCATCGCGTCCGATGGCCAGGAATTCGTAGTTGGCATCGGGTAATCCATCGAAGATCACGTTGCCTTGGGGCTGGCCAAGTATCTTGTCGACTTCGGCGTTCGGGGATTGTAAATCGTTGCGGGTGATGATTCGAAAATCGCCACCGTCGACGGCGACATACAACGTTGTCCTGGCGACACCGCTTCCGCCGTCTTCGTCCGCCGTCGTCCAGTTCAGTTGGTAGTTGCCTGAACTGGCGCCAACGGCAGAGAGCGACAACTGCGATTGTGGTGCGACGGCATCGAGCGTATTGCGTACTGTCGGCGTGTCTTGGGGGGCCGCGACATCGAGCAGCACCCGCGCGAAGGCTTGGATTTGTAATCCGGTTGTGCTGCCGGATTTCGGTCGCACACTGTAGCTGACAAATCCCGACCCGGCGTCTTGAAGGTTTTGCGGCGGCAAGATTCCGTTGCCGGAATCGGAAAGCAATTCGCCCGTCAGTGGATCGATCGCCTGCAGCAACCAGTTCGCCGTGGATTGGCTTTGATCGATCCCGGCGGCGACTCGGAGCACAAATCCGCGGCTGGCTACAAAGTCAAAGTCTTGTTGAAAACTGGCCGTTCCCGCCGGGACGGAAATCATGATCTCGCCGAATTGAAGATCACCGAGTTGAAACGTTCGGGGGTCCAAATTGGGATCCAATTGACTGACCACCCGAATCTCCGATGCGGTGAGATTGTTATCGGGCGCGTTTTCGAATCGGATCGTGTACGGCAGATCCGCATCGGAGGGGACAAATTGTTCCGCGCCTGCGCCGATCGGGCCGACGATGGTTGCCTGGGTGTCACCTGCGTCGGCGTCAAAGAATCGATCAAAGTTGATCGGGGTTTGGTTGTTGCCCAGCTCGGGCAACAGCGTGCATTGGCCGTACGGGACATAGACGTTGAATCCGGTGGTTGCTGTCGGATAGGTCAGGTCCAAATCGAACGATTCAAATTCCGGCAGCGCGGCGGGACCACGCATTGATTCGTCGTGTCCGTACCAGATACGGACGTTGTCGAAGAAGTTCACCAGCTGGCCATCGGCGACGATCTCTCGCCCGGCCGGTCCCAGCAGGATTCCGCTGCTGAGTGTTGCCAGGTGACTGAGCACAATCGGATTCTGGCGAGGCGGCGGCGGTGTGTCTTCGGGACGTAGGACACCGCTAATGGAAAGTGCCTGCAGGAACAACGTTTCCCAAGCTTGGGCATCGCTTGCCAGCGACGACAAGGTCCCGTCGGCGCCCGGATCGTTCAGGATCGCCTGTCGAAGTGTTTCCGCGCTCGCGGACTGATAGGCGACAAACTCCTCCGCAGTCATCGGCGTCGCCGAAGCAACCGCGTGAAACGAGAAAGCGATGATGTCACAAGGGTCGAACTCGATCTTTTGGTTCCGTTCGTGGACCGATTTCCAGGTTTCAGTCAAACCCGGAATGATGTTGTCCAAGTCGTCGGGACCGTTTTCCAGCTGCCCTTCCAGCTGTGGAAAGCGGGCATAAAGTTCATCACGCAGGGCGGCAAATGCAGCTTCGGGGTCGATTAACGGAAGCAACCCCGGGTAGGTCGATGCGGAGAAGTTAAACGCCGAAAAGTCCCTTGCCGCAAGGTCCAGAATCGATCCGGACGCGAGTTGGTGACCGTCGGTGTTGACTTCGCTGCGTAGACGGGCCCAGGGGACGGCCGGCTGGGCGAGGAACGAGTCTTGATCGGCGATCGGAGGGGATCCGCGCAGATTGCTGCTGAAGGTGACATAGTCCAATCCGAAGACGCCGGAATTCGTTCCCAGTTCGGGCACGCCGAATTGGAAGACCGTGTAGGGTGCGTCGACGTTGCCTGCGTTTTCAACACTGACGCTGTAAAAACCGGTCGTTCCGGGACGCAACACCCTGGGACCGTCGACGCCGACGATCGCTTCTGGCTGGATGACACGTTGGATCAGAAAACGATAGGGCAACTGGGCGGTTGCCCCATCGGGATTAGTCACCTGAACGTCGTACAGTCCGCGTGGTTGGCCGGTCAGATCAAAGACGGCGCGGACGTGCGTGCTATCGATCACTTCATAGCGTTCTGCTTCAACCTCGCCAAATTGTGGGCGTACCAATTTGATCGTTGCGTCGGGATCGAATTGCGTCCCTCGAACACTGAGTGTGACGAATCGGCCATCGCCTCCGCGATCGGTTTCAATCTCGGTAATCGAAAGCGGCAGAGATTCGGCCAGCAGGCGGATGTTCTGGGGCGAATGGGGCGCAGCGGATGAGTTTCGTACCAGGACGTAGTAGCGGCCTGGTTGTGTGTCCGGGATCAACACCGTGGCATTGGCGGCGATCGGTCCGATCGGGCCGAAGCCTGCGGTTCCCGGTTTTGGCACATCGTCATAGCGAACCAGCACGTTATTCAGGGCGTCGACCGCGTCGCTTTCCAGCGTCAAGCGGACGGTCTGATCACGCGGAACGTTGAGTTCGTACAGCAGTACGTCTTCGTTGGCGAGCGTCGTTTCCAGCGGCACGCCCAAGGTCAACGTTTTCGTTTCGACGCGAAACGTCGTGGGCGAGACGGTTTGGTTGTTCCCTTCGCCGGTGCCCTCCAGGATTTCGTCAAAGATATCAGTTCGGACCAACAGACGGTAATTGCCGGCACGGACCGGAGGAAGCGTCGCGGTCAACATCGCCGTGTAGGATTCACCGGGATCCAGGGGATCGTGTTGAGCGGATTGCGGGATGCGAGTCGTCTGATTGACGTGTCCCAGCCGCACGTCGTTGATGTCCCAAACGCCATCGCTGGACAGGTAGACTGCATCGGCCCATCGACCCGTGATCGAGTTGGCATTTAGAGCGTTCGTCACAGAAAACGCGATCGTCACTTGATCTCCGGCGACCAACGTCCCGGCGGTCGTTGAGATGGAATCGGCGTCGACGACTAGATCGGCCGGATCGGGCCGGTTGATGATGATCGGTTGCGAGCTGACCGTGACATTATTGTTCTCTTTATCCAATTCGAACACGCGGCCGCCCGGATCGGACGAACTACCGGCGTCGGTCTCGATGATTAAGTAGTAGGCTCCCAATAAGTCTTTGGGAACCACGATCGGCGGGCAATCGGATGCCCCCGATAAGTCCGCCGAACAAACGACATCGATCGATTCGCCGTTGGGCAGCGCGGCAAGGTGGTTGACGGAACCGAGATAGCGATCTTTGGACGTATCAAGAAAGACATCGCGGGAAAGATAAAACGAGTCAGTCCAAGATCGTTGACGCTGGCTCATGTCGGCGCCTTCGTTGACGATTTGGTAGCTGAATTCCAGCGGCTGGGCCTGCGTGACTTGGGCGGGCGCGTCGATGTTCTGTACCTGAAGGTCGGGCGCATCGACGTTGGAAATCGTCAACGGGATCGTGATCAGGTTGTTGTCTTCGTCCAAGAATTCGGGCACTTGGTCTCTGCCGACTCGACCGAATCGGATGTCCGAATCGGTGTAAATCAGGACAAAGAACTGGCCGAACAGATCGATCGGCAACGGCACCGATAGTCCGTCGTTGTACGATGAACCCGGCGGCAGCGATCGCAGTTGGTTCAATGTCCCGAGAGAAAGATCGGTTGGTTCCAGGGTCGCATCGGTGGACAAGAAGATGGCGTCTTGCCAACCGTTCTGGCGGACCGCGCGTGACCCTTGATTGGTGACTTCGTATCCGATGTCCAGATTGCCGCCACGCGGAACCACCGCCTCGCCCACCGAGGGAGTGGAGATTCCTTGCAATGTCGCGTTGGTGATGACCAAGTCTGGCTCGGCGTACTGGACGGCTCGCTCGGTCGACCCCCAGTCGTTGCCGTAATCTTCCGGGGCCTGGTAGGCGACCGTTTGATAATTGTTTTCCCAGCTTTCGACCAGCAAGGGCGTCGCGCTGGTGCGGACGTGAAAGAAATAGTTGAATGCCGTTTGGTCCAGCGGAATGCCCGGTGGAAGCTGGACGATCAATTCAGCCGTATACGATTCACCTGCGGCAACCACGCTGGCGCCGGGATGTGCGACACTGCCTTGGAAACTAGAGAAAGCGGCGTCGAACGGATCCACACCGGAAAAGTAGACCGAATCGTTCCAGAAATCAGTTCCGTCCCATGTATCGTTCCCAAAATTGGTCACCGTCCACTGCACACGAACCGGCTGACCGCTCCGAATCACACCGTCGGCGGCAAGGGCGCTGACTTGAACATCGGTGACTCGCAAGTCCGCGGGGGCAAGCGGTGTGATCAGCGTGGGATCGTTCAGTCGGTCGTTGATCCGATTGGGATCTGGACGCAGATTCTGTGTTTGAACAAAGACATGACTCGCTTCGGCGTTGGGAGAAAGGGTCACGCTGCGCGTTTGGGTGTAGCTTTCGCCGGGTGGCAACACACCGACATGGAATACCGAAGCGATTTGCTGTCGATTTGACGATGGTGAATCAAAATCAGCGGAGTCGATCAGTACAATTTGATCCGCCCAACCAGGAGATTGTGTCGGAGTCGGTCCTGTGCCGACGTTACTGACCTGCCATGTGACGTTGATCGTCTGACCGCCGACCACCTGGTTGATCGGGTTCCCGTCTGTATCGGTGACGGTAACCGATGTGACACTCAGGTCGTGGAACAGTGGGACGCCGGCGACATCGATCGCGCGAGCTTTGTAGTTGTTGTTGTTTTTCTCGGTCGGATCATCCGGATTGACGTGTTGGCTGCGTGTTTGTTCAACCAGATCGAGACGTCCGGTCCAATTCGCCCACGGTGTGATGAAGTACTGTTGCGACGGGATTCCGGTTGGCAGCCGGACGCGAACAACCCGTTCGTAGAACCCGTTGGATTCCAAGACCCCAACATGACTGAACCGCTGAAGCAAATAGTCGTTCTTGAAGTTGGGCCGGTTCTTGTCCGTGGTCAACCAAATGCTGTCGTCCCACGTGTCGGTGCTGGTTGTCGAAACACCGCGATTGGTGACTCGGTAGCGGACCTCGATCTCGCCGCCCTCGAATGCAAATTGCGGCGCCACGACGTGACTGGTCACCAGATCCGCAGGGGGAACGGGTTCAGCGAAAAACGATTTGAAGGAAACGTTGTTGCCTTCGCCCGGGAATTCGTTGACCACATCATCGGCATCGGTTTTGACCAAAAGGTATTGGTCACCGCCTCGCGAGATCGGAATTTGAATTCCCGTGACCGAAACGCGGTACTCACTGAGGTCTGGATTGTTCGGATCGAGTGCCGGCAAGGCGTTGGCATTTTCGCCGCGGTACAGCAAGATATCGCCGGCCCCAATGGCGGTATCCAGTGACAAGTAGACCTCGTCAAACCAACGTTGGTTCCCCGTCGCAATCAGACCCTGATTCCGCACCACAAAGCTGACGTCGATTTCGCCGCCGGCCGGAACGCTGGCAGGAACCAAAATCGAGTCGCCGAGCACCACCAAGTCCGCCCGGGCGGGCAAGCGAATCTCCAGGGAGTCGAGATCCAACGAACCGTTGTCGCTCTCATTCGTCTCCAGGATTCTGCCGTTGACGAATCCCACATCGCTGACGATTTCGATTTGAAAGACACCGGACCGGTTCGCGGGAAGGCGGAATTGCTCCGTGCGGAGAACCGATTCGTTGGTTCCAAGGTCGGTGTTCTGCTGGACGCTGCCCAAACGAATCCTCGCCGGCGTTTGACCTTGGGCGACGACCTCGCGGATCCACACTTCGGTGGTCCAGTTTTGTTGCAACGCCGCTCCGAGGTTGGTTTCCGTCCAGGTCACATCGATCAGAGTGCCGGCGTCGACGGACTGATCGGGGGCAATGATGGATGATGGGGGCGTGAATAGATTGGGAAGCGGGCGCAAACTGACATCGATCGGGCCGGAAAACTCGACGTTGTTGTTGAAGTCGGGGAATCGCTGATCCGATCGCGGACCAAATACAAATTCATAGGGTTGAGTTTGCGGGTTTGAAGCGCTGTTCGCTTCGAACGCAACGTAGTACGTGCCTTCCAAGCCATCTGGAAGCGTCACCTGGGCCGAAACCGGTGAATCATACGACTGCCCCACCGCCAAGCCGCCACTGTGGATCACGCCTGCGAGGGTAGTGACGAAACTGTTGGCACTTCGCCATGTCGCCGGATCGGGATCTCGTACCAAATAGACCGTGTCGGTCCAAAAATTGCCGCTCGTCGCTGCGACCGCATGGCCGTCTGGCGGCCCCACATTGGTCACGCGCCAAGAGACATCGAATGGAACCCCGCTTTGAACGCTTTGCGGCGTGGTGAATTCCGTTACCTGCAGATCGGAATACACGCCGCGAACCAGATCAATCGTTGAATCGGTAATTTCCACGTTGTTCGATTCTGAAAGTCCTTCAAAGACCGAATCGTCGGCGTCGGTCACGACGAACAAATAGACACGCCCATCAAAGATCGCGCGGTCGACGATCGGTCGTATGTCAAGTGACTGCTGGTACTGGTATTGATCCGGCGACAACCCGCTGTCCCGTGGCAACAAGGCTACCGAGGCTGGACGTCGATATTCGCCAAGAACCTTGTCCTGGCTGTCGAGGATGTTGTCGTCCGAGGCGATCACGCGATCAATCCATCCGGAACCGGCTGATTCCTCTCCTTCGTTGGTCACCAGCCACCGAACCGTCAAACGCGGTGCCGCGGATTGCGTCAAGTCGCCGAAAAATTCCGTCGCTGGATTTCCATTCTGATCCAAAATCGTTAAACCGCTGACCACCAGATCGGCGTGGGTCCGCGTCACATCGACCGACAGCACATTTGAACGGTTGTTGGTTTCGTCGCCGAATTCAGGGATCTGACGTCCGGCATCGGTGATCACATACAGACGAACCGTACCATCGAGGGCGGTAGGCAACGTCACGGTCAAATCGACGGTCGTCGTTTGTCCAACGGTGATCGTTGTGTTGTGATTGAACGTGCCAACGAGCCGGTCATCACTGTTGCCAATGGATTCGTCAAAACTGACGAATACGTGATCGATCCATTGTTGGCCGGTGATGTCGGCGGTTCCCGAATTGGTAATCGAATAAGTCAGGTCGACCGTCGCGGGATCTCCCCGCACGGCCGATTGGCCGGTCAAATCGTGGGCAGCCAGATTCGGCAGATCGAATGCGACGACGTCAATGGTGACCGTCCCGATGGAATCGCCGCTGACCTGATCGCTGACCAGGTATTCAAAACTGACTTGGCCAACAAAGTCGGTCGGCGGCAGATAGCTGAACGTGCCGTCTCCGAGATTCTGCAAGGTTCCAGAAACGTTGGTTTGGTATCCCAGAACGACAAGCGGATCATCTTCAGCATCGGTGTCATTGGCGATCGGAATGAATACGATCGGCGTGTTGTTGGCGGTGGTGAAGGAATCGTCGACCGCGACCGGTGCCGTGTTGGCGGAATCGAATCCCAGTGACGCGACAGCCACGTCGGATTCGGCGTTCCCATCACTGACCAAGAAGGCGAAGGTGTCGCGGATCGCGGCGAGTGGTTGATCTGGCAGATAAATGACGCGGCCCTGGGAATCGCCGACGTCGGTTCCGCCACTGAAGATCGGTGTCGTCGGCGTGATTCCGTCGGTCGTTTGGTACAAGACACCGTGAGCCGGGATCGACTCGATGCGCGCCTCAAGGGCGTCGCCATCGACGTCGCTACCGGACAATTGCACGGGTCCGGCGACAGCGGAAGGAAGCCGCAAGGTATCAGGGATGGGGGCGACGACGTCTTGCCAAACCGGGCGGTCGATGACGGACAAGTCCGCAAGCGGTTGCAGTCCCAGACGCCCGTGAACTTCGTTTCCCGAAATGTCACCGACTCGAATGCCGCTGCCCTCATCCATCGGCCAATTCGCGATCAATCCAGATGTTTCGGTGGGAACCGGTTGGAAGCGAGATGACGCGATCTGTCCTTGATCCAACGCCGTCTGCCAGAGCCGCACACCCGCGATTCCGCCATGCCAACTGTAGGCACTCGATCCGGATCCGCGGCCGATTTGCAACGGTTCGAGCGAATGGTTGATGCCACCGCTATAGCTGACGCGATCGACTTCGGTTCCATCGATAAACAATGCCAGGGATGTCCCGTCGTATGTCCCGGCAAGGTGCGTCCAACGGTCCACGGGCAGCGGAGCAGAGACCCGATTGGAAACGTATTGACTGACGAAGAAGTGGATCTGGCTATTTTGGATAAAGATGCCATAGCCATCGTTCCATTGACTGCTGGTCGATTTCATCATCAGGGAGTCGAAGGTGTTGGACGACGCACTGCGGAACCAGGTCTCGACCGTCAGGAACTCCGGACGCAGTTGATCGTTGTCGTCGACGACCACAATGTCATCGCTTCCGTCAAATTCCAGCACCGGACGGACAAGATGAGCCGTCGGTGCGTCGTTGACGGGGGTCACGTCCAGATGAACAACACCAAAGTCCTGGCCGCCCCGACCATCAACGATGCGGTAAGTAAATGCATCGGATCCGGTGTAGTCGGCGTTGGGTGTGTACAGGAATGTTCCATCGGCCTGTACGGCTAGCTGCCCGTGGCTGGGTTGGGTTGCAATGGCCGACTGCAGCGGATCGCCGTCGGCATCGGAATCGTTTGCAACGGCATCGATTGTTGTGGCGGTGTCCTCGACGACATCGAACGAATCGTCAACGGCCTGTGGATCTTGATTGGCGATATCGCCGACGATCAGCTGTAGTTGTGTCGGCGAAACGAGTGGGAACAGGGATTGGTTTCCTGGCAATACCGGACCGACGACCGAGTCGAATTCGCCCTGAAGGCTGTCATAGCTTGCAATCTCAAACACGTCGTCGCCGGCCGGGACGAATCCCGGCGAAACGGTTGTCTGCAATGTGCCGCGAAGTTCTAGCGCGCCGGCAACCGAGATTTCGGGCAATTGGTCAGAGGTGCGACCGCCGATCTCCAGATCTAAAAGTGAGTTGGATGCAAACACCGTCTGGTCGGTGGCCGTCACCTTTGATCCCGGGACCAGTTTTAGCGTGCCGTCGTTGGTAAATCGCGTCACTCTGAGATCACCTCCGGCGGATCGGATGATTCCTTGATTTAGGATCCGTCCCCCGTTACCGGTCGCGGTGATGTTCAATGTCTTTCCCGCCACATCGGCGCTGAATATGCCGCGGTTGATGATCGCAGAATTGGAACCATTGGTGGTTACTGTTCCGGTGCCGCCTAAAAACCGGATTCCCGAATCAATCGTCAACGTTTCGTCGTTGCCCGACAAGAGGACGGTTCCGGATTGGACCGTCGGAAAATGCAGCTGACCGTTTCCGGTCAGTGTTTGGGTGCCAGTAAACGTCAGTGTTCCGTTCACGCCGAACTGACCCTCGCCGGTATCACGCCCGATCCGAATCGTGACGTCTTGGAGGGTCAATCCATTGACCACCGTCATCCCGCTGCTGACAACATTCACGTCGGTTTGCAACGTCACGGCGTCCAGAGTGCCACCAACCGGGATGAACTGTGCGCCGTCGATCGCATCAATCGCTCCTCCCAGAATCCTTCCCTGATTGCCGAGTTCCCAGTCGCCTGTTGTGGCGTCGAGTTCCAGTCGCGAATCACGGTTGTCCAGGGTGCCGGTGATCGTGACTGTGCCGCCGGAGCGATTGAGGGTTCCCAATTGACTGACCAGAAAGGTCTGGTTGACGATTCCGATTCGTACCGCGGTGTCGTTGACATTGATTTGTCCCGGATTGCTGAAATCACCGCGTAGGAACAGCGTGCCGCCAGTGGTTTCGAAGATCGTTTCGTTCGCCAGGTTCGTTGTGGTGACGGTCGCACCGTTGGTTTGAATGGTCCCGCGGTTGATGAACGCACCGGTGCTGACACCGAGCGTCAGGGATGCGGTCGCAGTGATCGTCGTCTGATTGATGATCGATCCGTTGGCACTGTAGATGGAGCCTCGTCCACCCGAAATCTGGAGGCCCGCGGGCAAAGTCAAATCGGTTCCCGCGCCGGTTGTCAAGATCGCTCCGGATTGGCTATCGGGGAACAGAATCTGTCCTGTCCCTGCAATCGTCTGGGTGCCGTTGAACAGCAAGCTCCCATTGCTTGCCGGAATCCCATTGCCGCCATCACGGCCGACGCGCATGGTCACGTTGTCGAGGACCAGGCCTCCCACGATGGTGATCCCAGACGCGCCGACGTTGAGGTCCGTTTCCAGCGTCACTGCGTTGAGCGTTCCGCCGATGGGAATGAACTGTGCACCCTCGATTGCCGCAATCCGGCCTCCGAGGATTTGACCGCGGTTTTCGAGGACCCAGTCCCCGGTTGTTGCGTTCAATTCCAGCCGGCGATTTTGGTTGTCCAGGATGCCGACGATCCTGACCTCTCCGCCGGATCGGTCCACGACGCCCAATTGTTCGACGGCGAACGTCTGGTTGGGGCTGCCGACGTTCAGCGTCGTGTCGGTAGCACTGATTTGCCCCTGGTTGTCGAATTGCCCGAACAGACTGAACGTGCCGCCCACGGTTTCGACGTCGGATTCGTTGATCAGGTTGGTCGTGGTCAGCGTTGCGCCGGTGCCGCGAATCGTCCCGCGGTTGATGATCCGGCTGTTCGTTCCAGTTGCGGTCAGCGACAATGAAGTCGTGATGTCAATGACACCTTCATTGACGATCGATCCGCTGGACGAAATCAGCGATCCTCTTCCGCCTGTGACCGTGATGCCGGTTCCCAAAGTCAGCTCCGCGCCGGCCTCGGTGGACTGAATGGATCCACTTTGTGAGTTTGGGAAAACGATCCGGCCGGTTCCTGAGACCGACTGAGTGCCACGAAACAGAAGTGCTCCGTTGACCGGGACGCTATCGTCGCCGACGTGGATCGTGACGTCGCTCAACTCAAGGCCGCCTCTGATGGTCAGTCCAAAGTTTCCGACGACCAGATCGGATTGAAGATTGACGCCGTCGAGTGTTCCTCCCAGCGGAATCAGTTGGGCGCCGTCGACGGTGTTGATTGATCCGCCGACAATTTGTCCCGAGCTGGCCAGTTGCCAGTCACCGGTGCCGGAGTCGAGTTGCAGTTGGCGTCCGGTGTTGTCCAGCACACCGTTGAGTTGCACGGTACCGCCGGTGCGACGAAAATCGCCAATCGTATCGACGGTGATCGGCATGTCGTTGGCGCTGCGAAACACAACGGTCGACTCGTTTGCGTCGATTCGTCCGTCATTGCGCCAGTTGCCGTTCAGTCGCAGTTCGCCTCCAACGACATCTACCGTGCCCTCGTTGCGAATGTCGGCGAGCGTGAGGATCGCGTCGGTTGCACGGATCTCGCCGCGGTGAACGATGTTTTGATTGACCGACCCGGAGCTGACGGTCAACGAACGATTCGCGGCGGCCGCAATGATTCCTTCGTTGATGACGCTGAAACCGGTACTGCGGTTTCGAATCGCTCCCGCACCGTCAATGGTGATCCCCGGACCGATCAGCAGTGATCCTGAAACGCCGGTGATATCCACCAACGAGGAAGAGGTTGTCGTGGGCAAAAAGATCGTGCCGTTTCCCTGCAACGTTTGTTCGTCGGTTAGACGCAAGGTTTTACCCACCGAGTCGTCGACGAAGCGAATGTCACCACCGGAAAACGTCAGTCCATCGCGGATGGTCGCGACCCCCGACAGCGAAACGTCCGCGGCAATCGTCACGCCCGATAGCGTGCCGGAAGCGGCCACAACCGCAGGTGCGCTCGTCGGTCCAGATGAATGGATGGTCGCGTTTCGTATCGTGCCACCGGTCAGCTGGATCGGGTATTGATCCGTGTTGAACGTGCCCGAGACTTCCAGGACACCCGAAGCGACGGACAGGGATTCCGAAGTGGTGACCGAGGCGACGGTCTGGTCACTACCACGAAATTCGATCTCCGCTACTGCCGTGGGAACGTCGATGACGACGTCGTCGGATGCGGTGGGAAGTTGATCGCCGACCCAATTTGACGGATCGTGCCAGAAACGTCCGTCGCCTCCTCCGTCCCAAGCAATGGTTGCGAGGACCCGCCGATCTTCAAGCCGCTCGTAAAGCTGGCAGCGTCGATACCTTGTTCGAGCGCCACGTCGCGATCGAGAACTGCGCCGTGTAGTGACCATGTCTTCGCTCCGCGCAACCGAGTCTCTGGATCACCCCTGAGGTGAAAACGAACTCAGCCGCCCGATCGGTCAGGGTCGCAAGGTCGATGGCAGTAAAAAGCCAGCCTCACAGCTCTCATTCCGTTTCGCGAATCGGGGCACAACTGTATTGACGTTCATGCTGCCAATTCCACGTTGTTTCATCGCATCACAGCGAATTCCTGCAGTCGCTTTGGCTCGCCGTTGCACCACTCCCCTGATGGTACCGTATCCCCATCGCGTTTGCGCGGGATTCTCGAATAGGGCAAAACGATGGGGGCAAAACGATGGGGGCAAAACGATGGGGGCAAAACGATGGGGGCAAAACGATGGGGGCAAAACGATGGGGGCAACCATCTGCGATGCGATGCGGTGACGTCGACAATTCGGTTGTCGCCGGCGAGATTGGTCCGCTCATTTGGATCGGCGTCGTGATCATAAAGTTCCTCGCTGCCGTCTGCGTAACGGATGTACCACCAGCGGTCGCTGCGGACGGCATGGTTTCCGCGTTGATACGTCATCAGCGCAGGTGTGTCCCAACGCGCTGATGGATCTCGCAACAACGGAACGATGCTATGCCCGTCGCATCGCGGTTCGGCGGGCAGCCCGCAGAGATCCAGTAGCGTCGGATAAAGGGCGGTCAGGTCGATCGGTTGATCGCAGCGGCCGCCCGGCCGGGTGACCCCCGGCGCGACGACTCAGATCATCGACGACCAAGAAAAGCACGTCGGGGCGATCAGATGCTCGCCCGACTTGGGCGTCGACGACGCCCAGGAGAATCAGCAGGCAGATGCACCGCGCATTGCGGTGCGTGGGGAGAGACATCACGGTTGCGATCCGTTGGATCTCCAGAACTGAAGTTGGATCGTTGGTCTAACCCCTGGACGGATCGGTGCGTGGCACCGAGGCCGGTTCCCGCGTCAACCGTTGGACCGGGCTAGAACAGAAAACCGTTGATGCTGGCTTGGACTCCTGCCGTCGTGGGGTCTCCCGAGAGTACGGCGAACGGATCATCCAATCCCGTGGCGGAGCCCATCCCGATGAATCGACCGTTTTGATCTCGAAAAACAACCAGGATCGAAGTCTCGAACACGATCGGCTGTCCATCGGGACTGTAAACCAACGGATTCAAATCGAACCCCAAGAATTCACCCTGGATCGTTCTCCCGGATTGCGTCTGCCACGCGAACGAGCCAGTGAATTGGGCGTAGATTCCAAAGATCGGTTGGAAAAAGGCGCAGGTGTCCGCCGTTCCGGTTCCGAAAAAATTCCCGATCCCGGTGGCGTGGCCGAGAAAGTCACCCGGTACATCGTGAAACGCAAGACCCGGTACGGGGGTCAGGCAGATCGTGGCGTCATTGGGGTCCACTGCATGATGAAAGAATTGAAACTCGCCCGAGAGTATCGTCGGTGAACCGGCATTCGCCGTTCTCGCATCGAGTGACAATGAAGCAATCAGAAGGCATATCAGCGGAAGTACACGCGTCATCAGGTTGTCCTAAGCAGTCGTTGGTGTCGTCGGCAGGTGCCGCACTCGGCACTCCACCATCGGGCCGCGTCCGCCCGGCAAGCGATGGCTTGCCGGGGGGCGGTGGGCTAGTCATAGGGGACCTGAACGCTCGTCGCAAGTTGATTTACAGCGATGATTGAGATGTCGCCCTTACCGCTGTACGACGCGTCGGCCGTCGCCGTGGGCGGCCGACATTGCGATAAAATGAAGACTGTCTATTTGACACGTTCTTCCAGACCGGGATGGTCGGCGGGGCGGGGACCGAGTGGCCAGTGGAACTTCCGCTCCGACGGGTCGATCGCGTAGTCATTGATGCTCGCCTCGCGACGTCGCATCAATCCGTCGTCGTCGAATTCCCAGTTCTCGTTGCCGTAAGCGCGAAACCAATTGCCCGCGTCATCGTGGTACTCGTACTGAAACCGAACCGCGATCCGGTTGTCGGTGAATGACCACAATTGCTTGGCCAGGCGGTACTCACGTTCTTTGTCCCACTTTCCGGACAGGAACTCGACGATCTGCGGGCGTCCTTCAACAAACGTTTCGCGATTTCGCCAGCGACTGTTCTGCGAGTAGGCCAGGGAGACACGCTCGGGGTCGCGCGTGTTCCACGCGTCCTCGGCGGCTCGGACTTTCTTCAGCGCCGTTTCACGGGTAAACGGCGGCCGAATGTCAGTTGGCTTTGCCATGTTGGATTCCTTGAGAATGAAAATGAATCGGATTGGGCGGTCGACCTGGGGAGAGAATCAAGCGACGCTGCAGCTATCGCTGTGGCAACCGCAGGTCGCCGACGATTCCAGCGGTTCGGCGGGCGGGAAATCGATCTCGGTCTCGGCGACATGATTGAAGTAGTTGGTCAACAGATTCAGCGCCGTGTTGGCGACCACTTCGGCGATCTCACCACCGGTCAATCCGGCTCGCCGGGCCGCGGCGACTTGATTGTCGGACACCAGGCCGCGTGCTTCGACCAGCTGGGTTGCGAGCTTCAAAACCGCATCGGACTTTGCGTCGGCGGCAGTCGCCAATCGGGCGTCGCGGATCTGATCGGCCGACAGTCCGACCATCTTTCCGATCGCCGTGTGGGCACTCAGGCAGTAGTCGCAGCGATTGGCCTGACCGACCGCCAGTGCGATCTGTTCACGCTGCTTGGTCGAGAGATCTCCCGAGGCCAAGGCGCCGCTGAACTTCAGGTAGGCGTCCAAGACGGCCGGTGCGTGGGCCATCGTCGACATCATGTTGGGGATCATGCCCAGCTTGGACTGAACGCCGCCGAGCAGTTCTTTCGCCGTGCCGGTAGCTTCCGCGGGGTTGATCGGGTTGATTCGTGCCATCGTTACGTTTCCTTGATCTTGGTGGAATGGTTTGCAAGCAGCGGAAGTCGTTGCTTGTCGCGATCCCTTTAGGCACGTTGCGGGCCAAACCGATCAAAAACCTCTAAGTGGATACTGGCAAAGGGCTTGTGGCGATTCTGTCGTGTTCTCTAGTGTTACGAAAAATCGTTGTTTACGAAATGTCGTTTCTTATTCGCGAGTTTTCGTGTATCTTCCAGCGATGCTTGAAGAAAAGTCCCCACTGATCCGCGAGCCGAAACGCTTGCTGCTGGAAATGGCCCAGCGTTTGAACGTGGACGATGCGTTGAAGTTGATCGTCGACCACCTTGCCGCGTCACCGGCGGTGGCGTTGGTCCGCATCTGGCTGATCCGACCGGGGGCGGGCTGTGAGACCTGTCCGCTGCGTCGAGAATGTCCCGACCAGACCCGCTGCCTGCACTTGGCCGCCAGTGCGGGGACGTCGTCAGTCGATGCGCAATGCGACCTGACGCGCACCGACGGCGCGTTTCGAAGGTTTCCGATCGGGGTGCGCAAGGTCGGTCGCATCGCGGCGACGGGGGAAGCCTTGGAGGTCGGCAATCTGTCCGGCCGACCGGATTGGCTGGTTCATCCGGACTGGGCACAGGCCGAAGGCATCCGAGGTTTCGGAGGACAGCCGTTGGTCCATCGCGGTCAGGTTCTGGGGGTGTTGGCCGTGTTCAGCCGCACGACGATCAACCAAGAGGACTTGGAGTGGTTGCGGACGATCACCAACCACGCGGCCGCTTCGATCGCCAACGCGTCTGCGTGGGAAGAGATCGAAACGCTGCGACGGCGGTTGGAAATGGAGAACGACTATCTGCAGGAAGAGGTGCGATCGCGAAACGCGTTCGGCGACATGGTCGGCAACAGTGCGGCGTTGCGGAAGGTTGCCGAGCAGATCGAACTGGTCGCCCCGACCGATTCGACCATCTTGGTGACCGGCGAGAGTGGGACCGGCAAGGAACTGGTCGCCCGCGAAATCCATCGGCATTCGGCTCGTCGTGATCGACCGCTGATCAAGGTCAATTGTGCGGCGATCCCGCGCGAGTTGTATGACAGCGAGTTTTTTGGGCACACCAAAGGCAGTTTCACCGGTGCGTTGCGTGATCGCGTCGGGCGATTCGAGCTGGCCGACGGAGGAACCCTGTTCTTGGATGAGATCGGTGAGATTCCGCTCGACTTGCAGAGCAAACTGCTGCGGGTGCTTCAAGAAGGCGAACTGGAACGCGTCGGCGAAGAGCAGACACGGCGTGTTGATGTTCGCATCATCGCGGCCACCAATCGCGACTTGAAGGCGGAGAGCGAGGCGAAGCGGTTCCGCGGTGATTTGTATTATCGGCTGAGCGTTTTTCCGATCGAGTTACCACCGCTTCGGCAGCGCAAGGAAGACATCCCCTTGCTGGCCGAACACATCCTTTCCCAGCACGCCCGCAAACTGGGGCGTGAAATGCCAAGGCTGACGAAGGCAAACGTGCACGATCTGGAACGTTACGATTGGCCCGGCAACATCCGCGAGTTCCAGCATGTTCTGGAACGGGCCATGATCACCTCCAAGGCGGGGCGGTTACGCTTTCAACTCGATCCGACGGCCACGCCAAGCCACCGATCGGCAAGTCGTCCGCCCGGAGCGATGCGGCCGAGCGATGGGGACGACGTGATGACGGTCGGTCAGATGCGTGAACTGGAAGCGGCCAACATCCGCCGTGCCCTGATGCGAACCCATGGAAAGGTGTCCGGCGTCGGCGGAGCCGCGGAGCTGTTGGGCATGAAGCCGACCACGCTCGCGTCACGTATCAAAAGCTTGGGGATCGATGTGCGTCGGTGAGTCGTGATTGGTCACAGCCAACCGAGGTCGACGTTCAGCGTGCAGTTCTCGCAGATCATCAACTGGACGTGTTCATCCAAATCGATCTCGGTGTACTGCATCGCGCCTCCAAGCTTAAACAGCTTGATCAAATGTAGCATGATCTCGCATTGTCAGGGGGGCGTACCGCGGCACCGTCTGTTGAGACCGGTTCGCCAGCAGGATCGTTGATCGATCAAGGCCGAATGCAGCTGTTCGAAATCTAAAGGAAAGCTATAATTTGGGCCTGTTTAAAGTTTTAACGTCTATTAAAGGACATGTTGATGAAGCGTTTGATCGCAACGTTATCGTTCGGGCTGTTGTTTGTTTCTTTGACCGGTTGCCCTTCGCCAAGTCCGGACGCGGTGACTGATGCGGACCAGTCCGCGATCGACGCCTACTTGGCCACCGAAGCCGAGGAGCAAGCGTCATTGCAAACCGAGATGAAAGATTCTGCGAAAGCTGCCAAGTAGCGTCTTCGACGCTCGGTTTTCTTCGTGCGATGGTCCTTCCGGGCTGTCGTCCGTGGAACTCTGGATAATGAACCGGAAAGGACGTCGTATAACCATCCGTTGATTGCGTCTCACCCGATCGGCCAGACAATTCGAATATGCCGCGTTTCGCTTCAGCCATGAGCGCGGCGGTCGCTCAAGGCGACACGCCATCAGTTGCTGAGTCTGTTTCTATTCTGGCGCACGAAAAAACTCTCGGGCTTTTGCAAGCCCGAGAGTTTTTGTTTGAATTCCGTGTTGCCGAAACGGCAGCGAATCGGGGTTCGCTTATTGATTCAATTGTTCTTGAATCGTTTCGCGAGATGCCCGCGTTCCGAGAGCACCCCAAAGTCCGTAGGGGCTTTGCGATCCGGGTGACGAAGTGGGGTCGGTGGGCGTTTGCCAAACCATTTCGTGGTGCGGGTCACCGGCTTCGATCGAGTCGGTGATGAAGATCACCGCCCCGTCAGCCAACAGGATGTGAGCCCCGCCCTGGTGTCGACTCGACGGCGGGAACATGCCGGTTTGGCCCGAGTTGTTTCCGCCACCGATCGGTGCGTTGGGCGGAAGAATGGTGTGACAGCCGCTGAAGTTGGGGCGGAAGTCGGCCCACTTGAAACCGCGTCCGTTGTTCGCGTTTTCGGTCGGGGTTGCCGGTGCCCAGTAGCGCGGTCGATCGGGGTCGATTTGGTTGTTGTCGATGCAGTAGCTGGGGTTCAAACGGATTTCGTTGGGCGGGTTGCCGTTGATGCTTTGTGTCCCGCGGGTATCGCGGTCGCCCAGGTCGGTCAGGATTTCCCCAAACGCGATCGTGTTGGACAGGCCATCCAAAATGTCACGGAATTTGGAGTCTTTGTGCGGCACGAAGGTCCCACGGTCGGCGGCCAGGGAGCGTTGTGCCCAGCCGGAGTTGGCGACGACTTCACCGCCCTGCGCTGCCTGGTGCTGCTTGGGACCGCGGACGGACCATTCCATCGAATCGCCCAAGCAGGCCGCGTAGTTGGTACGACCTTGGGCCGGCAGTCCGACGCCGGGGTCGCTGGGGCATCGCAGCATCGGGATCTCGGTGACCCAGGGCCGGTACTGGATGAATTGAACCGTCGGGCCCATCGGAGGCCACGCAACCGACAGCGGCGTCCCCGGGCTGAGTGCGTCGACGAAGCTCGGATTGGAGATCTCGTCCCACAGGGCTTGTTGTTCCATGAACGGCGTCAACCCGATCAGCGCGCTCAGACGCCATGCGTTGGAGTCGCCGTAATTGGTCCACCAGTTTGTGGTGGCCGCGGTCGTGCCGAACGGAGCCGCTCCGCCGTCCGGGCTGCCCGTTCCCACTCCGTGGATCGGAAGTTGTTTGTAAGCACTGTGGTAGTTGTGCATCGCCAACCCCAGTTGCTTGAAGTTATTGCTGCAACTCATTCGGCGAGCTGCTTCACGTGCTGCTTGGACTGCAGGAAGCAAGAGTCCGACCAGAATTCCGATGATGGCGATGACAACCAGAAGTTCCACAAGGGTAAAACCGTTGCTCATCCGAGCGGGACGCTTCATTTAAAGATCTCTGTAGATAGTGCGAAAGGTGAATTGGAGTGTCAACTGAGTGAACCTACGTCTTGGTGGCCAAGTTTCGGTCGATCAGCTGGCAAATTGAAAAGAAAAGAATGCAGCGGCCGATGACGTGATAACGCTAACCATGTGGTGTTTTTGGCGTACTTCCGTGGTGGATCGTCAAGCCGTGATGTCGCTAGCCTTCTTAGCCATAGATACTTTCCAAACGAATCGCTACGTCAAGGGTCCGAGACGGAAATATCTTTGCCCTTAGAATTTAAATGTGCTGCGCAGCCCTAATGTCTCGGTTAACGCGATTGAAATTCACGCTACTAAAAAGAGATTTAACAAGCTCGGTTGTCGACTCCTCCGCCTAAGTTGCAGATTTCAACATAGCAATCTTCATAAAAGAGAAATGTTGCTCCGTAGAGCATCAAGCGATAATGACGCCACGGCAGCTATCGAATCATCAATGTACTAGCGACGTGTGATAGTGATTCCCCCTGCGCTATGGTGTGCTAATCAGGTGAACCGTCGGTCACCCGGAATGATGGATGGTGGTGGCAGGTCCGTCCTCCCCCTGCCGTTGGCTCTCGGCCATCGTGAATGGGCGAGAGTCAATAACATCGGCAACGGTGTCAAACGATTCGGCAACCGTTGGTGTTTAGCCTGCAGGCGATTCCGCGTCGCTGCGATGCAGCAACACCGTGCTGCTCGAGGGACCCACCGGCTGACGACGATATCTCACTGGTCTGTCCGGATCCGTTGGTCTGTCCGGATCCGTTGCGGACGTGAATCGGGTTATTGATTCAATGATTCTTGAATCACTTCACGTGACGCGCGTGTTCCGAGGGCACCCCACAACCCGAATGGACTTTGTGAACCGGGCGACGACGTGAGATCGGCGGGAGTCAACCAAACCATTTCGTGATGCGAATCGCCGGCTTCGACCGAATCGGTCACAAAGATCACGGCGCCGTCGGCCATCAGGATATGAGCACCGCCCTGGTGTCGGCTTGATGGAGGAAACATCCCGGTTTCCCCAACGCTGCTTCCACCGCCGATCGGTGCGTTTGGCGGAAGGATGGTGTGACAGCCGCTGAAGTTGGGTCGAAAGTCGGCCCATTTGAAACCCCGTCCGTTGTTGGAGTTTTCGGTCGGCGTGGTGGGGGCCCAAAACCGCGGTCGGTCGGGATCGACTTGATTGTTATCGATGCAGTAACTGGGGTTCAATCGGATTTCATCGGGCGGGTTGCCGTTGATGCTTTGGATCCCTCGGGTATCACGGTCACCCAGGTCGGTCAAGATTTCGGCAAATGCGATGGTGTTGGACAGGCCGTCCAGGATGTCACGGAACTTGGCATCTTTGTGCGGCACGAACGTCCCGCGGTCGGCAGCCAGGGACCGTCTTGCCGAGGTGGAGTCGGAGACCATCTCACCTCCGCGAGCGACCTGGTGTTGTTTAGGGCCGCGGATTGACCAGTCGATCGAATCGCCCAGGCAGACCGCGTAATTGGTCCGACCTTGAGCCGGCAAGCCGGCGCCGGGATCGCTGGGGCATCGCAGCATCGGCAGTTCGGTCACCCAGGGGCGGTACTGGATGAATTCAACGGTCGGTCCCATCGCCGGCCAGGCGACCGACAAGGGAGTGTCCGGGGCGAGTGCATTGACAAAGCTCGGGTTGGAGAGCTCATCCCACAGCGCTTGCTGTTCCATGAACGGTGTCAATCCGACCAGCGCGCTAAGACGCCAGGCATTCGAGTCGCCGTAGTTCGTCCACCAGTCGGTGGTCGCGTCGACGACACCAAAGGGGGCCGCGCCGCCGGCCGGGCTTCCAGTCCCCACGCCGTGGATCGGAAGTTGCCGATAGGCGCTGTGGTAGTTGTGGATCGCCAACCCCACCTGTTTAAAGTTATTGCTGCAACTCATCCGGCGGGCGGCTTCTCGGGCGGCCTGTACGGCTGGAAGCAACAGTCCAACCAGGATGCCGATGATTGCGATGACAACCAAAAGTTCCACCAGGGTGAAACCATTGCTCATTTGAGCGGGACGCTTCATGTCTGTTTCTCGGTAGTGAACGCGAAAGTGAATTCAAGCGTCCACGGAACGAACCGACATCTTGGTGAGCAAAGATCGGAGCGCCGGCGGACAACTTAAATCGAAGAGGGTAAAGCCGATTCCCAGCGATCGATCCGCGCCCGAGAGGTGTCCGCCAATAACTAGGGGCACGGAAAACGGCTGCCTTGAATTCGGCTTGCGTGCCTATAGATAGTTTCTAAACCGATCGTGGCGTCAAGAGTCGACCGATGAAATCAATCGCTTGATCTGGGTTACCGTCGACGAGGTTCCCTAACGAGCTGATAACGCAAAGGCATTTGACCCTAGCAGATCGAGCGCCCGAGACATTCACCGGCTCTTCATTTTGCACCGTTGGCGCTTTCGATTCAGCAGCCTTGATGATGCGCATAACGTGTATAACCACGGTGAGTCGACGCTGTTTGCAACTCATTGTGAATGCGTGCGACGTCCTTGCTGACGCTCTGAAGTATCTAGTCGGCCGCGTCGAGTTCCACCCCACGCTGCACGGTCACCGTCCCGAAAAGCCGCGCCAGCTCTTGTTGTAGATTCAAGATCTCGGCATCCGAGTCGGTTGCGATCGCCAAGGCATCAATCACCGTCGCCCCATCCTGTTTGACGATCCGGTGTTCGGGATGTTGGTCCAATGAAATCTTGTCGTCAAAATCGGACGCTTCGACGGGCGGATTGAAAATGAATCGTGTGGCCATGTTGCATTCCAAGTGGCGTTGACGAAACAAACAATGCGGCGACGGTGTCCGCATCGTTGGAATCCAGACATTCTAACAGGGCCGCGTCGCGACGTGGTTGGTCTCGGCACGACCGCCAATCGGGAAAGCCCTCGGCGTCAATTCCATTCAGACGCGTTCCCCGCGATTCGGCGTGCCAGTGCGAAGGCGACCAGCGCGGATCCGAGGCTGATCCCGCTCAGGACCAGGACGGCGGGGGGGTATCCGAAGACGGACTGCAGTCTGCCGATCAGTGCCGTCGACCACGCTTCACAGGCATTGGTCGCCGCCATAAAGGCCGTGAATTGGGTCGCCGCCAACTGCGGATCGGTCAGGTTCATCAACCAGTTGTATAACGCCACCGTCATCCATCCGATCGTGACGGCAACGATGCTCAGCAGGACCAGAAGGTGGTTACCGCTATCGCCAGCGAAGGTCAGGTCACTGACCGCAAACGACGTGATTGCCAACACATTGATCATGATTGCGATTGCGAGAAAACGACCGCTATTGATTCGATGTGACAGTCGGCCGGCCAGCAGAGAGCCTGTGATCATCCCCCCGATCATCGCCGTGGACGTGAATTGTCCGATCGCGTATTCAGGGTAATCTCGATCGATCAGAAACGGACCGATCACGGCTTCGAGTGATTTGAAGGCTGCGGGGACGGAGACCGCAACGAACAGACCGAGCCAGATTTGACCGCCTCGCAGATCGGCTAGCAAGGCACGCCACATGGCAGCAAATCGTGCCAGCCACGGCGCTGGGAGCTCTTGCTTCAGCCCGTTTCCAGAAAGCTGAAACTTTCTTTCGCGACAACCGATCAACAGCAAAATCGAAACCAGCACCAAGAGGATCAGTACACAGACGACACCGCCGAATCCGATCCATCGCTGAAGCATCAGTGATCCGCCGCCCATCGCGGCGCGGCCGACAAGCACGCCGCCTTGCATCCATCCATTGAGTGCCCCACGCTCCTGAGGCGTTGATTGCTGGATGCACAACGCATCGACCGAGATATCTTGCGTTGCGGCCGCCACGGCGTGTGCCAGCAAACACGCCGACACGGCCGTGAACTGTTGTTGCAGATCAAGGAACAGCAACGGCATCAGGGTCAATGCCATCGCCGATTGGCTGGCCGTGATCCAGTGTTTGAATCCCCAGCGTGGCCCACGAAGCAAGTCGATCAGTGGCGCCCACAAGAACTTGAGGGTCCACGGCAAGATCAGAAAAGCCATCAACCAAGTGATCTGCTCCAGTGGGACGTCCAGCGATCGCAGGCGCGTCGGCAGTCCCAGCCAGATAAACCCGATCGGAGCGCCCTCGCTGAAATAGAGCAGTCCGAACAGGACTTTCCGGCCGGTGACTGTCGAGAGCAGATCCACTTAGATTTCGACGTGCGTCACTCCACCGACTTCGTCAAAGTGTCCGATCTTGAGGACCTGGCCCTTGGATCCCGGCAGCTCGGCAACGAATGCCGGATCACAGACCATGACCGGCGGCGACAGGGAGGTCCCGATCGTGATGCCGACCGAAACGAGGTACGACATCCCCACGGTGAACGCGACGAACCAGGGGATCTGGCCGGCGGCCATCCGGATCAGCTGATCGCGTTTGGCGCGCGAGAGTTCATTTTCAACGCCGTATTGTTCGATCACGTCGTGTCGCTGCAGCGGGTTGGTCAGCGCCAACATTTCGTCGAACGTGCAACCATCGGTGCGGTTCTTTTGATGCGTCCTGGTTGCTCGCAAGGCGGTTTTACGGCGCTGGAACTCGAGTTTTGCCTGGTAGGCATCGATCGCTTTTTGACGCCGCTGGATCGCACGATTAGCGATCGCCCTGGGCATCGCCAACCCCGCGTGGGCCGCCTGACGCAGCACGTGCTGCGGACGCCGAAACAAGTACATCCGCCGGTACTCGGAATAGACCTCTTCCTGGACTTTATTGATTGCCGCACGAAGCCCTTCTTCGGGGGTGAAAACGAGTTCGTCGTCGACCTCGATGCAAAGCGGTTTCAGGTAGTAGACCTTGACGCCATGTTTGCGCCCCGGGCCGGCTAGGAACTCGTCCAGTCGCGTCTGCACGCAGGCCGGAATCGGATCGGTGATCTTGTCGAAGTGCTGTTGTTCGGTCACGGTGAAGAACAGCTTGCTTTTGGGCAGCCGGATCGAAGCTTTGGTGAGTTCCAATTCCCGGACTTGGGTGAATTGCCCACGATGTTCTTGCTGGACGTATGCCCAGCTCTTTTCCTTGGAGGTCCAGATCCCGGCTCGGCGAAGCATGGTTTCGGCCATCTCTTTGCTGGCGTCCTTCGGCGGGACCAAAATCGGATCGCTGGTCCACGTGCCAAAAGGTTCCAGTTCTTGGTCGAGCGTGAATGGTTTGGCGGTCCGTGGATCGACCGTTGACGGCCGGACGCGTGGCTTGGAATTCGCAGTCGCTTTCGAAGCGGTGGCTTTAGAATTCTTTGCGACACCAGAAACCAGAGTGGTCATTGTCATACGGACGCTCCCCGTGCATTAAACGTCGTGATTGGAGAAGTAGGCCTCAAGCGGCAATTGTCATCAGGCCCCGACGATCGGAGATCAGGGCGCGAGAAAGCGTGGTGCCGGGCCGGTCAGATAAGTCTACCGGAAGTTGATGGTTCAGCGGCAAGGATTTGTTTATCAATCTCGGGAAATCCCGGCAGATTCTGCGGGGATCCATGTCATGGGGCTCCGCGTTTGTGCAGGGGCTTCACCCCGATTCCGCTAAGCAAAGCTCACCGCGGGGGGACGCCCGCGCCGGCGCGAACTGGCGGATGTCAAACGATGATCAGCCGTTTAGCGCGAGCCTACGCGGCCTGTTGATTTTGTGAGCCGTAAGGCGCTAGCCTACGGGCCCTTGCCAGAGGAAAACAACGCTTACGATGGCACGATTCGTTTTTCGCCGCCCGCTGCCGTTGCCGCGAGTACCACGGCCCTTCCGCGCCGGTCTGCCAGGGAAAACTACTTGGCGACCACGGTGACGGGTGTGCCGGGTTCCAATTGATCGCTGGGGTATTCGATCACGCGTTCTCCCTCGGCCAATCCGGAAACGATTTCTGCGTGCGATTCATTTTGAACGCCGACCTCGACTTTGCGCAATTGGGCTGCACCGTCTTGCACGACCAGCACGTGCCATTGCTGTTCGTAGCGAAACAGAGCGTTGTTGGGGATCAGTAGAGCGTTGTCGAGTTGCTTGACGGTGATCCGTGCTTCGATCCGATAGCCGTCGCCGAGCGAGGCGATACGGTCAGGCGGTTCATTGAAATCGGCGATGACGTTGACGCGCTGCTCCTCCACGCCCAGTGAGGAGATTTTGGTAAAGGCGCCCGGCTCGACGACGCGGACGCTGCCTCGGAGCGGGCTTTGACCGCCCCAGTGTTCGATCGTGACCTCGGCACCGGAACGGATCTTGACCGCATCGGTTGACAGCACATCGATCTCCATTTCCAAATTGCGTGGATCGCCGACTTCGATCAGCGGTGTCCCAACGGCGACCACCGTCGAGCTTTTTTCCAGCACGCGGAGCACGCGTCCTTCGATGGGTGAAAAGATTTCGAAGGGCGAAACCTGGACGTTTGGATCTTCGCCTTCGAACTGATCGAGGGCGGCTTTGGCAAGTTTCAATTCGAATCGCGAGATTTCGGCGTCAAAGGCGGCCGTTTCGATGGCTTGTTTGTCAGCCAGCATGACGGATTCGGCAATGTCATACTCGTCGCGTGAGATTCCGTTTTGCGGCATCAGGCGTTGGGCGCGTTCAAACTTGGTTCGGCTCAAGTCGAAGTCGATCTCGGCTTGTCGTTCGCGGGAATCGGCTCGCAGCACGGCGGCCTCGGCGGCCTGGACCCGCGCCTGAGCCTCGGCGAGCGAGCGTTGGTCCAGCAGCGCGGGATCGCTGGGCAGGATCACCGCCAGCAAACGCCGGACATCGATGTAGTCGCCTTCGCGAAGTTCGATGCGTGACAAGCGGCCGGACACGGGAGCGGAGACGGTGTATTTTTCGCGAATCCGGGTCTTGCCGTCTTCGACCACCGACACCCGCAGCGGACCGCTGGTTGCCCGAGTCGCCCGAACGGCAACGGGATCGGGAAACAGCGCAGCGGCGGCGACCATCGCCAGCGCGATCGCCAAGATTCCCCACAGCAAAGTCTTCAACGAGAATCGCACCACTAATCCCTTGTTTTGAGGACGCTGATCAGGTCCAGGTGTTTGACACGTCGTTGCACCAGGGTGGCCGAGAGGATCGTCGCGACGACCACGACCGAGGCGGCCAACAGCAGCGTGTTGCGGCTGACGACCAACGGAATCCGGTAATTGTCGGTATCCAACCCTGCGGTCGTGATGGCCGCCAAACCGTACCCGATCAGGCAGCCCAGCGGGATCGCAAGTGCGGTAAAAATAATGATCTCGCCCAACAAAACGGTGCTGACTTCACGATTGGTGAATCCGATGACCCGCATGGTCGCCAAGTCGCGTTGACGCTCGGACAGCGAGATCCTGGCCGTGTTATAAACGACGCCGACGGCGATCACCGCGGCAAACATGACGATGAACGAACGCATCACCAAAATATTCTCCGCCACGGTCTGTTCAAAACTCTGCATCATCGCGTCTTTGATCGTCACACTGCCCACACCGGGGCGTTGTTCCAGTTCGGCGAAGACCGCATCGATGCGGTTCGGATCCACTTTTAAAAACGCACCCGATGCGACGTTCGATTCCTGTAGAACCTCGTGCAGCCGAGTCTTGTTCATGTAGGCATTCAGCCCCGCGAACTCCTCCACGATCGCGGAGACTTCCAGCGTCAACGTCGGGCGTTTCCCTTCCAACACTTCGACGATCACCTGATCGCCGACCGTCGTGCCCAGGATCTCCGCCAGCTTGCTGTTGAGCATGATGCCGTACTGGGGAATTCGGACCGGTCGCTCATCGACATCCAGCAAACGATACAGTTGCGGATCGGGCAGCAGACCCATGATACCGATCCGCCGCGAACGATTTTGAAATCGGATCCGTGTCGCGACGCTACGCATCGTTTCACTTTCCAACACGCCGTCCAGATTCTGCACTTCGTAGATCACCGATTCGGTCGCCGGTTCGACAAAGGTGACGGTCAGGTCCTGTCGCTGTGCCAGACGGAACTGAAAGAGCATCATGTAGTTCATGGCGTCGAGCGAAAAATTACCCAGCACCATCACGGCGACGGCCATGGAAATCCCGACGATCGAAAGCCCGGCGCGGAGCGGCCGCCGGGTCACGTTGCGAATCACCATTCGCATCTCCGGCGCGATCCAGCGTTTGGGCAGCAAACGTTCCCACCACGACGTTCGATAGGTCGGCGGGGCTTCGGGCCGCATCGCTTCGGCCGGTGGCAAGGTGACGGCCGAGCGGACCGAAACAAAGGTTCCCACGACGGCGGCGACGGTGGTCATCAGGAACGCCGCCGCGACGGCCGGCCAGTTGACAAGAAAATCCAAGGCCGGGAATTTGTAAAATTCCTCATACATTCCCATCATGCTGGCCCCCATCCAGAATCCGAAGCCCGAGCCGGCGATCGACCCGCCGACGGTGATCACGAAAACCAAATTCAAGTAGTGCGCGCCGACTTCGAAATCGGAGTAGCCGAACGCTTTCAGGGCGGCGATCTGCTCGCGTTGTTGAGAGATGATCCGCGAAACCGCGATGTTCAGCAAAAATGCAGCGACTCCCAAAAAGATCGCCGGCGCCATCACCGCCATGCCACGTAGTTGAGATAGTTCATCGGACAGGTAGCGATGCGACAGTTGCTCGTCGCGGTCATACGAACCGACGCTTCCGTAGGGCTTGAGCAAGCGGTCGAGTTCATCGATGACGCGGTCGGTCTCGTGCCCCAGTGCCAAGCGGACCGAGACGTTGTTGAATGCTCCGGTCATGTCAAAGGCGGCTTCCAGGTCACGTCGGCCGATCCAAAAAATTCCGAACCGCTTGTCATCCGGCAAGATGCTGCCCGGTTGCACTTGAATGACGTACTCCGGCGACAACGCGATGCCGACAATCTTCATCACCTGGGTCTTGCCGTTGATGATCGCGCGGACCTGGTCGCCGGGGACAAAACCGTGGGCCTTGGCAAACACCTCCGAGACGACGACTTCGCCGCTGTGGAGCGGTTCGATCATTCGACCCCGCCGAATGTAGACCTGGTTCAATTCGCTTTGGCCGCGGTCGGGAATGCTGATCAGCCGGGCCGTGGCCGGTTCAGACATTCCGGGGACATCCAGCAACACGTCATACACCAATCGTGTTTCGACCGCAGCGACCCCTTCGATGTCCCGCAACCGCGACAGCATCGCATCGGGCGTGCGGTGCGTTGATGAAAACAGGTCTGCGAATCGATAGTCGCGGTAGAATGCGTCCTTCGTCGCCGTCAATGACCGATACGCACACATCGACATCACAAACGTCGCCACCCCGGCGGCGATGACCAACACGATCGCCGAGGCTTGGCCACGCAACTGATACAGGTCCCGAAGCAGTTTGCGATCCAGCTTTCGCATCGCTCACCACCTCAGGTCTTGTGCCGAAATCTTGGTCGAATTGGATTCGATCCCGGCGATCTGACCATCGGACAACAGGATCACCCGATCGGCCATTTTGGCGATTTCCGCGTTGTGCGTGATCACCGCCGTGGTCGTCCCCAATTGTCGATTGATCTGTCCGATCGCCTGCAGCACGACGATGCCGGTTTGCACGTCCAACGCGCCGGTCGGTTCGTCGCACAGCAAGACCTTGGGGTTCTTTGCGATCGCGCGGGCGATCGCGACCCGCTGTTGTTCCCCGCCGGACAGCTGTGCGGGGAAGTGGTCCGCGCGGTCTTTTAATCCCACCATGTCCAACGCCTCCAACACGTCCATCGGATCGGCGGCGATCTCGGTGATCAATTCGACGTTCTCTCGGGCCGTCAAGCTGGGGATCAGGTTGTAAAACTGAAACACGAATCCCACGTTGTCACGACGATAGCGTGTCAGCTGTGACGGATCGCTGGCGGTCAGTTCTCGGTCTAGATAGTGAACCGAGCCCGAACTGGGCGCGTCCAGTCCGCCCAGGATGTTCAGCAACGTCGACTTTCCGCTGCCCGATGCCCCCAGCAAGACGACGAACTCGCCTTCGTACAGATCCAAGCTGACGCCCCGCAACGCGTGCACCTTGACCTCGCCCATTTGATAGATCTTGGCGATGTCGACGGCCCGAAACACACATCGCTGCTCGGTGGGGGGATTCAAAGAATTCATCTGCACAGGAACGGAGCCGGTTTTCGTCAATGATCGTCACGCATCGGAGACGCTGGCAAGAGTACCCCCATGGGCAAGAGCGTTGCAACCGTTGGTGTTTCGGCTTGAGGGACCGTCCAGCTTAGGGCGATGCTTTTCTTGGGGGACGATGGCCCTTCCGGGCCGTCGCCCGTGGGGCTTTAGCGCGACGACCTAGAAAGGACGTCGTACAAGACAATTTGATTCTGATGACGAAATCGCTTGTCCTTTGGCACATCGGTTGCAACTTTGACGATCCAGCAGCGCGACTGTGCACTCTTTTTCCTCCCGCAATCCAAACAGATCCATGGTCAATGATGTCAAAAAGGTCTTGGGCGTTGTTTTGTTGTCGACGGTTGCGGGCTGTACGTCGGATCCGAAATCGGGTTGGGGATTCACCTTGCCCGAAGGGGATGCCGTGCGTGGCAAAGCGACGTTTGTGGAATTGAAATGCAACGCTTGCCACACGGTGGCCGGCGTGGAGTTGGACCAGACAAACCCCGAAGAGGTGGCCACGGTTGCCCTGGGAGGCACGAAGGGCTACGTCGTGACCTACGGCGAGCTTGTCACGTCGATCATCAACCCTTCCCACCGATTCGCGCTCGGCTACATATCCGAGGAGATCAAGGAAGGCGAGGTCTCCAAGATGCGACTGTACAACGACGAAATGACCGTGACACAGCTGTCTGATTTAGTAACGTTCTTGCAAGAGCATTACCAGGTCGAGATCTATGTTCCGACGCCGTTTGTGCCCTACTACTGAAACCACGCGGCGCTGGTCGTCATTGTGGTTGCTTCCGTAGGTAGACTTCGCGGCATTCGTCTTCGCGGCCGCGAATGATGCGGCAGCCGTGCAGTTTTCCGAATTGTGATGTGATCACCGTCCAACGACCGTGTTGTTGATCGTCGTCGCGGTAGATGACGACCCAGTCCTTGGTCGTATTCAATTCATGTGCCCTGGCGGAGTTGGAGTACAGTGCGGTGTAGTGACGACCGTCTCGCTCGGTGTGCAAGATCGGCAACCAAGCGACGTTGCCGGGGTTGAACTTGGTCGGGGCGACCTTCGGCAGTTTGTCCTGTTGGGCTTTTTGGCGGTATTCCGCATCGATGTCCAAGATTTCTCGTACCGGAATCGAACGGTCGGTGGCCGGGTACAAGGGCGCCGTCGGACTGGGGGAGCGACGCAGACGTTCGGCGAGCACTTCTTGGATCGCCGCGGCACGCTTCTTTCCGATCCCGGGCACTTCATCCAATTTGCCGTTGATCGCGGCGCTGTAGAGTTCGGGCAGGGTTTCGACGTGTAAGGCATCGTAGATTCGGTGGGCCAGTTCGGGACCGATCGTCGGCAAGGTCGTAAAAATCTTTTCGGCGGTCGCTTCACCACGCAGTCGGTCCAGCAGGGGGACACGACCGGTTCGTAGATACTGGTCGATCAAACTGGCGATCGATTGGCCGACCGTTTCGATTCGGATCAGCCCGTCGATGCCGTGCTTTTGGTCGATCCAACGGACGGGCGTTTGCAGGTTCAGCAGCGTCCCGGCGGCCTTGCGGTAGGCCGACACGCGGAATCCGCTGGCGTGTTGCGATTCCAGCAGACTGGCGATTTCACCCAGGTGATTGGCGATCCGCCGGTTCTCATCCAGGCCGGATTGTCGCCGCTGGGCGGGATCGTCGACCGGAAAGAGCGACGCCTGGGAATTTGCATTTTCCATGACACACCGCCTGCAGGTTTGTGGTTGTCCGATCGTCACCAGAAAACCCCGTCGGGTTTGTACAATGATATACCTGCAACGCGGGTGCCGTTGCGGACGCAACCGTTTCACCAAGTACAACGGCCCCGCGCGGGCGGTCTGGTACGATGGCCCTTCCGGGCCGTCGAGCAGTGTGACGCGACGACCCGGAAGGGACGTCGTACTGCAACTCAGCGACGACCCGGAAGGGACGTCGTTCTGCGCCGCGGGAACAGACGCCCCACGCGTCGTTGGTACGCCTGGTAGTCGTCGAAGCGGTCTCGCATCGAGTCTTCCTCGTGTTTCGCTTTGGCAGATAACACCAATAGCAACACGACCCAGCTGGCCAAACGCCACCAGCGAAAGGGAGTCAGCAGCAAAGCCGCGGTGAACCACAGCAGGCCGGTGTACATCGGGTGGCGGACGATGGCGTACGGCCCATCGGTCAGCAATCGGGTGCTGTCAGTCGCTGAGGGATGAATACGGATCTTGTTCCATCCCATCTTTGCCCACGCCCAAACCGCCAACACGATCCCCGGCGCCGCGACCGAGAGCGCCGCCAGCGGCAGTGGCGACCACTGTGCCGACAGCACCAGCGCCGCGGCGAGAAGGAATTGGGCAAAGACGAGAAACCAAAGCAACATACGGAATTGAGACGTTGGGTGTGCGAAAACGGCCGTCCAGGCCGACGTGCGTGACCAGGACGCACAGGGTGGCGGGCAATTCGAACACTTGGAAATTGGCACGCGAGATGCATTTTACCGTTTGCACACAGCGTCCAAGCATTCGAGCGGTGCTTCGGTCCTGACGTCGCCCTTCAAACCAAGAGGCTGAGCGATGAGCCGCATCAATTGGAAGGACTCTCCGCACGAGAAGATCTTCTGGGTCTCGGTGATCGTGATCGCCATCATGTCGCTGCTGATTTTCGCCAAAACCGTGGCCGGAACCCTTCACGCACTACTTTAGTACTTTCATGTTCCAACCAGGACCGATTGCATGCGGACTTTGATCCTCTTTGCGACCGATGAAGGTCAAACCGAAAAGATCGCCGTTCGCATCTCCGAACGGCTTGCCGAGCAGGGCTTTGCATCGGACCGGCACAACATCGCGGTTGACCCCGAAACACCGATCGCGCTGGATGCGTACGATGCGGTGATCGTCGGTTCTCCGATCCACTACTCGCACTACGATGCGCGGTTGGCCGACTACCTGAAACAATTTCGTGACGTGTTGCATGAGATGCCATCGGCGTTCTTTTCGGTCAGTCTGGGGATCCTGAGCGACGCGGAAACCGAGCGCGAGGAAGTGCGAAAGATCACCGACGCCTATCTGAGCGAAACCGACTGGAACCCGCTGTTGAAAATTCATTTCGCCGGCGCCCTGTCGTATTCCAGGTACAACTGGTTGAAACGCAAGCTGATGCAGATCATCGCAAGAAAAGCCGGCAGCCCGACCGACACGCGTTTCGATTACGAGTTCACCAATTGGGTCCAAGTCGATCAATTCGTCGACCAGTTTGTCGAGTTCGTCAATCGCTGCAAACAGTCCGACGAACTGTACCAACAACGCACGATCTACTCGACGCCGACACGCCGCTATTCGGTCGCCCATCTCCGCGCCCAAGCGGAAGAGTCGGCCTGAAGCCTGTGACGATTCGTTGCATGGTATTGGTATGGTTCGTGCACTTGTTGCCGCGGGACAGACCGAGCGGAAAAGCAGTGGAATAGGATTCCAGCCTGTCTTCCGTTGAGTGGACCACAGGGCATGCGACGATGCTTTTACGACTTCTGCTACTAAGTATTCTTGTGTGGTGGACCGGTTCGTCGACCATAGTACGAGCCGAAGAACTTCGCGGTAGCGAGGCGGTCGGTGTCATACGAATGGACGTTTTCGTTCGCAGTGACCGCGATTCCGCGGAAGCCGTGAGCGCCTACTGTGGAGAACTGAAACAACGGACCAATGGGTTGGAGGTTCGGATCCACGATGTCTTGAAAGACAAGACACAGCTGTTGCGGTTGTACCAGCTGTCCAAAAAATCAGGACGGCCTACGCCGGTGCTGCCCGCGATTTATGTTTGCGACCGCATGTTTTTCGGTTTCGACGATGCGGTTCGCACCGGACCGGAAGTTGAAAAATTATTCACCGCGAATCTCTACACCCGCACGACTTGTCCCAAGTGCCAAAATCTGAAAGCGTTTTTGCCGACGCTGAAGAAGCGTTGGCCGGCGATCCGGTTTGTCATCCATGATGTTGACCAGTCCGCGACAGCAAGGTCTTCATGGGAGGCGTTGTGTCGTAAAGCGGGCAGCCCGCCGGGATTGCCGACGATCGATTTTGCCGGCCGCATCTTGATCGGATACCAGGGCGACGACGTTACGGGCGCGCAACTGGGGCAGCTGATCCGGGACGTGTCCGGAGTGACACCGGACGAACCGTTGGGCTGGAATCGGTCCGGCAACGCGGGCGATCGGCTGGTCCGCAATGCCGATCGCACGTTGAAGGTCCAGACCGCATTGTTGTCGACCGCGGTGCTGCCGACGCGACTGCTGGCGGCGCAACCGCCGCCGACGGAGGATTCCTCGCAGTTGGGTGCTGCCCCGTCTGATACGCCGTCGGATTCCCAACCGGAAATCTCGTTGGACATGCTAGAACTTCCCGATGAGGCCACTGCGGCGGAAACGGGGGCCAGCGAGGTGCCGCCGGAGGTGGTGACGACGGACACGATCGACGTTCCCATGCTGGGGCGCTTGAGTGCCTCGGAGCTGGGCATGCCACTGTTTACGTTGGCGGTCGGACTGGTCGATGGATTCAATCCCTGCGCCATGTGGGTGTTGGTGTTTTTGTTGTCCGTGTTGGTCAATATCAAGGATCGACGCAAGATTTTGGTGATCGCGGGAACGTTCGTGTTCGTCAGCGGACTGGCCTATTATGCATTCATGGCGGCGTGGCTGAGTCTGTTTCTATTGATCGGAATCGCGCGACCGGTGCAGATCGCGTTGGGGCTGTTGGCGTTGTTCATCGGCATGGTCAACGTCAAGGACTTTTTTGCGCTGAAGAAGGGGATTTCGCTGTCGATTCCCGAATCGCATAAACCGGGGTTGTATCGTCGAGTCCGTGAGATTGTCGGTGCAAAGTACTTGTCGGTGGCGCTGGCCGGTGCAGTGGTGTTGGCGGTCATCGTTAACATGATCGAATTGCTGTGTACCGCGGGGCTGCCGGCGCTGTACACGCAAGTGTTGGCGATGCAGGAGTATCCGTCGTGGAAGAATTATTCCTATTTGCTGCTCTATATCGCGGCATACATGTTTGACGACGCGCTGTTGGTCACAGTCGTGGTCGCGACGCTGTCGCATCGCAGATTGCAGGAACGCGAGGGACGTTGGCTGAAACTTCTTAGCGGTGCGGTCATTTTGGTGCTCGGTCTGGTCATGCTTCTTCGTCCGTCGTGGTTGCAACTTGGGTCGTAAAACCAACGTAACGCGAGCCAACACTCTGCGAACCAGCGTACTGCGGGAGCGGCGGGTGCTGTGTTGGGCCTTGTACGACTGGGCCAATAGCGCCTATTCGACGTTGATCATCACGGTGCTGATCGCGTACATCCAACGCGTCGTTTTTCCGGTCTAGCGATGGGGATCGACCGGGCCGATCGTGTGGGCTTGGGGGATCGCCGGATCGATGTTTTTGGGCGCGGTGCTGTCGCCGACTTTGGGGGCGATTGCGGATGCGCAGAACGGCAAACGCCGTTGGTTGGCGATCACGGCGTTCACCGGCGCCGCGTCTTCGGTGTTGCTGGGATTGGTGTCGCCCGGGCAAACCGAGTTGATGGGCGTGGTGTTGATGATTCAATTTTTGGCCATGCCGGGTGCGATTGTCGTGGCGAAACTCGCCGATCGGTTTGGAAAGAAGCCGACGTTGTTGGGATGCTTGGCGGTCTGGGCGGTGACGTTATTGTCGGCGTATTGGGTGACGGCATCGATCGGGTTTTGGATTCTCGCGGCCGTGATCGCGCTTGTCTTGGGCGGTACACAAGCGGTCAGCCGGGCGTTGATGTCCGAGATGATTCCCGAAGGTCGAAACGCCCAATACTTCGGGTTTTTCAATTTGTCGGGAAAAGCCACCAGCTTCCTGGGGACGTTTCTGTTCGGCGCGATCATCGCCCTGACCGGCAGTTCGCGGATGGCCGTGATCGGCTTGCTGCCGTTGTTTGTCGTCGGCGCGTGGTTGCTCACTCGGGTGAAAACGCCGGCCAGTTGATCGGGATCGTGGGGCCACTTCTTTTGCTCTCCCCGCACCGCCTCGTTCGAAGGCGGAGCGTGGCTGGGCAATCTCTGGATTGTGCAGTGTTTCAGAGTTCAAGCGACATCATTCCGCGACGAAACTCGAGTGACATCAGCCGATTCGCGCAAGCGTTCGGGCCCCAGTAGCATTCAGGCCCCGGCGTCGATGGAGGCCCGGCGTCGATGGAGGCCCGTAGGCTGGCGCCAAACGGCTGATCCCATGTGGGTTTCGCGGAACCGAAAACGCCAAAATCCTACGGAGGAAAATTTGTCCGAATCGAACGATTTTGCGCTGCCCAGGCAGAGCCAGAAACCGAGGCAGGGCTCGATTCTTCTCAACTTGCCGTCAATCGCTCAGCTGGTGATGCTTTGAGTGGCGACCGGCGCGGTCCAACGCTTGGCCGAGTTCGCTTTCAGCCAGAGTGACCCCGTGGGACTGGATCGCAATCGGGAAGATCCCGGGCGCGAAATCAATCGGGACCGAGCAATTTGGGGGCTCGATGTGATTGAGCTTCCAATCCCAGCGTCTCCAGAACGACAGTCCCGAAGCCCAGCGTTTGATCGCCGATCGGATCTGGACGGCCGGCAACGCGTCGCGATTCTGCAAGTTTCCCAGGACATCGAGCGCACCGCTGGGAAGATTCCCCAGCAGCAATGCGGTGGCGTAGTTGATCAGCAAGGTGTCACCGGCGTCGCTCCGACAGATCGTGGTACCTGGGGTAAGGACCATGCCACGGAAAACCCGAATGGCCTCTTCGGCGTGACCGATCCGCATCGCCAGCACCCCTAAACAGCTCAGGTTCAGGGGGGAGCGTGGTAAGGTCCGCAGGGCGTCGTAGGCCGCGACGTAGTGGTTGTTTTGAATTTGCTGGGCGATCCGCTCGGGAAGCGTTTCAGCCGAGGGGAAGGTGTGATTGACTGCAGATTCGACAGCGGAACTGGATTTCTTTGTGTTGGACATAGCGATCTCGTGGCAGACCGGTGGCACGATGGGTGCCAAAAACCGGAAGATGGACGGGGTAAGTTGCAGAAAGCAATGAGAGCGACGAACAGACGTTGGTCGCGTTTAGATCTGCAAACGAACCCCGCAGGCGACGAGTGAATTCCATGGGAGCGGTGCCGCGGACGGTCCGATCGCTCGGACGCAGCGTTTCGCCACGCAATTGCCAACCCGATCGGCATCGATGTGTGCCGTTGCGGTCGGTTGGGCCGGTTTGGAAGCGTCAAAGCCGACTCTTCCGATGGATTCAGATGGAAGGGCCGGTTGGTCCAATGCCGCCACGGCCAGCGCGGTCGGCTGGCCGTCCTCGTGCAGCAACGCAGCGCAAGACGCTGCGAAGGTGTTGCCGCAAAAGCCGACGAAGACACCCCAGAGGAGCATCTGACGCAGAAGGGATGCTGTGACGCGTCGGCGAAAATTCATCAGGGGCGGTCCAAAGAATACAAAGCTGCGGAATCATCATCACACGCCGCCGCACGCAGTCAAGTGGCGGCGAGGCAAATGTGAATCAAAGGGTCGATTCGGCGACTTAAACCCCCACCGTTTCCCGCCAGGTCTTGGCCATCAGTTGGTGCCCGAGTTGCGTCGGATGCACGCCGTCGCCAGCCAGAGCTTTCGGTTCGGTCCCCTCGGCAACCGCATCGTCAAACATGGTTTGAAAGGGGACCCAGATTGCGCCGGCGTCCTGTGCAACTTGTTTGGCATACTTGCGGCGGACGTCAAATTCGGGGAACCATTTGTCTTTGTTTTCCTTGACCGTTCCGCTCATCAACACGAACGGCTCGCAGATTGCGAAGGTCGTCTTCGGCAGCGCCTCCCGCGTCCGCTTCAGCAACGCGGCAAACCCATCGCGATACGTTTCCGACGTGCCGTCGTAGCGACCGTTTAACATGTGCCAGATGTCGTTGACTCCGATCAGGATGCTTAGGATCCGGGGTTTAATGTCGAGACAGTCCTGTTGCCAGCGGCGGTCCAGGTCGGGAACCTTGTTGCCGGAGATCCCTCGGTTGTGGATTTGTAGATCAAGGTCGGGGTAATCCTGATGCAGCGATTCGGCGATGAACTTGGGGTAGCCGCGGCCGAGTCCCTCGTTGGCAACGGGCGACTTTTTGTTCCGGCCCGCATCGGTGATCGAATCGCCTTGGAACAGAATCACGTCGCCTCGAGACAAAGCAAGTTTCTCCGCAGCAAAAAGGGGGCAGGGGGTCAGGCAGGCGACGGTCCCCGCCGAGGCGGCGGCGGATAAAAACACGCGACGTTTCATGATGGGTTTGGCAACAAGATGGGGGAAGGTTGATCGGATCTTCATCGATTCGCCGGAGCGTTGCATGATGCGAGCGACACCCGGACGTGCCGGAAAGTGTAACCGCTGGCCGGTCGTCACGCATGAAAACCATGGCGATGCCGAGTCAATCGATTGCGATGTGTCATCAAACAGCGCGACTTTGACGTAGCTACGCTCGATGCGAGCGTGGTAACGCCTGGGGATCCACCTTCTGGCGAAGGTAGCTACGTTTGACCGGTGAAGTTGCGATTCGCGTGATCTCCCGTCAGGCAGGGACCTCCTGACAGGGGGCTCAGGCGTGTAAACTGGATGGCCTTGCTGGACATTAACAGAGGGACCGCTCGGTGAGTAAGATCGGGATCGCAACGTTTTCATCGCCGGGACATATCAACCCCTCGATCACGCTGGCGTCGGAATTGGCCCGGCGGGGACACGAAGTCACGTTTTACACGCTGGTCAACGGGGTGGAGAAGATCGAGGCGGCCGGCTTTCCCGTTCGACCCTATGGAACGGACGAATTAGGGGCGGAGGCGATTTCGGAAAGCTATCGCAAACTCGGAAATCTCAGCGGTCTAAACGCGGTGCGGTTCACCGTTGAATTGTTAAAACGTCGCATCACGGTTGGGCTGCGTGACCTGCCGTTGTTTTTCGAACAGGATCAAATCGATGGGTTGGTCATTGATCAAGTGGTCCCCGCCGGCGCGGTGGTCGCTCGTGCGGAGCAAATCCCCTACGTGACGTTGTCAAACGCACTGCCCTTGAATCTGGATGCGATCGTGCCTCCCGTATTCAGCAATCTTGGTCCGGCTCGTGGTCCGATCGATCGCATCGCGATCGCAATGCTGAACGGTCTGCAGAATTGGTTGGCAAAACCGCTGTTGGCAATCGCCAACCGATACCAGCATCAGAAGGGATTGCCGCGATACAAGACGATGTCGGAAATGGGGTCAGACCTGGCGCAGGTGGTTCAGATCCCTGAGCCGTTCGATTTTCCCCGCAGTCAGCTCGAACCGAGTTTTCATTACACCGGTCCGTTTCACAGTTGCGATTCACGGCCGTCGGTGGAGTTTCCTTGGGAGCGATTGTCGGGCGATGTCCCGTTGATCTACGCCTCGATGGGAACGTTGCAAAATCAGATCCGTCACGTGTTTGAGACGATTGCGGAGGCTTGTCGGGATTTGCCGGTCCAGTTGGTCATCTCGCTCGGTGGCGGGGACAACGCCGACGAATTCGCAGCGCTGCCGGGCAATCCGATCGTCGTCGGATACGCCCCGCAACTGGAACTGCTGCAGAAGGCTTCAGTGTGCATCACGCACGCGGGGCTCAACACGGCGCTCGAGTCGATTGCTCACGGAGTCCCGATGTTGGCCATCCCGATCACCAATGACCAACCGGGGGTTGGCGCGAGGATTCGGCACCACGGTCTGGGGCACGTGATCGGTCTGAAACAGGTGACCGCGGGAAGGATTCGCAAGAGTCTACAAACGTTGTTGCAAGATCCGCTTTTTACCGAAAACGCGAAGACATTTCAGCGGACGATTGCATCAACCGACGGAGTCGGCCGGGCCGCGAGACTCATCGAGAACGCACTGGCAAACGGGACGGAAAACGCCGGTGTTTCGCAGCACGTGTCGTCGGCAGATCCAGGTGCAGCGAAAAGCTTGTAAAAACCTATTGAAACGGCAAAAGAAAGCGGCGCCGTCGTGTCTCGAACGATTCGAACCAAATCCGAGCTTTCGCGTGAGAGGCGTCCGCATCGATTGACGACGACGCCACGCTTAGAATCTTCGACTCTCTCTAGAACAGACGCGGTCACGCGTTCTGGCCGGCAGACATTTAATCCGTTCGAGTGGCTTGTTCACAGCGTTGATTGACCCGTTCAACGTATTGGTCGGGGTCAGACTTTCGCTCCAATCCGGAATGTGTCATCGGGCGGACTTTTCCGAACACCGGTCGTTCCCCGAAAGCGCGGTCGTGGTTGCCGAAGATCCAGGCGACATTCGCGAAACTATTGGCATCTCGACCGTCTAAGAAATACCGATTGTTCAACTCCAATGCGACACGGTAGGCGTATTCCGGCGTGTTCGTCCACGCGAGGATTTGCTTGCCCCAATACATCCGCATGTGGTTGTGCATGTAACCGGTGTGCCGCATCTCGTTCATTGCGGCGTTCCAGTATTTGTCATGCGTTTGCGCGTCTACCAGTTCCGACCTCGTGTAATGGTGTTCCCGTTGGTCGTCGCGATGATCCTGGAGCGTCTCCGTTGCCCAATCCGGCAAGCATGAATACGAATCGTAGTCGTCGGTAAAGTTGACGAAGTTTTGCGACAACTCACGACGAACCACCAGCTCTTCTAGATAGGAGTCACGGTCGTTTTGGGTGCCGGAGGAACTGTTTTTGATTTCCAGAGCGATCGCCAGCGGTGAGATCTGGCCGAAGTGCAGGTACATGCTCATGTAAGACAGCGTTTCCGATTCCGGACGGTCTCGCTCCTCTCCATAGCGTTTCAATGTGCCACCGATGAATCGTTTCAGTTGCGCATTTGCCTGTGACGTTCCGCCCTGAAAAAATTCAGAAACCGCCGGAACGGTCCGGTCGACACGGATTTTTTCGACGACCGAATTCAAGTCCGATAATTCTTCGCCACCGACTGATAGTGACATCGAATCTTTTTCGATCGGTGTCGTCGATAATTCGACCAGGAATTCGGCCAAATGGGAGTGGAGTTTTGGTCGGATCGTGCGGGCGGCGTATTCCTGGTGGTCCGATACGATGTCGACCGGAACGATGACATCCGATTCAACCTGCACGACATGACAGGAGACTTCGGACGCAACCTTTTTCCTCCATGCTTTCTGATGACGCAAATAGCCTCGATCGCAAACAACGAGCGATGCATTCTTGCCCACGTTACAGACAACATCGACTGGAGACCCGCAGCGGACGACCATTTTGATCCCGCGAGCCTGGATCTCCGATTGCGTTTGCCGAAGACCCTCGAGCATGAATGTCGCTTGCCGCAGCGTCAGTTCGTCATCCTGATCGGCGATCACGAACAGGACGAGCAGCCGTTGCTGGTGCTCGTTCGCCTGACGGATTGCATACTCCAATGCGTGATTGCACTGGGCACGCTGACTCTGCTCCATCCAGTAAACCACGTAATCACCTTCGCGAATGTCGCGGTCGTTCAGGTGTTTGACGCGTTGCGACTGGATGAGCTGAGTTGCCATGGGGGGAGTCGTGGTCGTCGGGATTGAAGCGGAGTCATTCGTAGCGGAAGTCGCCGAGACGTTCGGCAACGCAAACAACGCGCCAATGGAGTTCCACCCGATCTGTTCGTGAGAATGTCCCCCGTTTGTCTGAGTTTTGGTCGATGGTCGCTCATTGCGATGGTTAATCGGCCATCCATCTGGTGCCGAGGCGACGAGCGTGGTTGGTCGGGATCTGAGTCACTTCACCGCTGCGATTGTTATTGAGGGGGGCTTTCAGAAACTCCAGGTCCGACGTTTGTTTTGGCACGGCCTTCGCAAAGCAGGTATTCGAGATTCTAAAGTGAACTGTCTTACCCACGGAGAAATTTGATGTTGATTCCCATCATTGGCTGGATCCTCTTTGGCCTGGTCGTCGGTCTCCTCGCACGATTGGCCTACCCGGGTCGGCAGGACATCGGACTGGTGCGAACGACCTTGCTGGGGATCGTCGGTTCGTTCGTCGGCGGCTTTTTGGGGTACCTGTTGTTTGGCGGATCCGCATTCCAAGCAAGCGGATGGATCGGTTCGATTCTCGGTGCCGTGCTGGTGCTGGTGATCGCGACACGTCGTGGGCACGTCGCGAGTTAAACTGTTTGGCAATGTAGAACCGCTGTCCTCAGTTGTTCCCCGTCGGCCGCGCAGCGGTGAACCATTGAGATCCTCTCAGCCGAGACGGCTGAGCGAGAACAATTGGGGACAATGGTTCTACACTGTTTGGCAATGTAGAACCGCTGTCCTCAGTTGTTCCCCGTCGGCCGCGCAGCGGTCAACCACTGAGATCCTCTCAGCTCAGGGATCTGCGTCTGCGTCGCAGGAACATCATCGCTCCGCCCGCGGCGCACAGAACCACGATCGCGGAGGGTTCGGGGACGACGGTGATCGAGGCTCCCTGGAACGTCGGCGTGATGCGGTTTCCGCTGTTGTCGAAGGACTGATCGAAGGCGGAAACGAATTCGCCGAGCGTGATGTCGATGTCGGAGGTGTTACCGATTGGATTGACCGCGGTGAAGGAAATGGATCCGACCAAAACGGACATCGGTCCGTCAGTAGCGCGACGCCGAGCGGAAGACACGACGCTTGCCCACACAGCAACGTCCAAAGCGTCGCCGCGAGGCGAGGGTGGCATGATGGCGAACCTGACCGAGCGAATCCAACTGACACGCGAACATCACGAATTGATAACGTCTGAAGTACACCCAGCGAACCGGTGACGGGGACCTGGACATGATGTGGTGAAATGCATCAGGTCGCTTCCGTTACGCCAAAAAAAATCGCCCCGTGATGAACGGGGCGATTTTTCGGGTAGCGACGCGGACGGGACTCGAACCCGCAACCTCCGGATCGACAGTCCGGGGCTCTAACCAATTGAGCTACCGCGCCGAAGTTTGGCTCGCAAATTGTTGCGTTCCATCCTTCGTGGAGGCGGAATTATATCGACGGTCTCTTCCGCCGCAAGACCATGCTTCGGTTCATTTGCACATCTTTCTTTAACCTTCTGGTTCGGATTGTTTCTGCTGGTCGCATTTTGCCACAAAAACTATGCCCATCGGGCCGTGGTTTTCCCCGCTTCGGGTGGAAATTCCCGGTGGGTCGTTAGCGGAGACCTAACTTTTTGACGGTTGCTTCCCTGTTCTCTAGCCCCAAAAAATGTCGCCATGTTTTTTGACGTTCAACCGCCCCTGTTGGCTTCGGTCAGCGATTTGATCCGAGATGTCGGCAACGAATTGACTGCGTATTCCACCCAAATGACGACCACGCACTGGGGAATTGTCGCCGGTTGCGCCGTCGCGTTCGGCTTTTTGTGCTTGAAGGGGACCGGAATAAACCGATAACTCCTTGGCAACGTAGAATCATCTGAGACCCCAACGACATCTGCTGGGTCCGACCTTTGACCGGTTCGGTCGGCCCACCACCGGCGAAACCGCTTCGCACGGAGAACTGGAAATGCCACTTTTTGAAATCGAAACAAATTCCCACATCATCATCACCTGGGCTGAAGACGAAGACGCGGCGCGAAACGTCGTGCACGAGGCCTATCCCCACGACGAACTGGTGCGGCTGACCAAGCGTCCGCGCGATACCTGGGTGATCAGCAAGGGCGCCCTCGGCCTGACCAACACGACGCTCGACCCCTGCATGGTTGCTCGCGAGTGCCTGAATCGATCCGCCGGCGACAAGGTCAACGCGATTCGCTTGTACCGCATGGAAACCGGCAGCGACCTCGATCAGGCCCGCAAGATGATCGAATCCAACATGGTCATGGGTTGGTAGCACCGCTTGACGAGGGGCTCTCAGATCCGTCGTGCGCAGATCCGCACGCCGAGTGGTCGAACGCCAATCCGCCGAGTCGACGCGCGTTCTGCGATGCGACCTCGGCCGCAAATCGGGCCGCCTGCCGAATCGCCAGCCCGCTAACGTATCCGTGCAGGAACGCGCCATGATACGTGTCTCCACATCCGGTCGTGTCGACGGCCCTCTCCGGTGAGATCGCTTCCTGGTGAAAACGAACGCCCTCGCGCCCGACCAGGTAGCTGCCATCAGCCCCATCGGTGACACCGGCGAGTTCACAATCCAGGTCCCGCCTCAAAAACTCGGCCAGTTCCATCGGCCCGACGGTCGCTGCCGAGTCGACCTGTCGCTTGAAATGCGAGTGGGCGAATTGCCGGGCGACGATCGCGACGTCGGCCGCGGCAAGCAGCGGCACGATCTCATCGCGATAGCGGTACGCGCCGCCGTCAAAGGAGACTTTCGTGCCGGAGGCTTTGGCGACCGCGATCGCCCTCCGGCAGACCTCCGGGTGACGTCCGTTAAGGTGCAAGACTTTTGATTGCGAAATCAGCTCTTCGATCTCCGGCGTCCACCGGAGCCGATCGCACGCCGTTCCCGGTGAGAAGATGATCGTCCGCTCGGCGGCCTGGGTTTCCGACCAAATCGAGGCGACCGAACTGGACTGGCCGGTCTGGCGAACGACGCACCGGGTGTCGACACCTTCACGCGCCAACACGTCCAGGATTCGCATCGCTGGCGGATCGTCACCGAGCGAATCGATCATTGCCGTTTTCGAACCCAATCGTGCCGCGGTCGCGATCGCGACGGTGATCCCGCCACCGATCCCTTCGACGTGCCGTTTGGCGCGCACGACCGATCCCCGCTCGGGCAACACGTCGACCAGCATGACGCTGTCCCAGACCGACACGCCGATGCCGACGATATCCAGCGGCGGGATCATCCTTGGTCGATCGGTTCTTTGGCACCGCTGGCGACCGAAGCCGACGCGGCCAAACACATCGCCACGGACCAGCGACCGTCTTGAGCGGTGCAATGCAGCGGTCGGCCGCTCTGAATCGCTTCGGCCACCCGCACGATCTGGTCCTCCAGTTCGAACAATTCCCCGGTCGGTTTTTCGATTCCCACGTCGATCACCTCGTTGCCATCGAAGGCGCGCAGTTTGAAGGTCGGATGCCGTGTCCGGTCCATCGCCCCGCTCCAGGAGGCCCACAAGGCTCCTTTGCTGCCGGTGACCTTGGCGGTTTGGTGGTGTTCGAACGCGCTGAGTGTCTGGGAAACAACGGCGTAGGCATCACCGGAGAAGTGCATGATCGCGCTGAAGTTGTCTTGCAACTCGGGCCGCGACGGATCTCGGGAATTGGCCGTCGCATAGACCGATCGGGGCGAGCCGGCCGATTCCAGGTACCAGCGTGCGAGATCGAAAAAGTGGATCGGTTCTTCCAGGATCCAATTGCCGACGCGGTTGATGTCGTAACGCCAACCGCCGGCGCCTTGGCGGTAGGGATTTCTGGATAGTTCCACCAGACAATACTGTGGCGTTCCGATGAACCCGTCGTCGATCATCTCCTTCACTTTGCCCCACATCGACGACAACCGCAGTTCGTGTCCGACGCACAGCAGCGAATCGTGTTTTTCTGCCGACGCGATCATCGAGTCACATTGCGGCAAATCGATACCCATCGGTTTTTCCAGCAACAGGTGCTTGCCGGACTGGAGCACCGCGGTGGCGACTTCGTGATGCAAGTAACTGGGCACGACGACATCGATGACATCCAGGTCTTCGCGGGCGAGCAACGCGTTGTAGTCGGTGGTGACAAACGCATCCGGATAGGCGTTACGCGCGTCTGCAGCGGTCGCCTCGCTGTGCGCCGCAATCCCGACCAGTTCGGCGTTGTGGGCTTTTGCGATCGCATCGGCGTGGTGTTTTCCCCAGGCGCCGAAACCGATCAATCCGTATCGAACCAAATTCATGTGAGCTTATCGAAGGAAGGAAGAATGTTGGTAGGAAGGGCGAGCATTCAAACGATCGCCAGGGTATCAGACGTCGTTGATTTCGTAACCCGAGCGATAGTCGCGTGACATCAGCCCGGCGGCTTCGTCATCACCGGAGATCTGTTCCGACTTGGCGTCCCAGTGAAGTGTTCGCCCCAAACGCAGTGAGATGTTGGCCAAGTGGCAGGTGGTCAAAATGCGGTGGTGGGTGGCGATGTCCGAGATCGGGCGTTCACGCGACTTCAGACAATCGACGAAGTTCTGCATGTGCGACGTCGGTAGTTTGCCGTGGTAGAGAGACGCGACCGCGCCTTCATCCAGCGGCTGATTGTCCATTTCGCTGACCGGAGTTCCTTCCAGCGTGCCGCGATTAACGAAGAAACGTCCCCGGTCGCCTTCAAAGGTGATGCCGTTTCGCGAGGAATCGATCAACATTTCGATTCCAGTGGGGAATTTGGCGGTCACGGAAAAATCGATCGGCGTGTTGTAGGTGTCGCTGCGGGTCGGCATGCCGGAACGCAGGGGTTGGTTCATCGTGGCGGTGCCGCCGATCGAGGTCGGGCCACCATTTTCTTGTCCGATCGCCCACTGTGCGATGTCGACATGATGGGCGCCCCAATCACACAATTGTCCGCCGGCGTATTCAAACCACCAGCGAAACGTGCGGTGGGTCCGCTGTGGGATGTACTCGGTCAACGGTGCGGGGCCGAGCCAGCGTTCCCAGTTGAGTGATTTTGGTGGGGTGGTGGTCGCGAACGGGCCGCCTTTCCATCCGGGGCCGAGTCCGATGTGGATGCGGTGCAGATCGCCGATGCGACCGCTGCGCACCATCGCGATCGCCTTGAGGAATCGTTGGTCGTATTCGCTGCGCTGTTGCGTCCCGACCTGGAACACACGGCCGGTTTTCGCTGCGACCGCGCGCAGCCATTTGCCTTCTTGGATCGTCACGGCGACGGGTTTTTCGCAGTACACGTCCTTGCCCGCTCGCATCGCATCGATTGCGATTTTTGCATGCCAATGATCGGGCGTCGCGATCAGTACCGCTTCGATCGACGGATCATCCAAGACACGCCTGTAATCGTCCACGATCGTTGCTTTGCCGCCGCAGATCTTGTGGTTGGCAAATTCAGCCGCGACCGTGTCGAGTTCACAGATCACGGGGATGTCGGCAAGCCGGGCGGCCTGGCTGCCGATCGCGATGCCGCGGCCTTGGCGTTTGGTTTCGGGTTGCCAGCCGGCCCCGATCAATCCGACCGTCGGGCGATCGTTCTTGGCCGCAGTCGCGTCACGGAAGTGATAGGCAACCGTTGATGCGGCGAGACCGGAGGCACCTCTCGCCAAAAACGTTCGTCGTGTCGTTGACATGGTGGGAATACGGTGGGCAGGGGGGAAGGAAGATGGAATCCGTCCGTCGGGAAAGCGACGCCGATAGGAGAAGACAGTGTAACACCGGTTGGGCACACAAGCTGGCCGCCATAGGGTAAGCTGATGCGAAAGTCGAATTCATTCTCCTCCCACCTCTCCCTCCCCTTCCCTCCCGACATCGGTATCCATGACTCCTTTACAAGGTATGCGTCGCGCGTCGATCGACGGCCAGCGAAACGAAGGCGATTCGTTGTTTCCTTTGGCTTTCAGTTGTGACCAGGGCGCGGTCACGTTGGACCAGTTCACCGGATGGACGTCCGAAAGTCGTGATGATCTGTTGGCACTGGCCAGTCAGCACGGCGCGTTGGCGTTTCGCGGGTTCCCGACGCCGACGGTGGATGACTTTGACGCGTTCATCCAGGCATTAAATCTTGAGAACTTTCCGTACGCCAAGTCACTCTCCAACGCGGTGCGGATCAACCGCACGCCTCGGGTGTTTTCGGCAAACGAAGCCCCGCCGGAGGTGAAGATCTTTTTCCACCACGAGATGGCGCAGACGCCGCTGTATCCCAAGTACATTCTGTTCTACTGCGAGATCGCTCCGGAGTCCGGTGGCGCGACGCCGCTTTGCCGCAGCGATATCTTGTATGCGAAATTAGCCGAACAGTGTCCGGAGTTCGCCGCCAAGTGTGAATCGACGGGTTTGCGCTACACGAACGTGATGCCCGGCATCGACGACGCCAGGTCGGGGATGGGACGCAGTTGGCACAGCACGTTGGGTGTGGAAACGAAAGCAGAAGCCGAGGCGCGGTTGGGCGAGTTGGGTTACAGTTTCCAGTGGCTGGCCGACGATTGTTTAAAAGCGACGACGCCCCAGTTGCCTGCGGTGATGGAAACGTCGCCGGGGAAGAAAACGTTTTTCAACCAGTTGATCGCGGCCTATTGTGGCTGGAAGGACGAACGCAACGATCCGTCCGATGCGATTCGTCACGGCGACGGCACCAAGCTAGATCCGGAAGCGGTCATGGTGGCGGTCCAGTTGGCCGAACAACTTGCCTATGATCATCAATGGCAGGCCGGTGACATTGTGCTGTTGGACAACACCGTTGCCATGCATGCGCGGCGTCCGTTCACGGGAACACGCAAGGTGTTGGCGTCGCTTGCGGAAATGCGAACCCATGCATTTGACGCGGTGGGCTGAACGACATGGACGACGGCAATCCGAATCCCTACGGCGCCCCGAAATCAGAACCGTCCGGGCCGGAGATCCAGTTTGATCCGGGAGAAGGTTCGTCCGGCCGCTGGTACACGGGCGTCACGCGGTACCAGTGGCTGATCCTGATCATTGCCTGCGCGGGCTGGGTGTTTGACGTTTACGAAGGCCAGATCTTTAACATCACCCGCAGCGACATGCTGTTGGAAGTGCTGGACGGTGATGAAGCCGCGGCCAAGGCGTGGGGCGACAATTTTCTGGCGATCTTCTTGGCCGGCGGAACCATCGGCGGGTTGCTGTTCGGTTCGCTTGCCGATCGGCTGGGCCGGCGGCCGATCATGATCGCCACGATCCTGATGTATTCGCTGTTTTCAGGGCTGACGTATTTTGCCAACGACATCTACGTGATCGGCGTGTTGCGTTTTCTGGTCGCCCTCGGGATCGGCGGGGAATGGGCCGTGGCGGCAAGTTTGGTGGCCGAAGTATTTCCCAAGAAGGCGCGTGCCCAGGCGGCGGGGATCTTTCACGCGTCCAGCATTCTGGGGACCTGGTTGGCCGCGCTGTCTGGCATTCTGGTCGGATCACATTGGCGCTACGCCTATCTGTTAGGTGTGTTGCCGGCGTTATTGATCGTGTGGGTGAGGGCGAGCGTCAAAGAGCCCGAGCGATGGCAGGCGACGCGGAACAGTGCATTGGGGCAGAAATCCGGCAGTTTCGCTGATCTGTTACTCAACCCCAAATGGAACGGCTTGGCGATCCGCGGAATGTTGTTGGCCGCGGTCGGGTTGGGCACGTTTTGGTCGGTCACGGTCGCCGGGCAGGATTTGGTCCGGGCGTTGTTGTTGTCGCTTGGAACGGATCCCGAGACCGCGGGCGCGAAAAGTAAGTTCGCCTATGGCATCGTCCAGGCCGCCGGTGGCGGTGTGGGACTGTTGTCGTTCGGCCCGTTGTGCGCGCGTTTCGGACGGAAGCCCACGTTCATCGCCTATCACGTTTTGGCGTTGTTGATCGTTCCGGTGGTCTGTTTTGTTCCGCAAACGTACACGCAGATGTTGTTCATTTTGCCGGTGTTCGGGTTCTTGACCTTAGGGATGCATTCGGGATACGCCATCTACTTTCCCGAGCTTTTTCCGACGCACATTCGAGCGACCGGGGCGAGCTTCTGTTTCAACGGCGGACGATTGTTAGCGGTGCCGGTGCTGTTGTTTTCGGGATGGCTGAAGGGGCGCGATGACGTTGCGATCCAGGACGCGGTCTGGTGGTTGTCCGCGTTGTTCATCGTCGGCATTGTCGTGATGCTGACGCTGCCGGAGACGAAGCAGCGAGATTTGGTCGAGGACGGAGGATGACCGGCGACCCGATCGTGTTTGTGTACATTGGCGTGATCGCGCTGGCGGCCGGGTTTGTGCATAGCGCGATCGGATTCGGATTCGGGATGGTCGCGGTGACGCTGCTGCCGTTGTTTGTCGAAGTGCGTCAGTCACACGTCGTTATTTCCACGGCCAGCGTCCCGGTGTTGATGATGGCGGCGTGGGCGTATCGCGAAGGTGCCGATTGGTCGGCACTGTGGCGGGCACTGGTGGGCGCGGCGATCGGGATGCCGCTGGGTTTGTTGGCATTCGAATGGGTGTCGCCGGACTGGTTGATCCGGGGCACGGGACTGGCGATCCTGGTGATGGTGGCGATCAGTATTCGCAACCGGCGGAGGGCCAATTCGGAGACGAAATCGCGGCCGGGGTCGTCATGGATCGCCGGCGCCCTGGGGGGATTCCTGGCCGGTGCGGTCACGATCGCAGGGCCTCCGGTGGCCGCGTACGCGTTGTCACAGCCCTGGGAACAATCGCGATTCAAAGCGTTCTTGAATCAGTTTTTGTGCGCCGTCGCATCGTACAAAGTAGCGGGGCTGGCGGTGCGAGGGTTCATCGATCAGGAGACCTTGGTGCAGTCGGCCGCGCTGGCTCCGATGGCGATCCTTGGGATTCAGATTGGTGCGATGTTTAGCCGTCGTCTCTCCACGCGGCGTTTTCAAACCTTTGTCGCGATCGCGTTGGTTGCGGTGGCGATCTACTTCGTCGTCCGCGGAGCCGGCGAGTGACGACGCCGACTCTTTCGCGCCGTCGTCTCTGCCAATGTAGAACCGCTGTCCTCAGCTGTTCTGGGTTGGCCGCGCAGCGGGCAACCACTGAGATCCTCTCAGCCGGGGCGGCTGAGGGGGGAACAATTGGGACAATGGTTCTACACTGGTGGGCACCCGACATCTCTCCGCCGCCTCGCGTTGTGTTCGCCCCCAGTGAAAACCAACCTGCAACCTAATGCACTCCAGGACGCTCCCGTATGAGGGGTGGCGGTCACCCCTTGGGCTCGCGATACTTTCAGAGCGTCGGTTCATTGACACACCACTGATCACCGACTTGTAGCAAAGATTGACTCAAGAGGAAGCAAATGGAAGGCGTATTGGGCGTAGGCGGATTTGTGCTGTTCGTTGTTGTTTTCGTTCCGTTTATGTTTCGGCTGAAACGAAAGTACATGGACAAAGCGATCGCGAAATACAATGAGCAGAACGGAACCGACATCGAGATCGAGAAGTCAGGGATGCCTCCGCTGAAGTATTGGCTCAAGAATCGGAAGGGTGACTGCTGGGCTCTCGTCGTGTTCCCCGATGGGACACGCAAATGGGCCCGCCTCCGCGGAGGCCTCTTTTCAGGCAGTCAACCGCTCACCTTTTTGGATGTTTAGACTTCGGGCGGTCAGGCTGCCGACGCGCAAAGCGACGAAGACCGGGGGAACCCTGTGTTTTGATGAAATCGTACTCCATTCGTTCGGTTCTGATTTTCACACTGGTTGTCGCCGTTTTGCTGGCCATCCCGGTCCGTCGTGCAGTGAACCAGAAGCGTGGGCGTGCATGGGTTGGGGATCCTTATTCCCCTCAACGCACAAACGAACCCGGCGAAAGCGATACATCGATCCACGGATGTTTCAACTCAATCCACCTTGTGACGCGAGTCGTCAGTTGGTCAACCCGACTCTGTTGACAACGTGGTGAGCAGCGTTCTTCTGGGTGGTTCTTTCCAGGGCGTCGCGGAGCGTTCAGCGGACGACCGCCCGGAAGGGCCGTCGTACTTATTGGCTCGACCGCCCGGAAGGGCCGTCGTACGGCTAGGGGATACGGCTAGGGGATCCAGTGCAGGTAGTCGCGGAGGATGGACCAGCGGGGTTCGTTTTCGCCGTTGGTTTTGCCGAGCACCCAGTGGTCGTAGTAGTCTTGGGCGGTGCCGTCTTTTTGTCGCAATCCGACCCAATATTCCAGGAAATCTCGCATCTGTGCGTCTCGATTGCCGACGGCGTAAAACAGCGGCAGGCTGGCATTGAGTTCGTTGGGGATCACGACTTCGAACCGGGGGTACATCAACGTAAACGCGGAGCCGCTTTCGGCGCTGATCAACAGGGCATCCAGGTCAGGATGCTTGCCGTTGAAGTAATCACGATTGTCAGCGATTTCGACCAGCGTGTCGTCGGGCAATGCGGCTTCGATGCGGTTGACGAACCCGCGACTGAGGTCGGCAAATCCGATTCGCAGATCGTCCAGGGCCAAGATTCGTTTGAGGGTTCGGAAGTTGCTGGATCGATAGTCACGTGTGACCAAGGCCAAGTGCACGTCCATGTAGCTTTCGGTGTGAGCCATCGCTTGGGCGCGTTCCAGTGTTCCCACCAGGCCAGACATCACGATATCGAAGTGATCGGCATTGAGTTGGTCGACCAGCGTGGCGCGATCGAAACGCACCAGTTCCAGGGTGACCCCCAGGTCGCGGGCCAATGAGTGCGCCATTTCGACGTCATAACCGACCAGCGTCCTGCGGTTGTTAAAGTAGGCGAATGGCAGGTTGTCTTCGTTGTAGCCCACGCGGATCACACCGCGGCGACGAATCCGCTGCAGCAGGGATTCGCCTTCGCGAAGCGGTTCGGGATTGGGAAGGGGCTGTTTGATGACGACACTTTGAACAGGTTTTTCAAGCAACTGCATGCGTTCGATCACGTCGAATTTGTTGTCGGCCATCGTGATCACGCGATACAAACCCAATCGCACGCCGACCAGCAAGATCGCGCCGAATAAACAGACCACTGCGATGTACTTGAGGATCGCCAACAGGTTGAATCGGAGCAGTCGATTGAAGCCGAAGATCGAAATCAACGTCAGCACACACAGGTGCATGGCGCCGACGGCGTCTCCGAGTCGTTCACCATAAACTCCCGAAACCAGGAACAGCTGGAACATGTCATGCGGAAGCTGCATTTGATCGAGCAGAAACGGGATGGCGACGATCGGACCGCCGAAAAATGAAAACAACCCGGACGCCAGGAAGGTCGGGTAGTCCGACGGGTTGATCGGCGCCCCCAGGAACCACGCCGCGAAGGGAATGAACAGCATGCTCAAAAGCTTGCCGACGTGGGGAAACGGATAAGCGGTGCCGTAAAGCAGGTCGATCGCGGGTGATTCGTCTTTGCCATCGATCCGGACCTGGGATTGAAAAAGCCGTTCCGTGTTCTCGATCAGCATGGGCAGAACGATAATCAGTTTGCCGGTTGCGAACGCGGTCAGCATCGGTTCTTTGACGACAAACAGCACTTGGCGATAGGTCAACGGCGTCAGGGTCGTCACCAACAGCGGCAAGACGATGAAGCCCAGAAAAACCGCGCCGGCGGTGTAAGCGACCAGGTAGGCTTGCAACCGCCCCACCTCGGCCAGCGAAACCGTTCCCGCCGTGCTGGCCGCGATCGCAAAAATGCCGATCGGCGCCAACCGAGTGACGAACTTGCTGATACTCAGCAGCACGTCGGCGACGACATGAAGTTGTTCCAGCACGATCCCACGATTGCGTGACCGGGCAAGCGCCAGACCGCAACAGATTCCGAACAACACCACCGCCGGAACCTGGTTGTTGGTCAGCGATTCAAAAATGTTGGCCGGGATGAAGTAGGACAGCACGTCCAGCGGTTCAGGGTCTTTGATCAGCGCGGTGCTGAAAAAGGAACCCGAACTCCAGGCGGGGAAAGCCGATGGCAACACCCAGACCACGGTCAAGCAACTGGCCCACAGCCCCAGCAGCACCGTGCCACCGATCCGTGCCAATCGTCGACTGTTGCGCAGCCGCATCCGACCCAAGCTGACGACCAGGGTCACCAAGATGTACGGCAAGATTGTCATTCGCAGCAGACCCACGAACGCTTCGCCGATGATCGCCAACGGGGCACAGAGTTCACCGGCAAACAGGCCGGCAAAAACACCCAACGCGAGTGCGATCAGGATCTGGGTCGATAAATCCACCCGGCGGACGAATTTCGCGTACACGCCGTTGACCGGCCGCCGCCGGGGTATTGACCGATGCGTGGAATCTGTCTGTTCCGACTGCTCCGGCATGGCATTTTAAAATAGGGCAAAACGGCGGCGAGGACCCAAAGATATCGACCACCGTTATACCGGAAGATCGGTCATGAACGTCACCGCATTCCGGTCAAGATTGATCGGTAGGCTGAGGCGGAGTGTGTTGCAGCTCGCTTTGGGGCGGCTGGACATCGCTGCTGCGGCGTTTCTGCTGAGCCAATCGGGCCCGGTCCTCGGCCCTGCGGTTTTGGCCTTCCAGATGGTCGGTCCAGCGACGCCGTCCGTGCGAGTGCGTGGGGCCGGGGGCGATCAAGAAGACGGCTCCGAGTCCGAAGATCAGGCCCGCCATCATCGACCCGAAGGTCATCGTTGTGGTGCCCGGGCCGATCGGTTTGTCGGAGACTTGTGGCGGACCGAGCGCGGCGACCAGGTTGGTTGACAGTGCCGCCGACCGGCTGGCGCGGGCATCGACCAACCGCTGTTCTGCTTCGGCCAATTGTTCGGAGCGTTGCTGGAGTTCGGAATCGATTTCCGCATACATGGTCCGCGCTTCGGCAAGCATCTGCAGCTTGCTGGACAGCTCCTTGACCTTTTGTGACAACCGTTTCACTTGGGCAAATTGCAATTCCAGCATCGGTTGCATCGAGGCGATGACGGCGTTGGTTTCTTGGATGATGCGTTCGCGAATTTCGCGTTCGGTCGCGATCGCAGCTTTCCGTTTCGGGTTTTCCAGCGTGTACACGCCCGACAGTTGGCTGGCACGGAGTTGGGCGTCGATCAATCCGTCTTTCAGCCGTTGAAGCGACGGTTGGCTGTTCAGAAGGTCACCGCCGCTGATCAACAGTTTGTTCGGGTCTTTCGCTCCGGCGACCAGCAAGGCGTGCAGCGATTGAAGTTTCTCGAGATCCAGTTCGGCCGTCTGCAGTTGTTCTTTGGTGGTTGCGAGCGAACGTCGGTAGCTGCTGTCACCGGCATAGGTATCGTTCAAGTTGCGTAGTTCGCCCAGGTCGGCGCCGAATCGGACTTCGATCTCGCGCATCCGGTCCGAAACCTCGTCCAGGTTCTTCTTGGCCAGATCGCGGGCGTGCGTCAGTTCGACGATCACACTGTCGGCGCGAACGCGTCGTACATCACGCAGGTGCTTGGTCAACGAATCGAACATCGCGTGACAGAAGCGGACGGCACGGTCCGGCGCTTCCGATTTGACTTCCAGGTAAACGACTTCGGTGTTGCCAAATTCGGCGCCTTGTGGAGCAAGGATGTTGACGCAGGACGAGCTCGCGCCGTCGATCGTGGCCAGTGGCGGCCAGTTTTCGTCCAGGCCACCGTCAGGCGGTCCGATTTCTCGCAACGCCGCCGCGACCACTTCGCGGTTCTGTGCCATCTCGAGAATGGTCTCTTGGGCGGCTTTGAGTTCCGTCTGGCTGGCGAATCGGCCCAATCGGTCGACCGCCCGGGTCGCTTCGTCTCGTACGACCAGCGGTTGGCGAGCCGCGTAAATGTCGGACGAAAGGAACGAATAGGAGACCCCGATCAGACCAAAGACCAGGACGGCACCGATCCAAAGTGGGGCAAAAAGCACCAGGACGTTCCGAATGTGTTTCCAGGGGATCGGCGCAGCAGACATGGCATGCTTTTCGAAGGGTGGGCGGAAATCTCTCCCAACCCTAGGAGCGCTTTAATTCGGCGCGATCCCGATGTCTGTTTCCTCGCGATCGGTCGTGTCGGATCAAAGTGGCCGATAGCGGTTGTTCGGAAATTGACGGTTGTCAAACACGGTGCTTGAAATCAGAGGCAGATGATCACGTGGTCGACTGACAGCAGCCATCGGGCGACGAAACACGAGTGACATCAGCCGATTCGCGCAAGCGTTCGGGCCCCCAGCGTTGATGGACGCTCAACATCGATAAAGGGCTCTGCATCGATGAACGCCCGTAGGCTGGCGCCAAACGGCTGATCCCACGAGGGTTTGCGGAATCGAATACGCCAAAATCCTGCGATCATATCGAACGGCTTTGGCCGCCCGAGCGGAGCCAGCAGAAATGCCCGTTCCGGGGCGGGGCCAGGGAACGAAGCATGAATGACAGAATGATCCGGGGCAGAATCATGAAATGCCCCGCGCGGCGCTGGAATTGTCGCTCGCTGGGGCATTCCGAGAGAGTCGCGTGTCCCGAGAACTAGGCAACCGGAGTCGGTTCGTAGGGGATGTCTTCGATCAGGTCCATCGGCAGCGGTTTGACTTCGACGCCGGCGGCGGTGCAGATCGCATCGATCGCCTCTTGGGCTTCCTTGACAGTGTTTTCCCGGGTTTGGCCCTTGTAGCGGGTCGGCGAGGCGGAGGGGCTGATCGGCCCTTCGAATCCGCTGGCGATCAAGTGTTTGACGACGTTGACGTGATTCAATCCACCTTCGGCGGTCGGCAGTACGCAATCCACGCGGGTGGCTTTGGCGGGATCGGCGTCATCGGCCAGCGATCCCAAGCGGACGGCGACGATCTCCGAACCCGGGATTTCGCTCAACTGGTCCATTCCACCGTCACCGACGGCCCAGTCCCAGGTGTCGACGATGTAGCCGACGTTGGGATTGCCGACCGCTTTGACGATGGCGATCAAGCCTTCGACGTTGCGGACGAAGTCGAACTCTTTGGATTCACGCAGGACCTTGGCCGCATTGAAACCGACACCCAGACGGATTCCCTTGGCCGACAAGACCTCGGCCACTTGGGACAGTCGGTTTTGTTGGGTCGTGAAGTACTCGTGGTACGGCAGCCGGTCGGTCGCAGCCGGCAGCGTGATGTAGGCTCGGGTGGCTTCCAAGTCGGCGGCCAGTTCGGTCAGCGGGTGCAACGCACCGACTTGGCTGGTGAAGGCGTCGTCGTCGGCGTCCAGGTTGATTTCCAGTTGAAATCCACCGACTTGTTCCAGCCGGCCCATGCCTTCGCCCATCGCCGCTTTCAAGAATTTGGCGGCGTCATCGGCCGTGGTACGCTGCGAGCGACGCAGGATCTCGTACATGTCGATGTCCATCGACGCAAACCCGTAAGTCAGCGCCAGTTCGATCAGTTCGCTTTGGCGTCCGTTAATTCCAAGAGACTTGGGCGAGAAATTCTTGAGCATTCGTGGTCCTGTCAGTGGTTTGCCGAGACATTCATTCCATCGGGACCGACGACGCGTCGGCAAAATCATGACACCGAAGGGTGGTCACCGTGGGTGGTCTGGCTGCCTGAAAAAAAGAGTGGTGAAAGTGATTGGTATGCGACTTGGGCCGCGTAGTATCGCAGAATCACCCCAAATCAGCCAAGGGGCGTTTCACGTCGTAATTTGCGAGATTTCTGTCACAAACCATTCAAATCTGCGCCGAAATCTGGTTTAATGAGACGGTATCGGGTCGCTAAGGCTCGATTCCCACCCCCTAACGCGTAGTGAAACACCCACCTGACTACGCCGGCGGCCCGATTCAGATTTCTCCGCATTCAGACCCTATTGCGAACGGTCCCACCCGCAGTCCGGCCACGACACGGGCAGGCAACCGATCCAACCGCTCGGTTTACGCCGATGTATCCTCCCGGGACGAGTCATGCGTTCATGATTCGAACCGGCGGGCAGGGCCTGAAATCGGTGCCTGAAACCGGTCCCCTACCCTGATCAGCGTCCTATATGAAGAGCTTTCAAGCGATTTCAGCAGCGCGCCGCTCCGGCGTGTGGAACCTCGCGGTCTTGCGATCCAGGCCGTTCACCGCGACCGGTCTCGTTTGTCTGGGGAGTTTTCTGATCGGGTTCCTTTCCCCTCCGTCGGGCGGGGCGGCCGCTGAGACGTCCGGTGATGCTTTGACGCGAGGCAAGCAGATCTATGCCGAGCAGTGTTTGTCCTGCCATGGCGAGGGTGGTCGGGGCGGTACCGAAGGCTACGCCGATGCGTTGGTCGGCGATGCCTCGATCGGTGAATTGTCCGAAATCATCTCGGACACGATGCCCGAGGAAAATCCGGAAGATTGCGTCGGTGAAGACGCGAAGGCCGTTGCGGAGTTCATTTACGAATCGTTTTACAGCGAGGCGGCCCAGCTACGCAATCGACCTGCCAAGCAACAATTTTCGCGGCTCACCGGGACACAATTGCAACAAAGTCTGGCCGATTTGTACCAGCACTTTTTTGGTTCCCCGTTCAGGGTTGAGCAGCGGGGACTGAGTGCTTCGTATTTCGACAGCGGTCGCTGGGACAAAAAGCATCTGAAAGTCGAACGCATCGACCCGGTGTTGGACTTCGATTTCGGCCGTGAGTCGCCGGTCGAAGGGGTGACGCCGGAAGAGTTTTACATCAACTGGTCGGGTTCGTTGCAGGTCGAACACAGCGGGCGGTACGAAATCGTCGTGCAGTCGACGTGTTCGATGAAAGTCCGGTTCGGACATCACCAGAGCGTGCTGATCGACAACCATGTCCAGTCCGAGGGGAAGACGGAGTTTCGTCGTACGTTGAACTTGATCGGCGGGCGGCAATACGCGATTCAAATCGATTTCACCCAACGGAAACGAAAGACCGAGCAACCACCGGCCAAGTTTGCGTTGCGTTGGGTCCCTCCCGGCGGGACGGAAACGGTGATCCCCACGGAGTACTTGTTGCCGTCGACTCTGCCGAGCGGTTTCGCCTTGCAAACCAAGTTGCCACCGGATGACCGCAGCTATGGATACGACCGTGGAACGCGGGTCGATCGCCAGTGGGAAGACGCGATCACCGCAGCGGCGTTGGAGTTTGGTGACATCGCCGTCAAAGAACTGTGGCCGCAATACAAACGCAAGCACCGCAAGGATTCCGACGAGAACCGCGGCCGGTTGCGTGGGTTCCTGGAGGAACTGGCGTCGGTCGCCTTTCGCGGTTCGATCGACGAAGAAACCAAACGGTTGTACGTCGATGCGCAGGTGGACGCGGTCGAAGACGATCAGATGGCGATCGCACGGGCGTGTTTGATGATCATCAAATCACCTCGGTTCTTGTACCCGACGTTGGACGAAAGTGCTCCGGTCAGCCGGCGTGTCGCCAATCGGCTGGCGTTGACGCTGTACGATTCGTTGCCCTCGGATGCCTGGTTGCAGGATCAGGCCGACAAGGGAAGTTTTGCCGTCGATCCAAAGGCCGATCCGAAAACGGCCCGGCAGCAAGCCGAACAACGCGTCCGGCAAGCCGCCCTGCGAATGTCGGATGATCCGCGACTGCACGGCAAAGTGATGGAAATGTTCTTCGATTGGCTGGACGTCGATCCGGCGGCGGAGGTTTCCAAGGACCCCGAAAAATATGCCGGCTTCGATGCCGCACTGTTGTTGGATTTGCGTCGCTCGTTGGAGTTGACGCTCGGCGACGTGTTCTGGTCCGATTCGAGTGACTATCGGCAATTGTTTTTGCGTGATTGGAATTGGACCAACGAGCGTTTGGCGAATTTTTACGGCGACGGCTGGCAACCGGATTCGGAAACGCAAGGCGACCGGCTGGTTCGCAGCAAGCCGGCCCAGGGAAAGTCGTTCGGTGTGCTGACCCATCCGCTGGTGATGGGACACCTGAGCTATTACGACACCACGTCACCGATCCATCGCGGCGTGTTCCTGATTCGGCGTGTCCTCGGCCGTACCCTTCGGCCGCCCAACGAAGCCTTCACGCCGATCAATCCGGAATTGCATCCGGAACTGACGACGCGGCAACGGGTCGAGCTTCAAACCGGCGAAGTCAAGTGTCAGGTCTGCCACCAGAAGATCAACGCCCTCGGATTTCCGCTTGAAAACTATGATGCGGTCGGCCGCTATCGCGAGACCGAAAAAGGAAAGCCGATCGATGCTTCCGGCGGCTACGTGACGCGGGACGGTCGCGAGGTGCAGTTTGCGTCGCCGGCAGACTTGGCGCGTTTCTTGGCTGAAAACGAGGACGCCCACCGCGCGTTTGTCGAACGCGTGTTCGAGCATTTTGCAAAGCAACCGCTCGCCGCCTACGGTGAAGAGGTTGCCGATGAATTAGTGAGACGGTTTCGCGAGAACGATTTCCAGATGCGCCGCCTGATTGTCGAGATCGCGGTCGTGGTTGCGACAGAAGAGTTCAATAAGGAGAGCTTCAATGAATCGACGTGAGTTTCTTGCACAGTTAGGTGTCAGTTCTGCCGCAGCGAGTTTGCTGATGGGGCTTCCCAGTCTTTCGTTGGGTGCCGAAGCATCGGCGCGACGAAAACGAGTGGTGTTTGTCTTCAGTCCCAACGGTGTGATCCCGAAACACTTTTGGCCCGACTCGACCGGCAAGGACTACGACCTGAAACGCATCCTCGCACCGTTGGGTGAGTTCAAAGACCAGATGTTGACCGTCAAAGGGATCTGTAATCGGATCCAGGGTGACGGCGACGGCCACATGCGCGGCATCGGATGTCTGTTGACCGGGATCGAATTGTTCCCGGGTGATATCCAGGGCGGAAGCGACACGCCGGCGGGATGGTCGATGGGCATTTCGGTCGACCAGCACATCAAGAATCGTTTGCAAGCCGACGCGGCGACACGAACACGATTCGGGTCGTTGGAGTTCGGTGTGATGGTGCCCGACCGCGCCGACACCTGGACCCGGATGTCCTACGCCGGCCCCAACCAGCCGGTTGCGCCGATCAGCGATCCCTACCAGATGTTTGACAAGCTGTACGGGCAAACGAAGAACCGTCAGATGCTTGCGAGCGTCCTGGACGATTTGGCCGGCGATTTCAATCGGGTCAGCAAGTCACTTAGCAGCGAAGACCGTCACCTGCTGGATCTTCACTTGGATCTGGTTCGCAATGTTGAAAAGGACCTGAAGACGGAGTTCGCCGCCGCGACGAAAAACGATTCCGCCGGACATGCCGTCCCCAAGCTGCCTCCGAATATCGAAGAGCAGAACGACAACATGCCCCAGATCACCAAGATGCAAACGGAGTTGTTGGTCAACAGCTTCGTCGCCGATTTCGCTCGCGTGGCGAGTTTCCAAATCACCAACAGCGTCGGGCAACCGCGGATGAAGTGGTTGGACATCAACGAAGGTCACCACGGGTTGTCGCATGAACCCGACAGCAACGAAGAAGCCTATGAGAAACTGATTCAGATCAACACCTGGTATGCGGAACAGGTCGCGTACATGGCAAAGCGAATGAAGGAAACGCCGGATCCGTCTGGTCATGGATCGTTGTTGGACAACACCACCATCATCTGGACCAATGAGCTCGGCAAAGGCAACTCGCACACCCGCAACGACATCCCGTTTGTCATGGTCGGCGGCGGATTGGATTTCCAATTCGGCCAGGCCTACGACTTCGGCAAGGTCGCCCACAACCGCTTGCTGCTCAGCTTGCTCGAGGGCATGGGGATGCCCGAGGAGACGTTCGGCAATCCGGATTTCTGTGGTGATGGTGCCTTGTCCGGGCTGATGGCCTAGACGGCGCCGGACCGACAGCGGTCACCGGCGGTGGCGGGTATCCGCCACTTCGCCGCCCGAAAAGTGTGCCCAGACGGCACTGTGTTGCGGCGGGTTTGTCCGTGCCCCGAGAATTAACGGACATATGAAGGAAAGATGAGGAGTTTCCACTCGACGAGTGAGGGCGCGCGTATTACCCTTTCCACCAGCGAGGGCAAGCAGTTGCCACCGTTAGCGTTCAGGTGGTTTTGCCCCAACCCCCTGGACGCGTTTTTTTTTGCGCCGATCAATTCCCGGGTGGCTGCAACTGCTTCACGTACCAGACCACCTTGGCCTTGCCATGACGAGCGACCAAGGCGTCGAACAGGGCGGTCGCCGCATCGCGACGCAGCGGCGTTAAATCGGACACGTCTTCATACGCCACTCGCTCCACTTTCTTTTCGTGCACCAGGACCAGGTGGTAACCGAGCGGGCTGAGGACTGGCGGCGTCACCGACCCCGTTTCGGTTTCACGGATCGCTTTCATGACCGCGGTGGGCAGATCGCCGGGCTGCGAGACCCAGCCGATGCCGCCGCCTTTGTCGGCCGTCGCCCCTTCGCTTTCGCGGACCGCAAGCTCGGCGAATTTTGTTTTGAGCGCCTCCGCCGCATCCGACGTTTCTTGCAGTTGTGACGTGATGTCCTGAATTCGTTGTTCGGCGATGGCTTGGGAATCGCGGCTCTGTTTGTCCACGGCGATGAACAGATGCGAGACGTTCCAGCGGGCTGAGGAATAGTTTTCGTGGTGGAGTTCGTAATAGCGTTTTAAGTTGGCATCCGTCATCATGCTTTTCAGATAACGTCGCCAAGCCGAATCCCAGTCATGGGATTGACGAACGCTGCGCTCATCCGATTGGAACTGTTTGCAATACTCGTCCAGGTTCAAACCCTTACGGCGCAACGCGACCAAGAACTCTTCCCAATCACGATCCAGCAACGTCTGCAGGTCCGTCCCGCCCTGCTGGCGAAGCGTTTGGAGGGCCATGTGTTGGCGGACCAGCAGCGCGCTGGACGCCCGTTGGACATCCAGATTGACGTCCGAGAGGTCTTTTACCTTCAGCTTGGACGCGAGTAGGTAATTGAGTTCGCCCAGCAGGATCGGGTCACCATCAATCGCGGCGATCGGGTCAGACGGCCGCAAGGACTCTTGTGCGACGCTCCGCGACGTCGGCAGCACCAGGACCAGGACTGCGGTAACGGTAACCAGCGATGTAGCGAGACGAGACAGATTCATGGAAGCGGGATGTCTTGCAGGACGAAATCGACTTCATTGCGAACCACGCTTGTCGGAGATTCATACACCAGTTTCGCGCCGTCAAGATTCGCGATCTCGAACAGGTATCCCATGCCGACGCCGGATTCGGACTGGCGGTACAGTTCATATCCCAGGTTTTCCACTCGATTGCCTTGGGCATCCAGGACGTAAACCGGGTTTTGAAAGATCCACTGGCGGTGGCTTTCCAGCGCCCGGTCGGCGTCCTTCAGTTCGACCGAAAAACGGACTTCATAAAGTCCCCCGTTGCGCGCGACGCGTTCCAGTTTGACCGTCATGGCGTCGACGGTTTGATCGGCGCCGACGTCGTTGAGCGGCAGTTCGAACGAGTGGCGTTTGCCGGGCAGCAGCGATTGAATGGTTCCCCGCAGCGAGTCGATCTTGACCGGTGTTTCGGTGGGCAACTCCAGCGGCAGGTAGAACTCGCTGAATGCCAATTCACTGTTCGCTGCGATGTCGATGGTGTTCTCGGTCGTTTGCGGTTTCAGCGTCTGGCCGTCGTCCAGTTTGCCCGACAGTTGGGCGACGGGGATGGTCAGCCCGATCGGCGTCATCCCGGGTTGCCAGGTGATTTCCATGGACAGGTTCAACCCACTTTGTTCGGGTCGGTTATAGACGCGGCGGGCGCTGATCGCGGTCGGCTCGATTCGATAAACGCCGCTGTAGGCCGCCGAATCGACGCGTGATTGCCGGTTCTCCTGGCGTGGGACCAATTGCAACGTTTCACGATCGCCGCCGTAGTGGTTGATGTCCAGCTGGGTTTGGTCCAATACCAGGTCGACGGCGTGCCAGAACGATAGCGGCGCGTTGGAGCATTGGATCGGCAGTGACTCGTCGGCGGAGTGTTCAAATTCGATCCGGCTTTCGCGGCTGATCGCTTCCAAGGCGTCGCCGAGAGTTTTGGCGTCGCCCAGGCGGATCCGAATCGCCTTGGCTTGCCGTTTCGTCTTCAACGTCATCAGGACCGCTCTGACGCGAGAAAGTCGCTCACTGGCTTCGATCGAAAACTCGGGGCGTGATTCCGGCAGGAACGGCAAAGCGTCGGCGCCGGCTTCGATCAACGCTTTTTCGGCCGCTCTGCGATCGCTGGCCTTGCGCGCGTCCAACTGGTCGACCCAATCAAGCACATCGTCTTTGGAAATCGGGGCGGCGTCCGCCGAGTCGTCCTCAGTTAACTCGTCGAAGTTTCGGCTGACATCGTTGGAATCGCCAACGACTTGTCCGCCGGCGTTGCGGACGCCGAGCGAAACGAAGGTGACGCACCCCGCGAGGGCGACTGCGACGGCGCCGCGACGGAGCGCTGCCGGAAAAATCGTTTCGACCGTTCGATTCATCTCTTCTCCACAACGGGTTCCGGCCCGGAACGAGGGCGTTTTTGAGCTAGGTTTGGAAGGCTCCATGTTACCAGAGCTCGCCGGACCATGCTTCACAACACTTTGAATCACGCAGCCACGATGAATCGAACCCTCGCGCGCCACCAAGCTCTCTCGCCGTTTCATTCACGATTTACGGCGAACTCCGTTGCCGCAACGTCGCTACTGTTGGGCTTGGCCGCACTGGTCGTTTCACCGGTCAAAGAGTGCCGCGCCGCTTCGCCGGGATTGATCGAGTTTACGATGGGTAGCAATGCGTTGTTGGGAATCCCGATCATGGATTTTCCTTCCGAGCTGATCGTGCTGGCTCGCGACGGGCAACTTCATACGTTGACCGGAAAAGCAAAGGAAAACATCCGCACGCTTGACGCCGCGTACCAGCCCGCGACGACGATGGAGATGAAGGTGTCGTTGCAAAAGGAGTACGGGCGCGAGTTCGAGGTGGTGACCACACAGCATTTTTTGGTGGTCCAGCCCCGCGGACGTGGGCAGCGTTGGCCGCAGCTGTTTGAACGCTCTCACCGCGCCTTCATCGCTTACATGTCGCGGCGAGGCGTCAAGATTCGCCGTGGGCGTTTTCCGATGGTGGCGGTGGTCATGCCCGATTCGGCGGCGATGTATTTGGAACTGGAACGCATGAACGTCGACGCCAAACGTGTGGCGGGAATTTATGCCCGAGAGAGTAATCGTGTGATCACGCACGACGGCGGGCATTTGCGGTTCATCGCCGACACGGTCCGGCACGAGGCGGCCCACCAGTCGGCCTACAACTACAACGTGCACAGCCGAATCGTGATCACGCCGCGTTGGGTCACCGAAGGCATCGGGCAGATGTTCGAACCCGAATCGATGGTGGGTGGCCAATCGGGACTGCACACGCGTGAGCGTGCCAACCAAGGCAGTTTGAATCAAATTCGCGTGCGTTATGACGGTGGTCAATCCCCGGAATTTGCCGATGCGGTACGCGATCTGGTGGGCGCCAACGAAATGTTCAACAACCCCCAAACGACCGGCGATGCCTACGCGGTCGCGTGGGCGATGATGTTCTATCTGGCCGAACGCGAACCGGACCAATTTGCGGCGGTCTTGTCGGGAACTTCGTCGCGAGGGACCTATCAGCCCTATGACCGGTTGGCCCGTCTGAACGACTTTGAGCGATGGGTCGGGACCGACATCGACCAGTTCGCCAAAAAAGTTTCTTGGTTTCTCAAGTCGCTGTAGGGGGTTGTTTCAAAAGCGGCTCCGAGGGCGTAAACTAGCCCGTTGGGACGCATTTGGCGTCTGACATGTTTACGCCCGCCTGGGACCCTGCACTGATGATGACGCCGCGATATCTGGTCCCCTTTGACACCCGTCATGCGGTTCACAGATTCACCGATGTGTTGATCATCGGTGGCGGACTGGCGGGTCTGAGGGCGGCCAACGCGGTCGATTCGCACCAACGCGTTTTGGTGGTCACCAAGGATGTGTTGCGCGAATCCAACAGCACCTATGCCCAAGGCGGGATCGCCAGCGTGCTGGATCCCGAGGATCGCTTTGAAAACCACATTCGTGACACGCTGGTTGCCGGTGCAAACCTGTGCGATGCGGACGTCGTCAACATGGTCGTCCGCGAGGGGCCGGGGCGGATCGAGGAATTGGTTCGCTGGGGGACTCAGTTTGATCTCGAAGAAGGCGAATTGGAACTCGGTCGCGAAGGCGGTCATTCGCATGAACGGATCGTCCACGCCCAGGGCGATGCGACCGGTGCGGAGATCATGCGGGCGGTGATCCAGCGCACGCGTTCGCTGAAGAATGTCTGCATCTTGGAAAACACCTTCACCATCGATTTGCTGACCCACGGCGGCCAATGTCGTGGCGCGATCGTTTCCGAAAATGGCGGCCCGCCGATGATGGTTTGGGCCAAGGAAACCATCCTGTGCACCGGTGGGGCCGGCCAGATCTTTCGTGAATCGACCAACCCGCCGGTCGCCACCGCCGATGGGTCGTCGTTGGCCTATCGTGCGGGCGTTCAACTGAGCGACATGGAGTTCATGCAGTTCCATCCCACGGTGCTGTACATCGCCGGGTCTTCGCGATCATTGATCACCGAAGCGATTCGTGGCGAAGGCGCCTACCTGGTGGATTCCAACGGCCACCGATTCATGCCGGACTATGACCAGCGGGCCGAGTTGGCGCCGCGGGACGTCGTCAGTCAATCGATCATTCGACAGATGCAGGCGACCTCGCATCCCTGTGTTTACCTGGATCTGTCGCATCTGGACGGACGACACGTCGTGGCCCGCTTTCCCGGCATCGCCGACCTTTGCGGCAAGTTCGGCTTAGACATCACCAGTGATCGAATCCCGGTCCGTCCCGGTGCACACTACATGCTCGGCGGCGTCACGGTGGACCGGCAAGGCCGCACCAGTTTGCCGGGGCTGTGGGCGGCCGGCGAAGTCACCAGCAGCGGATTGCATGGCGCGAATCGACTGGCCAGCAACAGTTTGTTGGAGGGCTTGGTCTATGGCGCCGCGGCCGGCGGGGCCGCATCGAGGTCGGCCAGCGAGGGCGACCACGAAATGCGTGCGATGGAAATCCGCCATCCCGCGACCGCGTCCACCGAGTCGTTCGACATCGACGACGTGCGGATCTCGCTGAAAAGTCTGATGGGACGACTGGTCGGAGTCCAGCGTGACGGCGAAGGGTTGCAAAAAGCCGCGGACACGATTCGCTCGTTCGCCGCTTATGCGATGAACCACCAATTCGAAGACGAAGCCGGCTGGGAACTGCAAAACCTGCTGACGACTGCCGCCATCATGGTCTCCTCGGCCCTGGTGCGTACGGAATCACGCGGTGTGCATTTCCGCAGCGATCATCCGACTCATAACGATGACCAGTGGCGGCGTCATCTGACGGTCCAAATCAACGTCGACGGCGGCTACCCCCAACGCGGCCCGCTGCTGGAACCCGATCCGGTCCCGACGGCAAGGTGAGTGGCGGGGTCGACCTCCTTTCTAGGGGAGAGTCGCCGTGTTCTCCGAACTCGGCGTGCGCGAAAAAGCTACGCTTTGCCTCGCGCCGACCTCGGAGAGGACGGCGACTGTCCAGCCCAATCGAAAACTTAGCGGCGGACGATGACTACAGCGTCATCGTGACCGTGGTCGGGCCGCCGGGGGCGGATCGGATCGCCACGGTCTTTCCGACCAGCATCGCACGGCCTTTCATGGACCGGATCCCGAAACGGCTCGGATCGATCGATTCGGGGGCGAACCCGGCTCCGTCGTCGACGATCTCCATCTGATCGGGCGTGCAAGTAATGAGGATCGATTTCGCATTGCCGTGACGGATCGCGTTTCGCAACGCTTCGATCATGACCCGATAGGCGGTCGTTGCCAAGTCGCGGTCCCAGTTCGGATCGCAGACCGGACTGGCCGGGTCGATCGTCCAGGTGATCTCGCAGTCATCGCCACCGATGCGCGCCGCGGTGTCTTTGGCCGCGGCCAGCCACGACAGATTGCTCAACTCGGGCGGATAGATCTGCGTCAGCAGGTTGCGACTGAGCGCGAGCGCTTGCTGCAACCAATCGTCCGACTTGGCGATCCTCTCGAGCAGCCCCGGGACATCCTCGGCGCTGAAGGGGTTCTCGCCGGATGACCGCAGCGCGGCTTGTAGGTTGGCCGACGCGGCAAAGATCAGCGGGATCAGCAGATCATGCAAGTCGTGACCGATCTGGGCGCGTTCCAGGTCAATGATCTGGGCCGCGGTGATCTGGGCCGCGGTGATCTGGGCCGCGGTCAAACCCGAGGATGGCGATGCGGAATCCTCCGGGACGCCGTTACCTGTCACGTCGCCGGGTGGGATCAACCGAACCAACCTTTCTTTTCGAAGCTCGCGATCGCCTTGTCTTCGCTGCCTTGGATGTCGAACAGTTTGTTCAGTTTCGTGATCTTGAACACTTCCAGGACGTTCGGGGACACTTCACAGAACTTCAGTGCCACCCCTTGAGCTTTGCAGCTTTTGTTCAGCATCACCAGTTTGGTGATCATCGCCGAGGACATGAAGGAGACGCCACGAAAGTTCAGCAACAACTTTTTGTGGATGGCTTGAGGAACGGCGTCTTGCAGCTCGCGACCGACTTGTTCGATCCGCTGGCTGTCCAGAATCTTGCTGTCCATGAATCCGACAACCAAGATTTCACCGTTGTTTTCCGTAGTGGTGGCCGACATTGCGCGTGGTTCTGAGAGGGATGTGACGAGCGGAAGCGGGATGGCCGGTCGCGAAAACCGGCCTCGTCCTGCCGCTGTAGATTAGCAGCGTCAGCGGCCGCTCGCAATTCTCTGGCTAGCAAACCCGATCGGAGAGACCAAAATTACTGACCGGACTTCCGGAACACGCCTGTGGCGTTGACCATCACGGTGTTGACGGCTGCGTTGTACTGCGCCATTCCGGTGACATAAACGACATCGCCTTTTTCGAGGGCCAGCGTTTGTCGCGAATCACCTTGCAGCACCTTGCCGTCGCTGCCTTTGAACTGCACGATCGCCCGCGGCGCGTTTTCCAGCTTGCGTTTGCAGAACGGGCAGTTGTCGGCATGGTCGGGATCACCTTCGCCGTGTCCCTCGTCGGGCAGTTGGGAAATCATGAATGCCAGTTCCCCGGGTTGGAATGGATCCGCTTCACCGGCGTCAATCCGGCCACCCAGAATGACTGAGACGGCCTGCTCTCCCGATTCCTTGACCTCGGTCGGTGTCGAGATATCTCCCTCAGGCATTTCCGCCAGCACCAACGACGTCGCGGTCGCCTGCGCGGGCTGCGAACTGGTCATGGTGGTGTCCTGGGAAACCGGGGCGGGGGCGTCGCCACAACCGGTCGCCAGCACACAGATCGAGACCCCGCACGCCAGCAGGATCGCGGTGGAGGAGAATCGAGACATTACTTGGCTTCCTTTTTCAAGGTTTCGATCGCCTTGTCGATCGACTCGCTGACGTCGTCGTACGATTTCCCTTTGCTCTTGCTTTCTTCGCTGCCATGCAGCCCTTGGTCGACGACGGTGAAATCATCCAAGAGCGATTCGACTGCGGCCGCCGCCGCGGTCTTTTGTTCGGAGTCTTCCATCGCGTTGATCATGTTCTCGGTCGCGATCAGGACTTCACCGATGTGGTGCAGCGGGTCGTGGGCAGCGTCGGCATCGCCGGCGGCAAACTCGTCGCGAATCGTGTCACGCAACGATTCGATTTCCTCCAACGCTTCGGCCAGTGTCTCGAAGTCATGGCTGTGTTCTTCGGCGTGCGTGTCGCCGTGGTCGTGGCCTTCGTGATCCCCGTGGTCGTGGTCCCCATGCTCGTCATGATCGTGACCATCGTGGGCATGATCCGAATCGGATGCCTCGGTCACCGTCGTGGTCGATTTGTCTTGGCAGCCCGGCAGAACGGCGAAACCGAAGGCGGCTAGAAGTCCCAGTGTCAGGGAGAACGATTTGGAAGTCATTGAAATGCTGTCCGGGGAATGGGAGAGGGGGCGGCCTGACGTGCCATTACATTATCACGTACTACGCCGCCGTGGCCAATCGGTTCACCGGTTCGGGAGTGTGGGAATCGGGTGGGAGGCAGAATGATGGGGGCAAGACGATGGTAGGATTTTCACCTGCCGTTCAGCTCGTGTCGGCTGGGAAACTGAGCGGCAGGATCATGGCTTGATCATTCTGCCCCGTATCATTCTGCCTTCTGGCTTTCCCAGATTGCCTGGCCAGGTCGAAACTATTTCCGGTTGTTGCGACGGCGGTCGGATTCCTTGAGCAGGATTTTGCGCAGGCGGATGTTCTCCGGGGTGACTTCGACCAACTCGTCATCCTCGATGTATTCCAACGCCGCCTCCAGCGACATGTCGCGCGGCGGTTTCAGGATCACGTTTTCGTCGCTTCCCGAGGCCCGCATGTTGGTCAGTTTCTTTTCGCGACAGGGGTTCACGTTCATGTCGTTGTCGCGGGCGTTTTCGCCCACGATCATGCCTTCATAAACGTCCACTCCGGGGCCGACGAACAGGTCGCTGCGGTCCTGGAGGGCGAACAGGGCGAACGGCATCGTTTTTCCGGAAACCATCGAGATCAAGACACCGTTGGCGCGGCGGGGCACGTCGGGCTCGACCGGTCGATAGCTGTCGAAACGGTGGTGAATCACGGCGGTTCCGCGGGTGGCGTTCAGCAATCGGGTTCGCAGCCCGATCAGACCTCGCGAGGGGATCGTGAATCGCAGCAAGCTGTACTCACCGCGCTGCTTCATTTCGTCCAGCGTCCCGCGTCGCAATCCGACCAACTCCATCACCGGGCCCATCGCTTCGGTGGGAACCTCCACCCGCAGCGATTCGAACGGCTCGTGCGGCTTGCCGTCGATGTCGCGGTTGATGACGCGCGGTTTGCCGACGCTCAGCTCGAACCCTTCGCGGCGCATCGTTTCGATCAAGATGGCCAAGTGCAGCACGCCACGTCCCTTGACCGCGTAAGCCTCCGTGCCCGGAATCATTTCCACACGTAGGGCGACGTTGCGTTCGAGTTCCTTTTCCAGCCGCGCCTTGATCTGCCGCGTGGTGACGTACTTGCCTTCACGGCCGGCCATCGGCGAGGAGTTGACGGCGAACACCATCTCCAGGGTCGGCTCATCGACGGCGGGCCGCTGGAAGGCGTTATCGGCGTCGACCGCCGAAACCGTGTCACCGATTTCGACGTTCTCCAACCCTTCGATCGCTACGATGTCACCGGCACTGGCGACGTCGGTTTTGACCCGGCCCAAGTTATTAAAGACGTACAATCCGGCGACCTTCTGTTTGACCGGCCCGCCTTTTTGATGCAGCTCGATCGTCTGGCCGGCGCGGATTTGCCCCGCTTCGATTCGTCCGACCGCGATTCGGCCCACGTATTCGCTCCAGTCCAACGTCGTGACCAGCATCCGCAGCGGCGACTCGGCGTCGATTTCCGGCCCCGGCAGGTGGTCGACCAGCAAGTCCAGCAGCGGCCGCATGTCCTCGGTCGGCTGGTCGGGGTCGGTCGTCGCGTAGCCTTCTTTCGCGCTGGCGAACACATAGGCGACCGAATCCAACTGGTCTTCGCCGCCCAGATCGGCCAACAGTTCCAACGCCTCATCGAGTGCGTCGGGCGAACGGGCGTCGGGGCGGTCGATCTTATTGACCACGATGATCGGTTTGACCCCCGCGGCCAACGCTTTCTCCAGTACATAACGCGTTTGCGGCATCGGGCCTTCCGCCGCATCGACCAACACCAGACAACCGTCGGCCATCGTCACCACACGCTCGACTTCACCGCCGAAGTCCGCGTGCCCGGGGGTGTCGATCAAGTTGATCTTCACGTCGCGGTAGGGGATCGCAATGTTTTTAGACAGAATCGTGATCCCACGCTCCCGTTCCAAGTCGTTCGAATCCAAAATCCGCTCGCCCTTCAATTCGGCATCGCGGAACTGACCGCTTTGCCGCAGCAGACAATCAACGAGCGTGGTTTTTCCGTGGTCAACGTGGGCGATGATGACAACGTTTCGAATATCGGTGCGGCGATCGGCCAAAGTGGATTGGGTCACGAAATAACACTTGCAGGGGGTGAGAGAGAACTCGGTACGATCTGAAGATTTGCAACAACCGTTGGAGTCATGGCGAGGAAAAGAAAGACCTTTTCCGACAGATAGTGAATACGGTTGGGCGATTTCTCGCTAGACCTTTCCCGTCGTGTGTCTGTCAGCTTCGCTAGGCGTTTGCACTGGCGTATCACGGCCCCTAAAACATTTGCCAGCGCCGCTCGCCCCTCCGCTGATCGGTGTACCGTTGCGAGTAATGGTCAGCTATGTAATATTCCCTGACCAACGACATGGCAGTTTTCGTCGCCCACTGATGTGGGCATTTACTCGCGGCTTGCTTGTGAAAAAAATCACAAAGTGTTCCCTGTCTGTGAGATCTTTGTCAGTTCGATTTTTGTCCGCTGGATATTGTCTGCTTGGTATTTCAGTGCCTGATTTTGTTTCAGCGCTTGTTTTTTAGTCTCCTTGCGCGTCCAACCGTTTTTCGAAGCCTATGATCACGATCAAAGAAGGATTGGATCTTCCGATCCTCGGCACCCCCGCCCAGCACATCGAAGTTGCCAAACCGGTCACGCAAGTGGCGTTGGTCGGCGACGATTACATCGGCATGAAGCCCACGATGTTGGTGGCTCCGGGGGACAAGGTGAAGCTGGGCCAGCCGCTGTTTACCGACAAAAAAACCGAGGGAGTGACCTACACGTCTCCGGCGGCGGGCACGGTCGCGGACGTGATTCGGGGTGAAAAACGAAAATTCGAGGCGGTCGTGATCGACGTCGATCCTTCGCCATCGGATTCCGATGTGGTCAATTTTGAAGTCGGCGACGTCGGTTCGATGGATGCCGCCGCATTGACCGAATTGTTGCTCACCAGCGGGCTGTGGACGTCGCTGCGAACCCGCCCCTACGGCAAGGTTCCGGTGCCGGGAACCAAGCCGAGTTCGATTTTTGTCCAAGCGATCGACACGAACCCGTTGGCCGCGTGCCCGGCCACCGCGATGGCCGACCGCAAGGATCAGTTCATTCTGGGTTTGACGGCGATCACCAAGTTGACCGACGGTGCAGTCCACGTCTGCAAGGCGCCTGGGTCGGAGATTCCCGGCGGTGCGGTCGAAGGCGTCACGGTGACCGAGTTCGGCGGCCCCCACCCGGCGGGTCTGGTCGGCACACACATTCACGAGCTGGACCCGGTCGGCCCGAACAAGTCGGTCTGGTATTTGGGTTACCAAGACGTGATGGCGATCGGTGCCCTGCTGACGACGGGCAAGTTGGACGTTCGCCGCGTGATTTCGTTGGCCGGTCCGGTGATCGGCAAACCGCGTTTGCTGGAAACCCGTCTCGGGGCCGACATCAGCCAACTGACCGAGGGCGAGTTCGACGCCGGCATTAAAGTCCGTCAGATTTCCGGTTCGGTGCTCTGTGGTCGCACCGCCAATCCGCCGCACAATTTCTTGGGCCGCTACCACACCCAGATTTCGGTGATTGCCGAAGGCGACGAGCGCGAGTTTTTGGGTTGGCAAAAGCCGGGGTTTGACAAGTTCAGCACGACCCGCGTGTTCGCCTCGTCGATGTTGCCGAATCAGAAGTTCGCTTTCACGACCAGCACCGGCGGCAGCGAACGGGCGATGGTGCCGCTGGGGACTTATGAGAAAGTCATGCCGCTGGATATTCTGCCGACGCAATTGCTGCGAGCGTTGATCGTCCGCGACACCGACCAGGCGCAGCAATTGGGCGTCCTGGAACTGGAGGAGGAAGACTTGGCGTTATGCACGTTTGTCTGTCCCGGAAAATATGAATATGGCTCGCTGCTTCGCGAAAACCTGACCACGATCGAGCGTGAAGGCTGATCGGGACCGTTGAAATCATTTAGGCGGACACGGCTCCGAGCAGCCGACCGTTCCATTTACTCAGAAAAAACCGTTATTGGGCAAGACTGACCAATGAAAGCACTCCGCGCTGCTCTGGACAAGGTCCATCCGCTTTTTGACAAAGGCGGACCGCTGCAGATCGCGTATCCGGTGTACGAATCGATTGACACGTTTCTGTACACGCCGGGCGAAACCACTCACGGGCAAACGCACGTGCGTGACAACATCGATCTGAAGCGAATGATGATCACCGTCGTGATGGCTTTGGTGCCCGCGACGCTCTTTGGGATGTGGAACGTCGGCTACCAGGCGAACACCGCCATCCAGCGGGCCGCTGAAGCCGGTGAACGCTACGTCGGCGATTGGCACTACACGATCCACAACGCGATAGGGTTCACCAATGACCCGGGGAGCATCGCCGACTGCATGGTGCTCGGTGCGATCTTTTTCATCCCGATCTACTTCGTCTGCATGTTCGTCGGTGGTCACATCGAAATGGTCTTCAGTGTCCTGCGGGGGCACGAGATCAACGAAGGCTTCCTGGTCACCGGATTGCTCTTCCCGCTGACGTTGCCGGCATCGATTCCGCTGTGGCAGGTGGCCGTCGGGATCGCGTTCGGCGTGATCGTGGCCAAAGAGGTGTTCGGCGGCACCGGACGTAACTTCCTGAACGTGGCGCTGACCAGTCGCGCGTTCCTGTACTTTGCTCACGCCGGCCAAATCAGCGGCGACAAAGTCTGGACGGCCGTGGACGGGTTCAGCGGCGCGACCGCGCTGGGCCAGATGGCAGTGGCCACTCCCGATCCAGGTGGAGAGACCAATGCGGCGTTGGCGTCGCTGGAATCGGTCAACTATTCCCTGGGAGCTTCGGACCCAGTCACCTGGACCGAACCGATCACCTGGATGAGTGCGTTCCTGGGAACCGTCCAAGGATGCGTCGGCGAAACCAGCACCCTGATGTGCTTGATCGGAGCTGCGATTCTGATCGGCGCCGGAATCGGATCCTGGAAGATCATGGCGGGTGTCTTGGGCGGCGTCGCCGCGACCTCGCTGTTGCTAAACGGTGTCACAACCGGCAGCAACCCGATGATGAGTGTTCCGTTTTACTGGCACTTTGTCGTCGGCGGCTTGGCGTTCGGATTGGTGTTCATGGCCACTGACCCGGTCAGTGCCTCGATGACTGAAAAAGGAAAATGGATTTACGGCGGGCTGATCGGTTTCATGACGGTGTTGATTCGCTGTATCAACCCGGCATTCCCCGAAGGCATCATGTTGGCCATTCTGTTCGGCAACGTGTTCGCACCCTTGATCGATTACTTCGTTGTTTCCGCAAACGTTCGCCGGAGGATGGCACGCTATGTCACAACGTGATTCAACTGTTAATACTCTGCTGACGGCGACCATTTTATGCGTCGTTTGCTCGCTGGTCGTCAGCGTCGCCGCTGTCGGGCTGAAGGGCAAGCAGGAAGAGAATAAGATGCTCGATCGCCAGAAGAACATTCTGGATGCCGCAGGGCTGTCGATCGGCGAGTACGGCAAACCGGCCAGTGAGCTCTCGCGGGAACAAATCGACGAGCTGTACGCTTGGGTCAGCGAGGAATTGGTCGATCTGCAAACCGGCGAGTTTGTCACCGACATGGACACCGCGGCGTATGACCCGCGTGAAGCGGCCGAAAAGGCGGACTCCAGCATCGAAATCGGTGAAACGCCGTACGATCCAGGCGTCGGCCGTCGCGAAAAGGTGGCCAAGGTGTACTTCGTCAAAAAGCCCGGCACTGAAGACTTCCAGCAGGTCGTGTTGCCGGTCTACGGCAAGGGCCTGTGGTCCACGCTGTACGGCTACTTGGCTCTCAAGAACGATCTTGAAACGATCCAGGGTTTGACGTTCTACCAGCACGCCGAAACGCCCGGGCTGGGCGGCGAAGTCGACAACCCGGCCTGGAAGGCTCAGTGGGAAGACCAGAAGCTTTACAACGACAGCGGCGAGCCGGCCGCGATGGTTTACAAGGGAACCGCACCGGAAGGAAATCCTTACGCGGTGGACGGGTTGTCCGGAGCGACCATTACCAGCCGGGGCGTGACGAATCTGTTGCGTTACTGGGCCAGCGAGGATGGATACGGACCATTCTTGTCACAACTGAAGAACAGCAAGTCGGAGACATCGGGGTCCTGAAAAGATGGCTGAAAGAACTACAAAATCTGTGATCGTCGACCCGTTGGTCGACAACAACCCGATCGCCTTGCAAATCCTCGGGATTTGTAGCGCTCTGGCGGTGACGACGAAGATGGAAACGTCGATCGTGATGGCCATCGCGGTGATCGCCGTGACGGCGTTCAGCAACCTGGCCGTCAGTGCGATCCGGACGTACATCCCCAGCAGCATCCGGATCATCGTCCAAATGACCGTGATCGCCTCGTTGGTGATCGTCGTCGACCAGGTGCTGAAGGCTTACCTGTTCGACATCAGCAAACAACTGTCCGTGTTCGTCGGACTGATCATCACCAACTGTATCGTGATGGGTCGCGCCGAAGGCTTCGCGATGAAGAACGGCCCCTGGCTGAGTTTCTGGGACGGAATCGGAAACGGACTCGGTTACGGTCTGGTGCTGTTGTTCGTCGCCTTCTTCCGCGAACTGCTCGGCAGCGGAACACTGCTGGGTTACGTCATCTTGCCGCTGGATCGGAACGGCGGTTGGTACAACCCCAACAACTTGATGCTGTTGCCCCCGAGTGCGTTTTTCTTGATCGGCTTCCTGATTTGGTTGATCCGAGCATACAAACCGGAACAAATCGAAGAGTCCTGAGGAAAGAACCATGTCAGAAATCATTGAAACCCATCTCAGCATCCTGCTCAAAGCGGTCTTCGTCGAAAACCTGGCGTTGGCGTTCTTCCTGGGGATGTGCACGTTCTTGGCGATCAGCAAGAACGTCAAAACGGCGATCGGTCTGGGGATCGCGGTGATCGTGATCGAAGCGATCACGGTGCCGGCCAACCAGTTCATCTACGCGTGGTTCCTGAAGAAAGGTGCCCTGACGTGGGCGGAGGGCTTTCTGCCGGTCTCACCGGGCTACTTCGAATCGGTCGATCTGACGTTTCTGGGATTCATCAGCTACATCGGTGTGATTGCGGCGATGGTCCAGATCCTGGAAATGTTCTTGGACAAGTTCTTCCCCGCCCTCTACAACACCCTGGGGATTTTCTTGCCGCTGATCACGGTGAACTGTGCCATCTTGGGTGCGTCGCTGTTCATGCAGGAACGCAACTATTCGTTCGCCGAATCGTGCACCTACGGACTCGGTTGCGGGCTCGGCTGGGCGTTGGCGATCGCGGCGCTGGCCGGAATCCGAGAAAAAATGAAATACAGTGATGTCCCGCCGCCGCTTCGCGGTTTAGGAATCACGTTCATCACCGTCGGACTGATGGCGCTGGCCTTCATGTCCTTCAGCGGAATCCAGCTGTAACGCTGCCTGTGATCCCTCCGCGTTATCAACTTTGACAAGACGTCCTTTTAGAAACCTTAAAGTAGTATCGATCCGAAATGGGTACCGTAATCCTTGGCATCGCAATGTTCACCCTGGTCGTGGTGGCATTGGTGGTCTTGATCCTGGGCGCGAAAGCGCAACTCGTCGCTTCAGGACCGGTGAAGATCATGATCAATGACCAAAAAGAGATCGAGGTTCCCGCCGGCGGTAAACTGTTGGGGGCCCTCGCCGACGCCGGCGTGTTCGTCTCCAGCGCCTGCGGCGGTGGTGGCACCTGTGCCCAGTGCAAGGTCAAGGTTCACGAGGGCGGCGGTGAGATCCTGGCGACCGAAAAGGACCACATTTCCAAAAAGGCCGCCCGCGAAGGCGAGCGTTTGTCGTGCCAAGTCGCCGTCAAACAGGACATGAACGTCGAGGTCCCCGCCGAAGCCTTCGACACCAAGAAATGGGATTGCACCGTCCGCAGCAACCACAACGTGGCAACCTTCATCAAGGAGTTCGTGCTGGAGTTGCCCGAAGGCGAAGACGTCAATTTCAAGGCCGGCGGTTACATCCAAATCGAATGCCCGCCGCATGTGGCCAACTACAAAGACTTTGACATCGAAGAAGAGTATCACGAGGACTGGGACAAGTACGACATCTGGCGTTTCGTTTCCAAGGTCGACGAGCCCGTGATCCGTGCTTACTCGATGGCGAACTACCCGGGCGAAAAAGGCATCATCATGCTGAACGTCCGCGTCGCCACTCCGCCGCCCCGCAACCCCGAATTGCCGCCGGGGAAAATGAGCAGCTGGATCTTCAGCCTGAAACCCGGTGACAAGGCGACCATCAGCGGTCCCTACGGCGAGTTCTTCATCAAGGATACCGACGCCGAAATGGTCTACATCGGTGGTGGGGCCGGGATGGCGCCGCTGCGAAGTCACATCTTCGAACTGTTCAAGCGTCAAAAGACGGATCGAAAGGTCAGCTACTGGTACGGCGGTCGAAGTCTCCGCGAGCTGTTCTACATCGACCACTTCCGCAGTATCGAAGAAGAATTCCCGAATTTTAAGTTCAACATCGCTCTCTCGGACCCGCTGCCCGAAGACAATTGGGACGGCTACCAAGGGTTCATCCACCAAGTGCTGTTGGACAACTACTTGAGCAAACACCCGGCGCCCGAGGACATCGAGTACTACATCTGTGGCCCGCCGATGATGAACCAAGCGGTGTTCCGCATGCTCGACGATCTGGGGGTCGAACCGGAAAACATCGCCTACGACGACTTCGGCGGTTAAGCGGCTCGTACACGAAAGCTTGGAGACTCTCCCAGCCTGTCGGACCGTCGATGGTAGGCTAGCATTCCGTCGCAGCTTCGCATTTGATTGGACTGGACAGTCGCCGTCCTCTCCGAAGTTGGCGCGGGGCGGAGCTTCGCTTTTTCGGACGCCGAGTTCGGAGAACACGGCGACTCCCACGAGACCGACGGAGTCGGCACCGCCAATTCCCCACTTTCGGTAATAAGAATGACGATCCAACAAACGCGACGGGCACTGCTGCTGGTCGCGTTTCTTATTTCAGCAGCCGTCTGGTTCGGCAGCACGACAGCCACCGCTCAGGATCAATCCGGCCAGAACGATACCGGGCCGCGGACGATTCGAGAATTTCGCGGCAAGACGATGGGCACCAGCTACATGGTCAAAGTCGCCGGGGCGGAGGCGGTGGATGACCAGACGCTGCGGTTTTCAATCGATGCCGAACTGAGACGCGTCAACGACCAGATGTCGACGTATCTGGAGTCGTCCGAAATCTCTCAATTCAATCGGTCGACCAGCACGGATTGGTTCGCGGTCAGCAGCGAGTTTGCCGCCGTGGTCACCGAGGCGCAATCCATCGCCGAGAAAACTGACGGCGCGTTCGACATCACGGTCGCGCCATTGGTCAACGCCTGGAGCTTTGGGCCGACCGAACGTAGCAGAACGGTTCCCGACGCGGACACGCTGAAGCAAGTCATGGCGACGGTGGGCTACAAAAAGCTGGACGTCCGCACCGATCCGCCGGGGTTGAAAAAACAGATCCCCGAGTTGCAGATCGATCTTTCATCGATCGCCAAGGGGCACGGCGTCGACCGAGTCGTCGATAAATTATCCCAGTTGGGGGCCAGCGACGTGTTCGTGGAGATCGGCGGCGAGGTGCGAACCAGCGGCGACAAACCGGGCGGCCCTTGGAAGGTCGGGATTCAACTGCCCGATGCAGCCCAGGATACGGTGATGATCGCCCACGCGATGTTGATGAACGAACCGGCGGGCAACGCGATGGCTACCTCCGGCGATTACCGGAACATGTACGTCGTTGATGGAAAACGATATTCACACACGATCGACCCGCGGACCGGTGCGCCGGTGGAACACGACCTCGCTTCGGTGACCGTGATCGCAAAAACTTGCATGCAGGCCGACGGCTGGGCGACTGCATTGAACGTCTTGGGACAAAATCCGGCGCTGGCGATCGCGAAACAAGATGACATCCACACCTTGCTCGTCTCGCGAACCGATGCAAAGGAGTATCAGATGGCAGGCACGGGAATTTTGGCACAGTACGCCCAGGCGGCGCCCGATGCCGCTGACAACACGGGGTGGTTGGAGGCGCTTGTGCCGGTCGCCGTGATCACCTTTGGCGTGTTTTCAATTCTGTTGTTCGCGATGGCGATCGGAGTCGTTTTCGGGCGCCGCTCGATCAGCGGGTCATGCGGCGGATTGGCCAGCAAGACCAACGAGGACGGCAGCACCAGTTGCTCCCTTTGCAGCAACCCTTCGGATGCCTGCAAGGAACTGCGCGATAAAATGGCGGCCGACCGATCGGAGTAGACTTCACGGCAAACGCGAGGTGGAACCGAGGGGGACGACCTGTGACCGTCTCGTTCCAGATTCCCATCGACGCGACAGGATGTCGGGGCAAGTAGGGAGGTAGAAAGATTTTGGAGGCAGGAAAATTGCCAAAATCGAATGGATGTTGCATTTCATCATTTTCTTACCTCCGAAATCTTCTTACTCGATTTCCGCACGCGGCTACGAAACGGGACGACGTACGTGAACCGGCTGATGTTTGTCGAGTGTTCCTCCCTGGCGTCCCATATTCGCCTTTGGTCGAACGGCCCCCCCCAAAACAAGGCGTTTTGAGCACCAGCAACCCTAACGCAGCATCTGCCACAGCCGTTGATCCAACAGCGAGTCGGCCACCAAGACCGCTCCGGTGAAATCTTGCTCGCGGGTGTGTTCGTTCGGGATCGCGACGACGCTTGCCCCCGCAGCAACCCCTGCGGCGCACCCGTTGCCGCTGTCTTCCAGCACCAGCATGCGGTGGGGTTGGAGCCCGAATCGCTCGGCCGCGGTGGAATACATTTCCGGGTGGGGTTTGCCGTTTCGGACATCGTCCCCGGTCAAAACGAAGGTCAGCGACTGGCGCCAATGCAGCTCGGCGAAGATGATGTCGACCCATTTCCGGCGACTGCTGGTGGTCAGCGCGAACGGGACCCCGCTGGATTGCAGATGTCCGATCCAATCCTCCAGCCCCGGCATCGGACGCAGCAGTTGCGGCAGCAGGTTGCCGTACAGATCGTCCGATTCGGCCAGCAATTCTTCGGCTGAATCGCCCAGGGAGTGGAAGTCGATCATTTCTTGCACCGCCGCGGCACCGATCCGCCCCATCATGCGTGCTTGTAGCGCCGAACTGTAACGGTGCCCGCGCCGCTGCAGGATCGTGTCGCCGACCTGCCAGTAAATCCGTTCAGTGTCAAACAGCAATCCGTCCATGTCCAACGCCACCCCGGCCACCTCGGGAAGCGTGTCGCCGCGATCGGACTCGCTTCCATCGCGTTCGCTACCATCGGACTTCTGGATCGGTTCAAATACTCGCTGTGGGCGGCTCGCCATCTCTATCCCTTTTTCGCTCTTTGCGTGATACCCGTGTCTGAATCGGTCGACCGAATTCTTACCAACTGGTCCATCGATGGAACAGGCCCGCTGACGCGAGGGGCCAGCGAAATCAGCACGTCAGGCTGGATCCGGGACGACGCGGCGCACTGGTCGATCGAGCCATTCTTGCCGATCGAAACGCAAACGCTGGTCGAGTATTTGAGATCTCGCGAGACGGGATCTGCAGAATTGGATTGCGCAGGGCGTGAGCGGTTTGACGATGCGATCCGAAAGATCACCGAACACGTCCAGGCCAAAACGACGCGGTATCACGCCCAGTTTTCGGACCGATATCGCTCCATGGACCCCGACAGTGACTGCAAAATCCCGATCGACCTGCAGTGCGATCAGGTCACCGACGACTCACAACGGTTGATGGCACTGTGTGATGAAATCCTGACCGATGCGGCCTACAAAAAGCTGACCCAGGATGACATCGAAAAATGCGTCGGAGTCTCCAGCCACTGGGGCGTGCCGATGACCGCCAATTTCGGACTGTTTCAACACTTGGCCGTCTATGCCCGCGGCGACATCATCGGCCGACGATGCAAACGACGACTTCAAAACCTGTATCGCATGGAGATGGTCGACGTCGCGATCTATCAACGGTTGGTCGTTTTGTTTCAACTGGCTGAAGATCACGAGCGCGGCGAAATGCTCTCAGCCGGGCAGTTTCATTTGCGGATCTTTAAGAACATCCCCAAGCAGGATGTCGACATGCTGCTGCCGGGAACCCGTGTCCGACTTAGCAAACTCGATCGCGTGAAAGTGATTGCGCCCAGCCTGGGCGGTTGGCTGTTGTCACTGCAAAAGATCTCGCGGTTCGTGCTCGTCACGCTCGCCCTGGCCGCCTACTACTCGACCGCCCTGGTGATCGGATTGATCCTGGCCGCGATCGGCTACTGCGTGAAAAGCTTCTTCAGCTACTTTCAAACCAAAAACCGCTACCTGCTGGATCTGACACGGAACCTGTATTTCCAAAAGCTAGACACCAACGCCGGCGCCGCATTCCAAATCATCCAACAAGCCGGCCGCCAATCAAGCAACGAGGCCACGCTGGCCTATTTCGCACTGGCGACCGAGACGGAGCCGATCAGCCGTCGGCGGTTGCGGCGAAAATGCGAGCGATTGATCCGCGAAGCGATCGACGTCGAAATCGACTTTCAAGTCGATCGGGCGATCGAGACGCTCGTGCAGCTCGGCCTGACAATCGAGACGGCTGACGAGAAGCTCGTGATCGCCAAGGTGTCGAGCCCAGTCTGAGGTTGAGAGGATGGGGGCAAAACGATGGGGCAGAATGCAGCGGGAAGCGTCACGGCCTGTTGATTGAGTGAGCCGTAGGCGCTCGCCTCGGGCCTCGGTGGGTATTCGTGATGTTTCAGGACCAGACGCTCGCGCGAAACGGCGAACCCCACGTTTGATCAGATTAAATCAACAGGCCGAAAAGCGAGCGGCGCGTGTGAGGATGGTGACGGTACGGGGCAGAATGATACGGGGCAGAATGATGGCGGTAGCGGTGGTACGGTCTTCATCGTTTTGCCCCCCATCGTTTTGCCACTCCTTCGAAAACGGCGAAACTTTCTTGACACGCACGCCGAAATCTTTACACTTAAAAAATTAAGCGTAAGGGTCCAGGTGAATCCGATGTCTGAAAACCTTCCCACCGATCGTGAACTGCAAATCCTCGCCGTTCTTTGGGCGCGGGGTGAATCCACGGTGCGCGAGGTTTACGAAGACCTTCGTCGGCAAGGCGAAGAGTTGGCCCAAAACACGGTCCAGGCGTTTCTGCGTCTGATGTACGAGAAACAGCTGGTCACCTATCGCCAACAAGGCCGGGCGTTCGTGTATCGCGCCGCCGTCGCCCAAAAACGCACCCGTGGACAACTCGTATCGTCGTTGGTGCAACGCGCATTTGACGGTGCCGTCGACGCGCTGGTGCAGAGCGCGTTTGATGCCAAGGCTCCCAGCGAAGAAGAACTGCAGCGACTGGAAGAACTGCTGCGGCAACATCGGGCCGGCAAGAAAAAGTCACGCTGACAACCGTCAGCGCGTTTTGGTTTCACGACACGCCCTTCATCTATCGGGACAGGTTATGAATGCCTTTGACTTACACACGCTCGATTCGGTTTGGATCAGTTCCGCGGTCGTGTTGCTTTGTTTCTGGCTTGGCAGCTTGCTGCAACGCAGCCCACAACGGCGTCAGCGGCTGTGCGAGTTTGGGGTTGCCGTTTCTCTGGTGGTCGCGGTTTTGGTGCTGGTCCCCCTGCCACGCGCTTCGGTTTTTCCGGTCACCTCGCAATCATATTCACTCGGCGGCTCGACAGTTCTTGACGCCTCGGAGGAGCTCTCAGCAACCCCGCGTCCAAGCGTGGGGGCGTTGCATGACGCTGCATCGTCGGTCACTGACGATGCGGTTGCACCTGTGATGTCCACCCGATCAGTGCACGGCAGACGGCCGCCGTTCCGCTGGCGGTCTGTATTGAGCGGCGTCTATTTCTCGGGCGCAGGTCTGTGCGTGGCGTTTCTGTTGATGGGACGCGTTCGGATCCGGTGGATCGAGTCGGTGGCGCAAACGCATCGCTCGGGTGACGTCCCGCCGCACGTTCGTTTGTTGATCTGCCCGCGTGCAAGTCGCCCCTATTGTCGTGGAATTATTCAGCCGCGGATTGTCGTGCCGCCGGCAGTTGCCGAGAGCGAGCATTTCCGGCACGTGCTACGGCACGAATTGATTCATCTGAAAAGACGTGATGCGTCGACCCGTTTCTTGATGAACGTGGCCATGCCGGTCCTGTACCTCCATCCGTTCTATTGGTTGCTCAGACGGTCGGCGATCATGGCGTCGGAAAACGTGGCCGATGCGATGGCCGCAAAGGAAACTTCGATCGACGCCTACTCCGGTGGAATGATTGAACTGGTCAGGTCGCTCAACTCGACCTCTTGGGGATTGTCGGTTGTGAGCGGGTGGAGCAACGATGCGACGCTAACCAAGCGGATTCAGTGGTTACTGCAGTCCCGCGGGCAATCGTATCCTTGCACTCTCGGTTGGTCATGTAGAACGGGGGCGATCGGTGTTGTCCTGATGGGCTTCGTGACATTCCTGTTCGGTTGCACGCCGGAGCCCGCACGAACGGGCAGTCTGGAGGCGGTCGGGGATACCATCGCAGGCGGCATTTGGTCGATGACATCCGATTTGCCCGGCAGTGCCGCACAGATCAGCGACTGTGATGTCAAGGTCGTTCGCGGACAGGTCTTCGATGGCGGAATGCCGGTCGCCGACGCCGAAGTCTGGGCGAGCGGCTACGGGCGGATCGGCGGACGCGAGAAAGTTGTGACGGATCAGGACGGCCGCTTCCAACTCGCGTTGCCGATTGATCCGCGGATGGCAATCCGTTCTTGGAACATCGCCGCGTTCCAAGGAGATCGATTCGGCAAGTCCGGCATAGTGTCTGACGATGACACTGTCACGATCAATCTCCGTCCCGGCCGCGCTGCATCATTCGAGGTTCGTGATCGAGCGACCGGAGATCTGGTTTCCGGCGCACGCTTGTTTTTGCAGGATGGTCGGATCGTGGACACCTCGGACGGACGTTGTCGTGTCGGCGGCCTAGCCGAAGAACTCGTCCGGTTGGTCGTCGTTGCACCGAAGTTTGCCCGTCGCGCAATCGAGATCGACCTCTATTCCGAAAAACAAGAGCGCCTGGTGGTCCGTCTGGACAAGGGCGGTCGGATCCATGGACGCATCCTGGATCGAAGCGGCCAACCGGTCGCCGGAAACCCCGTCGGGTTGATGGTCAGCCACCAAAACCTTCAGCCCGCCATGCGGCAGATCACCGACCAAGACGGCAGGTACTCCATGTCCGGCATCCCAGTCGATCGTCCGGTGCGTCTGAGCGTCTATTCCCACAAAACCTCCAACGGGTCGCGATGGGAAACGCAAACGGTCTCGGTCAGTGCGGCGGGTTCGTTGGAGGTCGATTTTTCCGTCGACGGTGACCACGCGGTTTCTCCAGAAACTCACTCGCCCGGCATCCGAGCCCTGACATCGGACCAGCCGGATCCGGGGCGTGGTGCGATCCGTGGTCAAGTGTTGTTGCCCGGCGGAGAACCGGCGACCGAGTTTGAATTGTCGTTCGAGTGGCCGCGGGATTGGCAGCCGGGTGAAGAAATCATCAGTGGTGGGCGGGTCGGAAACGCATGCCTGTTCACCCCGGATGACGGGCGATTCGAATTCACGGGGCTTCAGAAAGGCGGGACCTATCGGCTTGTCGCCGCATCGCCGGGGTTCCAAGATGCCGTGGTGTCTCGCGTCCATGCCGTGTCGCTCGCGAGAATGGAATCTGCCGAAGCGATCCACTTGCAATTGAAACCGGCGACCGATGCGGTCGTCACGGTCTATGATTCGTCAAAGCAACCGATTGCCGGGGCCGATGTGTGGCTGGTTCCCGATGATCCGACACGCGCGCTTGACTCCGACAAGTTTGACCGTCGCCGGCTTCATGGAAGGTCTGACTCGAAGGGGCAGGTGAGTTTTTCGAGCATTCCATTTGCCGATGGAGTTCTGATTGTTGAAAAGGACGGTAAGGGAACCGAACACGTTCCCTGGGACGGGAAGGACACCACTGTCACGTTATCGGATTCGGCGACCTTGAAGGTCCAACTGGCGCGTCCCGGCGGCGCCGCAAAACCGTTGGACGTTTTTCTGCAGCGGCAGGGAAGCAATCGCTTGAGCGCGACGGTGGCCGGTCGCGGTGATCAGACCGTGCTGTTTGAAAACCTAACCGCGGCACAGTACAAGCTGTCGATCGAATCGGACGACTACAGACTGGGCAATGGGAAATGGCAGCAGGAAATCGGCCTGCTGGAACCCGGTAAGCAGACCGTCGTGACGTTGATGCTAAGAGAGTCACCGGATGGAAATTAGCGCTCCGTGGGAGGAGCGTTGGAGTAATGTACGCTAGCGGGAGTGTTTCGGCCCGTTGATTAGTTGAGCCGTAAGGCGCTAGCCTACGGGCCTCGGTGCGTATTCTTGATTATTCAGGCCCGTACGCTCACGCGAAACGGCTGGTCTAACGTGTGATCGATTAAATCAACAGGTCGGTAAGCGAGTGGCGCGTGAAAGGATGGTGACGGTACGGAAGAGGCAGAATGAGACGGGGCAAAACGATGGAGGCAAAACGATGGAGGCAAAACGATGGAGGCAAAACGATGGGGAGGCAGAATGATGGGGAGAGGGAATTGGGTTGCACGCGAGAAGGGGTAGGCGTGGATTGATGGATCACCTAGCTCATGGCCCTTCTGCTGGACATCATTCTGCCCCGAATCATTCTGCCTCCCCTCATCTCCCCGGAAATCGTCTCGCCGAGCACCGCGAGGGCCCGGCGCGTGAGTGCCGCTTCCTGTCCCGCAAACCTATTGGGCTTGGCGGTTGATCGGTTCGTCGACGACGATGGATTTCGGGAAGTCCGCTGCCTCGTTGCCGCCGCGATCGTCCCAACGCTTGTTTTGGCTGCCGCCTTTGGGCTGGTTCATCGGAATGTCCATCCCGCCGGCATCGCCGAGCATCGCGTACAGTTTGTCTTCCATTTCCTTGGCAACGGCTTTGTAGTCCGGGTCGTTGATCAAGTTCTTGGTTTCACCCGGGTCGGTCGTCAGGTCATAAAGCTCGTCGACGTCCCACAGCCCGTAGTAGGTGATGTACTTGAAGCGATCCCCACGCAGGGCAAACTGGGTCGGGGATTGCGGGAAGTTCTTCTCCCAGTAGTAGACGTACAGGAAGTAGTCCCGCCACGGCATCTCGGGCTTGTTGGGGATTTCGAGAAAGCTTTCACCGTCCATGTAGTCGGGCGTTTGCAAACCGGCGGCGTGCAGGATGGTCGGGCCGACGTCGATGTTGCCGATCACGTTTTCGATCACCTTGCCGCCTTCGAACAAATTGGGGCACTGCATCATCATCGGAACGCGAATGGACGCTTCGTAAGAAACGCGTTTGTCGATCAACCCATGTTCGCCCCACATGAACCCGTTGTCGCCCATGTAGATCACCAAGGTGTCGTCATGGACGCCCATGTCTTTGAGTTGTTGCAGCACTCGGCCGACGCTGTCGTCGACCGCAAGGATGGATTCGCAGTAACGACGGTACAGGTAATCCAATCCCTTGTCGCTGTGGTACGAGAAATCGATGCCGTGCCAGCTGTTGCGTTGGTCGCGAACCCATCGCGGGGCGTCGTTTTCGGCTTTGATGTTTTCACCGCGTGGCAAGAAGCTCAGGTCCGCGTCGGCGTAGCGTCCTTCGTGACGTTTGGCCGGCGTGAAATTGGCATGCACGGCCTTGTGTGACAGGTACAAGAAAAACGGTTGATCGCCGTCGCGGTTGTTCAGCCAGTCGACGGCATAGTCGGTCAGCTCGTCGGTGATGTAGCCTTTTTGCTTGACGCGTTCCCCGTTGACGTTCAGCGTGTAGTTGGGGCCCGGCGGAAGGTAGTTGCCTTGGCCGCGAAAGCTGATCCAGTGGTCAAAGCCCGGCCGCGGATCGTCATGGTGCCCACCCATGTGCCACTTGCCGATAAATGCCGTTTCGTATCCGGCACGCTGTAGATACTGTGGAAAGAACTTGGTTCCTTCGGGCACCAACCGATTGTTGTCGATCACGCGATGCTTGTGCGTGTACAGGCCGGTCAGGATCGATGCGCGACTTGGCGAGCACAAGCTGGTGGTGACGAACGCGTTCTTCAGGTGCGCGCCGTTGGCCGCCAACGAATCCAAATGGGGCGTTTCCAGGAACGGGTGCCCGGCAAATCCCATCGCGTCAAAACGGTGATCGTCGGTCAAAATAAAGACGACGTTGCGGGGTTTAACGCCTTCGCGCGGCGGAGTCGGCGGCAGGTCAGCCGAGCGCGCGTCGGTGTGGACCAGAAAAAGAAGTGCGACGGCGACGGCAAGGGGTCTTGCGAGAGAGCACGACTGGAAGATCATCGTGAGGGTAGGCTCCGAGCTTTCGGTGGGGAATCAGACAAACGGCAGACGCCGTAGTCTAAACCGAAATCGGAGCGTTTGCGAACAGTCGCTCGGTAGCGGAACTCGCCAAGAGATTCGCCCGCGCGCTCCGTAGCGGAACTCGCGGAGAGTTTCGCCCGGCGGGACTCCGCCGGGTGGGCGCGAAAGCCTTGGCGGCTTCCGCTACGTGTGGCTAAACGTTAACGCCCCGGCCGCGTCGCGATCCGTTGGCCTTTGGGACGCAGCACATACACCTTCGGGTCGTCGACCACAAACGTGGTGCTCCAGCGGTGTCCGTCATCGGCACTGCAGACGTTGTAGAAGAACGTGCGGAACCGCTCGGCTCGGTAGCCATACGGGAACTGGCTGGTGATGTAATCGTCCTCGGTCAAATCGTCCACGCCGGGTGACGCGTAGTAGTGCACCATGCCGTCGGGCGTGACACTCATGCCCATCGTCCACCAGCCGGTCGTGGTGATCTGGGGCCCACGGAAGTCACCCCCGCGTTGGTTGCCGCGGATTCGCAAGTAGGCGTAGTCGTGATCCTTTCGCGTCGTCGATTTGCTTTCGAATTCGACGAACATCCCCGGCCAGTAGACTTCGTTGCCCATCTCCTGGGTCGTGCGTTTAAAAATCCCCACGCCGACTTCCTTGTCGACCATCGCGGTCGTTTCCAGTGCCAGTCGGAATCCGAAGTGCGGGCCGCTGCGGTTTTCCCAGCTCTCCACCGGCGGCAAGTAAACGCGGGTGGTCACGCTGGGGACTTCCGAGATGTCTACGCGTCGTTTCAGTCGATATTGAACGTTAGCGACGAAGTCATCCTGGTGCATGGTCCCACTGGGACGTCCCGGCAACCCCGTGAATTTGCTCCGCATCAGCAGGGCGCCTGTGCTGCCGGGAATGCCGCCGGGCGGCGTGTCGACCCGCTGGACGACATCGGGATGGCCGCGTTTGATGCCTTCGTACCAACGACCGTTGCTGCTGCGGCCCATCGGACCGCGCTGGTTCTCGTCAATGTCCTCGGTACTTTTAGGGTTCCGTGGGATATAGCTCCAGTTGGGGTCCTCGAAATCGTCCGACACGCCGACGATTTCGCTGCCCGTTCCGGGGACGACGGGACGCTGGGCGTTGACTTCGTTTCCTGAGGTCGCCAAGGAGGCAATCAGGGTGGCGGCCAGTCCTCGGCCGCACCATTTCGAAGCCGCGGCAAAGGTTTCCATGAGCGAGTTTGTCATCGCTTTTTCCGTTGGTTTGGATCAAATCGACAGCGTGAAACAACGGAGATCGGCCATCGCTGGGCAGATGGCAATGGTGGTGCACCCGCGCATGCGGTGTCGCAACGGCCCTCCCTTGTCAAGATTGATCGGCAACGGATTGCAAGATCTGTAACGGTTTTCCCGATTTCAGCGGTGACGCAGCTTCCAAACCCCGCGACGGCGCGGAAGGTTGCTTGGCGAATTGGGGTGGGCTAGGCTCTGTCTCATGGCGGAGATTCGGTGCCCCGCTTCGGTGCGAAATAAGGGAGGGTTTGGCGTGAGTGTTGGTGTTCAGGCTTTAGGGCAATACCACCTACTCTATGAGCCGACGACGCTAGCCGCGGGCCTTGGATTGCCTTGCGAGACTTGTAAGGCCCGAGGCTAGCGCCTACGGCTCAGTTTGTGATCGAATGTAAGGCCCGAGGCTAGCGCCTACGGCTCAGTTTGCGATCGAAAGTAGGTGGTATTGGGCTTTAGCCGCCACTTTCGCTGCGTCGCAGCGACCGGGAGTCGCCTAAAGGCGAGACACCAACGATTGCGGGATCCTCCACACCACGTTGCTTGAGAACTCTATGCGTTTTGTCTTCATCTTGCTGTTGGCATGTTGCTCCACGTCCGTCGGTCTCGCGAAAACCATCACGGAAGCGGAACGCGAATTCTTTGAATCGAAGATCCGTCCGGTGTTGATTGAGCATTGTTACCAGTGCCATAACTCGACCGATTCGGCCGAAGGAGGATTGGTGGTCGATCATCGCGAGGCGCTGCTGCGTGGAGGCGACGGTGGCGCCGTGATCGTCGATGGCGATCCGGCGGCAAGCCGGCTGATCAAGGTATTGCGGCACGAGATCGATGGGTTGGAGATGCCCGAAGGCGGGCCCAAATTGGACGAGCAGGTCGTTCGTGATTTTGAGCGTTGGATCCGCATCGGCATGCCCGATCCACGCGACGAACCGCCATCCGGGGACGAACTTCGGGAATCGAACTCGTGGGCGCAAACGTTGCAGCGGCGACGCCAGTGGTGGAGTCTTCAGCCGATCATGCCGGTCGAGCCTCCCGACCGCGATGACTCCGCAAACCCCGTCGATCGCTTCATCAACGCCGCCGTCGAATCCAATGGACTGGAAGCCTCACCCGCGGCCGACACCGCAACGTTGGTGCGACGATTGTCGTTCGCGATTGTCGGATTGCCCCCGTCGCCCGACGACGCCAAATCCTGGACGCGCCGGATCGAGACCGCAACTGACCGAGACACGGTGGTTGGCGAATTGATCGACGAGTTGCTCGCCAGCCACCGGTTCGGCCAACGCTGGGCGAGGCATTGGATGGATTGGATTCGCTACGCCGAATCGCATGGCAGTGAAGGCGACCCGGGGATCGAAAATGCGTGGCACTATCGCGACTACTTGATCCGCGCGCTCAACCAAGACGTTCCCTATGATCAACTGATCAAGGAGCACATCGCCGGCGACTTGTTGCCCGCGCCGAGAATCAACACCGAACTGGGGATCAACGAATCGGCGATCGGCACGGCACACTGGCGAATGGTGTTTCATGGCTTCGCACCGACCGACGCGTTGGATGAAAAGGTGCGGTTCATCGATGACGAAATCAATGTCTTTAGCAAGGCCTTCCTGGGGCTGACGGTCTCCTGCGCCCGCTGTCACGACCACAAGTTCGATGCCATCAGCCAGGCCGACTACTACGCACTGTTCGGTGTCCTGGCGTCCTGTCGGCCGGGACGTAACGTGGTCGATGTGCAGCCCAAGCAAGAACTTCACCGTGCGACACTTGCCGAATTGAAACTGCAGATCCGGGATGCGATCGCAAGTCAATGGTTGGACGATTGTCAGGAGGCGGCTGAGCGGTTCATCAAATCCGAGACCAATGCCGGCAAGCCGTCCGGAATGGTCGAAGTGCTCGGCCAGCTTCGCAAATCGATCGCCGATGGAAGGTCCTTTCCGGACGCCTGGAAACAACTCGTCGAGGAACAGTTGCATCGACGCGCGGCGGTGGAAGCATTCTTCGGCGATTCGGATTCGCTGCAGTGGGATTTGGCGGACGCGGATGCTGGAGGTCAGTGGCATTCCTACGGGATCGGGCTGGAAGGCCCATCGCTGGCCGGGCAGTTTTCCATCGCCGACGACGATCAGGGGATTTTGACCGGCATCTATCCAGCGGGTGTCTACACCCATGGACTTTCGACAAAGCATCCCGGGCGGCTGACATCACCCGACTTTGATTTGGCGGAAAACCAGGCTGTCGTCGCCGAAGTGATCGGTGAAAACGATGCCAGTTTGCGGTACGTCGTCCAGGACTATCCTCGCAGCGGAACCGTCTACCCTGTGATGCGTCTCAATGGCGATTGGAGATTCCAGCGATACGATCTTTCGTACTGGAGCGGTGACTCGATTCATCTGGAACTGGCAACCGCGATGGACGCGCCGCTGTTGACGTCGGACAGACCCCGATCTTGGTTCGGCGTGCGAAGGATCGTCGTGGCGGACAAGGATCACCAGGTTCCCGAGTCCGCTGCCGAAGGGTTCTTGGCGGTCGCCGCGAATGCACAAGCCGACTTGCCCGAGAACTGGTCCGACGTGCAGACGCAGTTGCAATCGACGATCGAAGCGGCGGTCGCGGCGTGGCGGTCGGATTCGATGACCGATGAACAAGCCGTCTTGCTAGACGATTGCTTGAAGATTGGCGCGCTGCCGAACTCATTGCCGCAGCTTCCGGAACTCAGTGCGTTGGTCAGCCGTTACCGAAGCTTGGAAAACGAGATCCCGGTGCCGACGCGCGTCCCCGGGCTGGAAGAGTCCGTGGGAACCGATCAGCCGCTGATGGTCCGTGGCAGCCACAAGCATCTGGCCGATCCCGTGCCGCGACGGTTTCTCGAAGTGATCGATGACAGCCCCTATGATTCTCCGATCAGCGGACGAGCGGAATTGGCTGAGGATCTGTTGCGCGACGATAATCCGTTGACGAAACGCGTGATCGTCAATCGGATCTGGCATCATCTGTTCGGCCGCGGACTGGTGTCCACCCCGAACAATTTCGGACGCTTGGGAAATCCACCGTCCCATCCCGAATTGCTCGATTATCTGGCGACACGTTTCGCCCGCGAGGGATGGTCGATCAAGAACCTGATTCGGTTGATCGTGTCGTCGCAGTCATGGCAACGTTCGTCCATGCCCTTGCCCGGTGTTCAAGAAGCGGATCCGGAGAACGTGTACTTGGCCCGGGCGAACGTGCGTCGGTTGGAAGCCGAATCGATCCGAGATTCGTTGCTCAGTGTGTCCGGCAACTTGGATGACCGACTGGGTGGTCCGCCGGTTCCAGCCTCATCACCGCGCCGCAGTGTCTATGTGCGTGTGATCCGCAACAACCTGGACCCGTTTCTGCGCGCGTTCGATTTTCCCGAGCCCTTCAGCAGCGTCGGCCGACGGGATGTCACGAACGTCCCCGCGCAATCGTTGGCGATCATGAACGATGCGCAAATCACTGGCATCGCCAACGATTGGACACGCCAAACATTGGCAGTACTGGAATCCGAGGGCGACCAGCGGGCGATCGAGCAGCTATTTCTACAGGCGTTCTCAAGACAGCCGACGGAACGCGAAATCGACCAAGCGCGAACGTTCATCGCGGAGATGCAGACGGAATTTGACCGGCGGGGTCGCGAAGGAGCGGAATTGGAATCACACATCAAGCGGCTCGAATCCTCCATCAATGCACGCTGGGACGTCGCGCGGGAAAGGCTGGGGGAAGACGCAGAATTGAACGGGGCATCGCCAACCACGGAACTTCCGGTGCCGATCGGGCATTGGGACTTTACCGAGGGACTGGAGGATCGGATGGGTCACGCGAACGTGACGCTCAAAGGCGGTGCGGTCCAGAATGAAAGCGGCCTAATGGTGCGCGACGGTGGCTACGCGGTGACGGCTCCCATCGACGTGCCGATTTCGCAAAAGACGATGGAAGTTTGGCTCAAACTGGCGAATCTTGAGCAACGTGCCGGCGGCGCGATCACGCTGCAGTCACCTGACGGAGTGCAATTTGACGCGATCGTGTTCGCCGAACGTGATGCCGGTCAGTGGCTTGCCGGCAGCAATAACTTTCGACGGACCGAACCGTTCGGTGGTTCAAGGGAAACGTCGGCTGACCGTGAGGTGGTGCACGTGGCAATCACCTATGATGCCCAGGGGACGATCACCGGTTACCGCAACGGTCAACCATACGGAAAATCGTATCGCAGCGACGGCCCGCTTGTCTTCGCCGCCGGGCGGTCGATCGTCGGTTTCGGAGTTCGTCACTTGCCGGCCGGCGGGAACCGCTTGCTTTCCGGGACGATTTTGGAGGCCAGGCTGTACGACCACGCGCTCTCGGCGGAACAGATCGCCGCATCAGCCGAGCACTCGGCGTCGTTCGTTTCCGAAGAATTGCTTCTGAAGCAACTGACCGAAGTCGAACGGACGGAGATGCAACGGGACCGCGCGTCGTTGGCCGAATTGACCCGTCGACTGAAATCGATTCCACAGTCAAAATTTGACGCCGAGGGGCAGGCGTGGTCAGAGCTGGCCCGCGCGTTGTTATCGTTCAAGGAGTTTATTTATGTCCGATGATCATCGAACACGGTTTCCCGCGGGATCGAAGCGGTCACGCAGGTACTTTTTGGAACGCTGCTCGAACGGGTTCGGTGCGGCGGCGCTGACTGCGATGATGCACGGCCAAGGGTTTGGCAACACGCCCGCGAGCAAGGCGGAACCTGCGTTGCCCGCCGGTGCGGCGATGCGGCGATTTCATCATGCCCCAAAAGTCAAGCATGTGATCTTTTGCTACATGTCTGGCGGCGTGTCCCATGTGGATTCGTTCGATCCGAAACCGAAGCTGGAACAACTGCACGGGCAACCGATGCCGGTGCAAGTGGAACGGACTCAGTTCAACCGCAACGGCAACGTGATGGCCAGCCCTTTCAAGTTCACGCCGCGGGGTGATTCGGGGATGCCGATTAGCGACCTGTTTCCCGAAATTGCTTCGGTCGCCGACGAGTTGGCCGTCGTGCGTTCGATGACCACGCCCGTCAATGAACACGCCCAAGGCAACTTCGTGATGCACTCGGGATTTCCGTTCATGGGGCATCCCAGCGCGGGCGCTTGGTGTTCCTATGGTTTAGGAAGCGAGAACGAGAATCTGCCAGGGTTTGTGGTGCTGCAAAGCGGCAGTGCGATCGTGCCCCACGGCGGCCTGAGTTTGTTCAGCAGCGGGTTTTTGCCCGCACAACACCAGGGATCGATTCTGAAGGCCGACAAAGTTGAAGCGATCCGTAACATTCGCCCACGCGGACTGCAAGACGACCAGCAGCGGCGGATGGAGTTTGCCAAGTCGTTCGATGAACAATTCCTAAGCGATACCGGTGGGGACGCGCAGGTCGAAGCAGCGATCGAGAATTACGAAACGGCGTTCCGCATGCAGACATCGGTTCCAGAGCTTTGTGACATTTCTGGCGAGAGCGATTTGACTCGACGCCAATACGGGTTGGATTCCAGCGATCCAGAAAAGGCGGCGTATGCACGGCAGTGTTTGCTTGCGCGACGCTTGGTGGAACGCGGCGTCCGGTTCGTCGAACTGAGTTGCTTGACCAAGGGGATCGGCGCCGGCGGCGCGGCCAACCCCTGGGACCAGCATGGAGATTTGGAGAAAGGTCACCGGGCGATGGGATTTCAAGTCGACCAACCGATCGCGGCCTTGATCAAGGACTTGCGGGCGCGCGGATTGCTGGAGGAAACGTTGATCGTTTGGGCGGGAGAGTTTGGACGGACGCCGTTTTCACAAGGAAGCAACGGACGCGATCACAACCCCCAAGGGTTTAGCGTCTGGTTGGCCGGCGGCGGGGTCAAGGGCGGGACGATCTATGGTGCGACCGATGAACTGGGCTATCACGCCGTCGAAAACGCTTGCACGGTCTATGACCTGTGGGCCACTGTGTTGCATCTATTGGGCGTCGACCACGAGAAACTGACCTATCGCTACAGCGGACGTGACATGCGGTTGACCGACGTTTTCGGCAACGTCCTCACCGATATCCTCAGCTAAAGCAATCGTACGACGTCCGTCCGAGGTCGTCGCACCGAGCCCCACGGACGACGCCCCGGAACGGTCCAGCGTACCGTGAAGAGAGACCGACCTGCGCCGGGTGGTCCTTGAAAGAATCTCGCGCGAGACTACTTCCCAAAGGTGCTTTGGATCAGCACCATCATTTCGCCCTGGTTATCGGTCGGATCAAGGTCGAACATCTTTAAGAAGAACCGTCCTGAATTGTCCGCGACGAAATCGCCGCCGTTTTTGACGACGAAGGGCTTGGCCGTTTCCAGATCACCTGGCGTGGATGCGATGACCCCGATCAGTGTGCCCAGCTTGATGCGGGAATCACGCGGTTTCATCTTCTCGGGAATCTCCACTCCTTCTGGTCCGGTTTCCAGCACGACTTTCCAGGTGCCTTGGACTTCGACGTGCACCGGCATGCCCTTTTGCAGTTGAGCGCCGGAGTCCTGCCAGCCCGAATTCGCCTCGACGCGGACCAGTTGACGATCCCGCATCGACTGCATCTGCAGCATGCGTTTCACGCCCGCTTCGGCTTCGGGGTACTTGGGGACAAGCCGCGACATCGCCTCAAAGACTTCACGAGCCTTGTCGTATTGCTTCTTGCGTTCGTATTCCCCGGCCAACTTTTCCGCTTTAACGATGAACTCCTTGTGCAGCGAGAGCAGTTCGGGATCGCTGGGGAGATCCGGCTGATTCTTCGCCGCATCTTTGACTGCCTGGTCCATCCGCCGCTGCAGTTGTTGTTGCTGCTGTTGAAAGCGTTTCAGGTTCGCATTTTGAGCGAAAACGGATTGCTGGAAATCAATCGCCAGGCAGGCGGCGAGGACGATAAACAGGAGAGGGATTCGAAGCATGGTCTGAGAAGGCTTTCGTGACGGCGTCTTGCGGGGGCATTCCAAGGGTAGCTTTAGAACGTGTAAACCGAGCATTTGTCATTCGAAAACCGGAAAACACCGCAAATTGTCGAACCGCAGTCTCAGCTGTTCCCCCAAGAAAGCGTCGCGCCTGGCCCTGGGGAGCAACGTTCGGCCGCCTGCGGCGGCGTGGAGAACAATTGAGACAATGGTTCTACACTGTCGAACCGCTGTCTCAGCTGTTCCCCCAAGGAAGCGTCGCGCCCGGCCCTGGGGAGCAACGCTCGGCCGCCTGCGGCGGCGTGGAGAACAATTGAGACAATGGTTCCACACTGTCGAACCGCAGTCTCAGCTGTTCCCCCAAGAAAGCGTCGCGCCTGGCCCTGGGGAGCAACGCTCGGCCGCCTGCGGCGGCGTGGAGAACAATTGAGACAATGGTTCTACACTGTAGGACCGCTGTCGGACGCGACCACCCGGAGAAGCGGGAAGTCGTTGCTAAGAATCGACAACATTTCCCGCAGGAACGCGGCGTTGATCGGGAATGCGACGCTGTCACCGGCGGCGGGGCGGGGGTGTCGCGGAGACGGTTGGGGGCGTATAACGTTCGCGTTTCTGATCTCGATTTCCCCGATCTCCCCAGCGATACAAAAGTCCTCCGATGCCACGCGTTAAACCGTTTCGTGCCGTTCGCCCCACTGCGGAAAAGGCCGCTCAGGTCGCCAGCGTTCCCTACGATGTCGTCAATCGCGAGGAAGCGGCCTCGCTCGCCGAAGGCAACGCCGATTCGTTCTTGCACGTGGTCCGCCCCGATATCGACTTGCCGGCCGATACGGATCCCTATGCCGATGAGATCTACGCCAAGGCCGCCGAAAACCTGCAGCGGTTGGTCGGCGACGGAGTGCTGCAACAGGATGACGCGGAAGCCGTGTTTCTGTACCGCCAGATCATGAACGGCAAAAGCCAGGTCGGCGTCGTGTGCTGCTGTCACGTCGAGGACTATGAAAACAATCTGATCTTGAAGCATGAGTTCACGCGACCGGCCAAGGAAGACGATCGGACGCGACACGTGATGACGTTGAACGCCCACGCCGGACCGGTCTTTTTGACCTATCGCGACAACCCCGATTTGAACGGGTTGGTCGCTGCCGCGATCCGCGAAACCCCGCTGTACGATTTCACCGCCAGTGACGGGGTGCAGCACACCGTGTGGAGGATCGAGAAATCCGCCAGCTACGTCGCCGCGCTGACCGCCGTGCCGGAGTTCTACGTCGCCGACGGCCACCACCGCGCCGCGAGCGCCTGGCGCGCCGGAAAAGCTCGCCGCGAGGCCAACCCGGATCACAATGGGAACGAAGAGTACAACTGGTTCTTGACGGTGTTGTTTCCCGCGTCCCAGTTGAACATCTTGGCGTACAACCGAATCATCAAGGACCTGAACGATCAGACGCCTGATCAGATTCGTGAGCGATTGGCAGCCGTCGGCAGCCTGGAAGAAACGACGCAGCCGGTGCCCGATCGCGCCGGGACGTTTTGCGTCTACCTGGACGGCAAATGGTGGCGATTGCGAGTCCCCGCCGATTCGATCGACCACCACGATGCGATCAACAGCTTGGATGTGGCGATCTTGGAACAGCGCGTGATCCGCCCGATCTTTGGGATCGAAGATGTCCGCACCGATCCGCGAATCGATTTTGTCGGCGGGATCCGCGGGACGAAGGAGCTTGAAAAGCGGGTCGATTCGGGTGAGTGGGCATTCGCCGTTTCGATGTTCCCGACGTCGATCGAGCAATTGATGGCGGTCAGCGATGCCGGCGAAGTGATGCCGCCCAAGAGCACCTGGTTCGAGCCGAAGTTGCGGAGCGGATTGCTGACGCACCTGTTGGATTGACCGCTCTTGTGGTTCAGGGGGCTCGGCGGTTTGAGAGACGCTGAGCGACAGCCCATCGACCCTCCCTTCCAGGGAGGGTTTTCTCTTCAATTGACGCCGATTGGGCGACCGCCCGGAAGGGCCGTCGTACGGTGGGCACGGTGAAGGCGTACGGCAGACGATCTAGCCGGAAAGCGCCACTTTATACAAGAAACATCGTGCAATCGCCGTGCGAACGTAGCTACGTTCGCCAGAAGGTGGATCTCCGGCGTCTTCCACGCTCTGGAGAGCGTAGCTACATCAAGTGACGCTATCCAGCTAGAGTCCGATCATGGTGAGAAATTCGGACTCACTGATGATTTGTAGCTCCTTTCGATCGGTCAGTTGGTCCACTTTCTGACGGTCGACCTCGGACGTGCCGATCACGACGCAGTTGGTCGATTCATCGACGTCGGCCTGGTGCACGCCGCCGCCGCGGCGCGTCAGGTCGATCGCTTGATCGTTGGTGATGACTCGCAGTTGCCCCACGATGACGATCTGTTTTCCACGCAGCGGTTGAATGAACTCCGCGCGGATCGACAACCGTTGCCAATCGATCTCGGAGGGTTGGGGATCCTGAGAAACGGTCGTGGAGGATCCGTACGCTGGCGGCGCTTCGCGAGTGATGGAGCCTTGCTTCGGTTCGCCGTAGGACCTTTCGTCAAAGGGATTGGCGGGCAGCGGCAGGGACAGGCCGCTGCCGCGACGAAGGGTGCGTTTGGGGAGCCCCTTGTCGGTTTTTCGTTTGGCGGTCGATTTCTTTGGGCGGCCTTTCTTGGCGGCGTGGCTGACGCCCCACTCGCCCGCTTTCCCTCGCACGATGCGGAGTTTGTCTTCCAGGTCTTCGATCGATTCGGCCGAGCGGGCGATGCCTGCGGCCAGCAGGACTTTGGCGCACGCGCGAGAATCCTCTAGCGCGTCATGGTGCTTGAACTGGACGCCCAGCCAGTCGGCGAGCGGTTTGAGTCCGAACCGTCGGCGGTCGGGCCAGGTTTGACGCGCGATCAGCCGGGTGCAGGAGAACCGCAACTCCGGGATCGCGCAGTGGTGTCGTTGCAAGCAACCGATCAAGACGCCGATGTCGAAGGGGGCGTTGTGGGCGATCAAGCAGTCGTCGCCGAAGAAATCCCTGATCTCGTCCCAGGCGTCGCCGAAGTGGGGTTCGTGTTGAACGTCGGCCGGCTTGATTCCGTGGATGCGGATATTGCCTGGGGAGAAGAAGAACGGGTCGGGACGAATCATCCACATCCGTTCGTCGGCGATTTGGCCGTCGCGAACGACCACGGCCGCGAGTTGACAGGCGCTGTCGCGTCGTCGGTTCGCGGTTTCAAAGTCGATTGCCGTAAAGTTTGCCAGGAACGCCATGGCGAAAGTTTACGGCCAGTGGGCGAGATTTCCCAGTGGCGCGCCGGGCGTCTACCGCAGCTTCATTTGCGCGCTTGGCGATATGTCCGGAGCGTCGCCGTGTTCTCCGAACTCGGCGTGCGCGAAAAAGCGAAGCTTTGCCCGCGCCGACCTCGGAGAGGACGGCGACTGTCCGGCTTATTCGAAAACTGCGCCTCGACGGACGACTAACCTGCCATTCGCGAGATGCGGTTGCCCGGTTGAGCGATTTCGCTGGCGGTGGGGTGGTAGCGATATTGCATCAGGTAGGCGTCTTCGACGGTATCGTCATAGAAGTCACGCAGGACACTGATCGCGCGGAAACCCAGGTTCTTGAAGAACAGCTGGGCGTCCAGATTCGTCTCACGAACTTCCAGCATGATGCGGTTGCGTCGTTCGTGTGACAGTTTGCCGAACAGCTTGCTGCACATCGAGTTGCCGACGCCGTTGCGGCGTTGGTCGGGATGGACGGCGAAGTTCAGGATGTGCAACCGGTTCTTGTGCAATTCGTAGATCATGAATCCCACGATCTCGTCATCTTTCTCGGCGACCATGCCGATGCAGTTGCGTTGACGCAAGCAGCGGATGAAGTCTTCTTCGGTCCAAGCGAATTCGAAACAGTTCTGCTCGATCGCGAGGACAGACGGCATGTCGCGGCGAATCATCCAGCGGATGTGCACGCAGACCGGAGTTTCTTTGGTTTGTTTCACTTCTGGGCTCCTTTCCAGCGAGACGAAACCCGGCCACCTAATGCGGCCGGCAATCCGAAAAATGCGTCAACAAAACCAGCAAATCGTCCCGATCATCGCGTCGTTTGCCGTGTCCGGGGAAAATAGCAAACGACCCGTTACGAACCAAGACAGATTGTGAAGTCTTTCCGATTGGCGCGCTTTTCGCTCTCACTGCATGTGTTTCAGGGCGCGTGTGCCCCGCCCCGACCGGATCCCGTGACGTACCGGATCAATCATCGAGGGCGCTGCGCTCTTCCCATGGATCTACCCAAATTCAAACGCGTCGGATGGGGGGATGCTAGCGAAAAAACAAGAAACCAGAGATTATTTTTCGCTCAACTCAACTCAGCTTGCCAAAGCCCTAAGGCCGGGTTCTGGATGAAGTAGAATTCGCTGCCGTCGACGTCGGTGTGCCAGCCGTCGGTCAGCTTGCTGACGTCGTAGCGGTTCATCAACGCGTTGATGTCACCGGGCGTGTAGCCGACCGACGCGATCTCATCGGCCGATAACTTGCCGGCCCCGTAGACGACTTCGAAGCGGTTTTCGTGGGAGCCGTGCACCAGGTGGGCGGCGGCGGACGGGTTGGCGGCCAGGTCTTCGTTTTCGGCGACCAGCTGCACGATCTCGTTTTTGGTGCGGTAGCCGTACTTTCGGATCAGGCGATCGATTTCGCCGTCTTCGCCGAACTCTTCCACCGCCGGACCGAGGATGGTCAGCCGTCCGCCCGTTGCGATCGCCAGCCGGGTTCGATAGATCGCCTTGTTGCCCAGCCAGGTGCTTTTGAATTCCGACGGATCCAGGTAGGCGACGACATGTTGCGGCGGCTTTTCCAGGTGCGTGATGTTGACCTTGTAGGCCAGTTCGGCGGCCTTGAAAAAGGTTTCGTGGTCGTCGCCGATGTATAGCCCCCGCGTGTGAAGCGTTCCATCGGGCATTTGCTGGATCACGGTTAACGCATAGACGATGGGCATCCCTTTGCAGAATTCGTCTTGGGCATAATTCAGGATTTGTCGCAGCGGCGTGTCGGCCCGCCCCAAGGTCTGTTCGATGCCGTAGACGGCGCTCAAGTAGTGACTTTCGTTGATCCCTTCGACGCCGCCGGTCCCGACGAAGACGTTCTTGTTGTAGTTGGCCATCCCGATGACTTCGTGCGGGACGACTTGGCCGATGGAGAAGATCAGGTCGTGTCCGCCGTCGCGGAGCATCTTGTTGACTTGCGCTTTCCAGGGTTTGTTGTACAGCCCGCCGGTCACGTCGGAGACGAATGACGCCGGAACGGTTCCCAAGGTCACGACATCGTCTCGCCAGCGGTGGGGGCGAAACAGGTCCAACGGCACACCGGGGAACATGTGCGAAAGCTGTTCCGGTTTCATCGGGCTGTGGGTGCCCAGGGCGGGCATGATGTCGGCGACGCGCTGGCCCAGCATTTCGTGGCACAGCGCGGTGATCTCGCCGGCGCGGCTGAACAGTCGCGTGTGGTCCGGGGGCAACAGCAACGCTTTGTTCGGCTGACCGATCTTGGCAAACGTTTCTTCGAGCGCCGCTCGCAAGTCGTCGGAGGTCAGCGATGTCGATTCGCTGCCGGTTTCAAAGTAGCTGGTCATTTTTCTTCCTGGCTGCCGTGGCAATCACGGGGGATCATCCGCCCGGGGCCGTCGTTGCCGTAGTGGAGTTGAAGTGCGGCTTCGAAGTCGGCTCGCGTTTTCAGTTTAACGAGCGACAGACGAACCGTTTCGTACTGGGGATGGGACTGGCTGTATTTGATGGCGAATTTTCGCATCAACAAGGGGGCTCGGGCTTCGCCGTAGGTTTGTTCGCACAGCGCAAAGTGCTCGCGCATCACCGCGGCTTGTTGAAACAGCGTGGGCGGTTCGGGGAGCGGTTTTCCGGAGGCGAGTGCGCGGGCTTGCTGGAAGATCCAGGGGTTGCCGATCGCGCCGCGGGCGACGGTGACGCCGTCGATCCCCGTTTGATCGATCATCCGCAAGCAGTCCGCCGCCGAGAACAAATCGCCGCTGCCGAGAATCTGCATCGATCCTCCGACGTGGGATTTCACGTCGCGCAAGAATTCCCAACGACTGGGGCCGACGTAGCGTTGCACGACCGTCCGGCCGTGCACGGTGGCGGCGGCCAGGCCGGCGTCGCGTGCGCCGTCTAAGATCTCGAAAAACGCGTCGCGGGATTCCGCCGAATCGTCGATGCCGCGGCGCATTTTGACGGTGACGGGAATCTGGGGGGGAACGATGTCGCGCGTCCGCTGCAGGATCTCGATCGCCACCTCGGGTTGGGAAAGATGGAACCCGCCACGGCATCGCCCCAAGACTTTCTTCACCGGGCAGCCGAAATTGACGTCGATGATGTCGAACCCGGCTTCGACCAACTTGAGTGCCCCGAGCGAAAACTGCTCCGGTTCGGCCCCCATCAATTGGCCGCCGACGGGGTGTTCGTCCGGGTGGATGTCCAAAAAGTGCTTGGTCTTTTGGCGTTTTCCCAGTGCCAACAAAAACTGATCCAGCATCACTTCACAAACGCTGTAGCTGGCGCCATGTCGCCGCGCGATCACCCGCATGGGCAAATCGCTGTAGCCGCTCAAGGCCGCTTGGACGACCGGGAATCCGATCGCGACGTCGCCGATTTTCAATTCCCGGTACCGATTCGGGGATGCGGTCGCCGCCGCCCGATCGCCGGGAGCGACGTGTCGATCGGTGGCATGAAGGGTGCCCCCATTCAATTCCCCAAGCGGACCGGTCATGATGTTGCGTTCTCTGATAACCTTGCTGACGAACTGTAATTCTACGATAGCCCAACGAACATGAAGATCGAAACCGCCTCTTTCGGAACCGCCGACGACCAGCCGATCACCCGTTACACGCTGGTTAATTCGAGCGGTCACAAAGTCAGCGTGATGAACTACGGCGCCACGCTGTTGGACGTCGAGGTTCCCGATCGCGATGGCACCTTGGCCAACGTCAATTTAAGTTTTGATAATCTGGATCGATACGTTGCCGGCCACCCGTATTTCGGCAGCAGCGTCGGTCGGTTCTGCAACCGGATCGGCAACGCGAAATTCACGATCGATGGCACTGAGTATGCTCTGGTCGTCAATCATGGAAAACACCAACTGCACGGTGGGAACAAGAATTTTTCCTACCAGGTCTGGTCCGCCGAAACGCTGGAGCAGGACGGATCGGTGGGGGTGCGATTCCGTTTGACCAGCCCCGACGGGGACAACGGCTTTCCCGGGACCGTCGAAGCGATCGCCGAGTACAGCTGGAATGACGCCGATGAGCTGAAAATCGTCTATTCCGCGACGACCGACCAAGCGACGCATGTCAATTTGACCAACCACAGCTACTGGAACCTGCGTGGGGCCGGATCCGGAACGGCCAAAGGCCACGTCGCGACCATCCAGGCCGATCAGTACTTGGACGTTGACGACGACTTGATTCCGACCGGCGAGTCCAACGACGTGGCCGAAACACCGCTGGATTTTCGGACCCCGACCCCGCTGGGCGATCGCGTCGATCAGCTGCCGGCAACCAAGGGCTATGACCACTGCTACATCGTTCGCGGCGAGCCAGGTCAGCTACGCAAGGCGGCGCTGGTGGTCGATCCGGAATCGGGGCGAACGCTGGAGATCGAAACGACCCAGCCGGGCATCCAGCTGTACACCGCCAACCATCTCGGCGGCGGCCCCGAAACCGGCGGCAACGGATCCCACGACGCATTCTGTTTGGAGACGCAGCATTATCCCGATGCCCCCAACAAGCCGAATTTCCCCAGCACCCTGCTGCGTCCGGGCGACTCGATGTCCGAAACCACGATCCACCGGTTCGGCGTGCAGTGAGAATGGTGGGGGACGCGGAATTCGCTGGCAGCTTGGCAGGAGGCCTCAACTGACATCAGCCAGGTCCAGCAAGCGGTCCCGCTTCTTAGTCGCCTGCACAAATCTGGTAGGAAGATTTCGGGGGTAAGAAAATTATTGGTGCGCGCCCCCTTTCGATTCTGCAAATCTTCCTACCTCCAAAATCTTCCTACCTCTCCACCCTGCCGCGACGTCCTTTCGATCCGGTGAGAATGAAGAAAAGGGATGGCAGAATGATGAGCTGCACGTCGGCGGGGGCCGAACGGTTGGTCCGACGAGTCGGATATCCTAGTCCACCATGAATTACAGCTCGCGGAGTTTGATGTTTCGGTAGTGGACCTCCAGCGGCGGACCGCTGTGGACTTGCAGCGCGATCACTCCGTCGCGTTCGATGTCGGGGTCTTGTTCGGTGTAGTCGACGGTTTGGACGCCGTTCAAGAAGATCTGAATCCGGTCGCCGCGGGCGATGATTTTCAACGTGTTCCAATCGCCGCGTCGGACGGCTTTCATCGCGATCTCGGGGGATTCGGCCAAGAACTTTCGCCGCCGCGATTCGTCGTACAACGCGCCCCAGCAGGTGCCGTTGGGCATGAATCCGATGTCGGCCTGGTAACCGATCACTTCGGTGTCATCGGGGATCCGTTTGGTGCGGAACTGCACACCGGCGTTATTGCCTTGGCCGACCAGTTTTGCGTCGACGGTCAATTCAAAATCGCGATAGGTCTTGTTGGTGCACAGGAACTGGTTGGCGGGGATCTTTTCGCTCGCGCTTCCGGCGATGATCGCGCCGTCTTGGACGCGGAACCATTTTTCGTCACCGTTCCAGCCGTCGAGCGTTTTTCCGTCGAACAGCTGAACCTGGTCTCCGGTCGATGTGTCCGCGGCTGACGAGGAAGCTGGCAACAACAGAGCTGGCAAGAACAATGCAGTCGCCAGGACGGTGGCACACGAGCATCCGCACAGGAACGTGGAACGCAGAACGCTGGGCATGGGAGAAATTCCGATGGCGGGGAACGCCGAAAGTCCGGCGGATTGTGAAACGGGCAGCGATCATGATAATAACGCTTTGCCCTTCCGTGCGAATCGATCGGTTCCGGTTTTTTCGTCTTCTAACATTCCCCCCCTTCAACGCCGTCAACCATGTCCCAGCTGAACAAATACTCCAGCAAGATCACGCAACCGAAAAGTCAGGGTGCCTCCCAAGCGATGCTTTACGCGACGGGAATGACCCGCGAGGACATGGACAAGCCCCAAATCGGGATCGCGAGCGTTTGGTACGAAGGGAACAGCTGCAACATGCACCTGCTGGATTTGGCCGCCGAGGTCAAGCAGGGGGTTCAAGCGGCCGGGATGGTCGGAATGCGCTTCAACACCATCGGGGTCAGCGACGGGATCTCGATGGGCACCGACGGGATGAGTTATTCGTTGCAGAGCCGTGATCTGATCGCCGATTCGATCGAAACGATCATGGGCGCCCAGTGGTACGACGGATTGATCGCCTTGCCGGGGTGTGACAAGAACATGCCCGGATGTCTGATCGCGATGGGGCGTTTGAATCGACCGGCGATCATGGTTTACGGCGGCACGATCAAACCAGGATTCCGCAACGGTGAAAAGCTGGACATCGTCAGCGCGTTCCAGTGTTACGGTCAATTCATCGCCGGCCAGATCAGCGACGATGAACGCCAAGAGATCGTCGAGAAGAGCTGTCCCGGTGCCGGCGCTTGCGGCGGCATGTACACGGCCAACACGATGGCCACGGCGATCGAAGCGTTGGGCATGTCGTTGCCCTATTCGGCCAGCACGCCGGCCGAAGACCCGCAAAAGAAAGACGAGTGCCGGTTGGCCGGTGAAGCGATCTTGGAATTATTGGAGAAGGACATCAAGCCGCGCGACATCATGACCCGCACCGCGTTCGAAAACGCGATGGTCACCGTGATGGCACTTGGCGGCAGCACCAACGCGGTGTTGCACTTGATCGCGATGGCACGCAGCGTCGGTGTGCCGCTTACGATCGATGATTTCCAGTCGGTCAGCGATCGGATTCCTTATCTGGCGGATCTAAAACCCAGTGGCCGGTTCGTCCAAGAGGACCTGCATTCGATCGGTGGTACGCCGGCGGTGATGAAGTACCTGTTGGAAAAGGGGCTGATGGATGGATCCTGTTTGACCGTGACCGGAAAGACGCTTGCCGAAAACGTGGAGTCGCTGCCGGGATTGAAAGAAGGTCAAAAGATCGTCCGCACGGTGGAGAATCCGATCAAACCCAGCGGCCACATTCGAATTCTGAAAGGCAGTTTGGCGCCCGAGGGTGCGGTGGCCAAGATCACCGGCAAGGAAGGGTTGATATTCACCGGACCGGCGCGTTGCTTTGACAGCGAAGAAGCCATGCTGGCGGCGCTGGAGCAAAAGAAGATTCAAAAAGGCGACGTCGTGGTCATCCGCTACGAAGGCCCGCAAGGTGGTCCCGGGATGCCGGAGATGTTGACACCGACGAGCGCCATCATGGGTGCCGGATTGGGATCCGACGTCGCGATGATCACCGACGGGCGATTCAGCGGCGGAAGCCACGGATTCATCGTCGGTCACGTCACCCCCGAAGCACAACTCGGCGGTCCGATCGGATTGCTCTGCGACGGCGACTCGATCACGATCGATGCCGAAACCAACTCGTTGGACGTCGCGCTGACGGACGAAGAACTGGCGGAGCGAAAATCGGCATGGACCGCGCCGGCACTGAAGGCCCAGCGCGGGACGCTGTACAAGTACATCAAGACGGTTAAATCGGCCAGCGAGGGTTGCGTGACTGACGAGTAGGATGCGACGATCAGAAAGCGTTACAATGCAGCTTTCTGATTCCCCCCCCTTCGATTCCCTCCTTGCTCTAAATGCGAATTATGAAACTTCGTCTTTTCGCCGCGTTGCTTGTTGGACTGGCCACCCTTTCTGCCCGGGCGGACGATTCCGGGGCTGCCAAGTCGGTGGATGCCGAATCCCAATGGATCACGTCGATCGCGGCTGCCGGAGACGGGAGCTTTGTTGCCGGCACCGCAACCGGATTGCTGCTGCGTCCGGGCACCGTGTCACGATTCCAACCCGACGCGCCGGGCGACTTGGAGGAGCTTTACGAGCATCCCGCTGCAGTATGGTCCGTTATAACCACCTCGGACGGAAAGACGATCGCCAGCGCCGACTACAAGGGCAACCTGGTGCTCTATGACGTCGCGTCCAAGACGCCGAGGACCCACGAGGCGGCGTTTGAACGCTGGTGCCAAAAGATTGTCGTTTCGCCGGATGATCAGATGATTGTTGCCGGGAACGAATCCGGAAAACTGTTCGCCTGGAGCATCGCCGACGCCAAGGTGTCCAAAACGGTCGAACTTAGTCCTGCCTCAATTACCTCGCTCGCTTTCTCGCCTAACAAGACGCAATTGGCCGCCACCGATGGCGACGGCAAAGTGCACCTGTTGAAATGGCCCGAGCTGGAAAGCGTGGGCAGTGTCGCCGTCGGCGAGGAGACCGCTTGGTGCGTGGCGTATGAAAGCGACTCGTCATTGATCGTCGGCTCGGCTGACCGAAACCTGTACCGCGTGGAAGCCAAGCCGGAAGCGAAACCGGAATCGATCGCCAAGGGAACCGATTGGATCACGCGGATCGCGGTTTCCGACGCCGGGCAAATCGCGGCATCGGAAGTCAGTGGAAAGATCCATTTCGCTTCCGGCGGCAGCGTGTCGACGATCGGTGCGGAAAGCGGCGTGTGGGCGTTGTGTTTTCGCGGACCGGGGCAATTGCTGGTGGGAACCCGCAAGAACGGTATCGTCACCGCCGGCCAACGCTGGGCTTGGAATCCGGCCGCGGCGAAACCGGCTGAGGCAAACGAATGACAAGTCCGGAGTCTCCGGAAAGTCGAGAGCAAACCGAACGAACGAAACCGAAACAGCCGCTGGAATATGTTGCCCGGTTCGGTTCCATGCGAATCCTGGGCGTGCTCAGTGCACGTGAACGGTTTCGCTACAACGATCGGGTTGTGGCGCGGACCGATCGTGGGACGGAAATCGCGACGGTGTTGTGCGAAGCGACGCCCAACGCGTTGGACGCGATGCAGGAGCCGACCGCGGGCAAAATCATCCGGCGGCTTTCCGCCGATGATTTGAACCAGTGGGAACACATCCAGGGGCAGACGCGGGATGATTTGACGATTTGCCAGCGCTGTGTCGATGCGCGGCGATTGAAAATGGATTTGGTCGACGTCGAACGCCTGTTGGGCGGAGAACGGGTCGTCGTCTATTACGTCGCCGAGGGGCGGGTCGATTTTCGGCAACTGGTCCGCGATCTGGCCGGAGAATTCCAGACGCGGATCGAAATGCGTCAAATCGGGGTCCGCGACGAAGCCAAGCTGCTGGCCGACTACGGTGACTGTGGCCAGCCATTGTGCTGTGCGACGTTTTTGAGCAAGATGCCGCCGGTGTCGATGAAGATGGCTAAACTACAGCGGTCAACCCTCGATCCGACCAAAATCTCGGGGCGGTGCGGGCGGCTGAAGTGTTGTTTACGCTATGAATTCGAGACCTATGAGCAGTTGGCTGCCGAATTGCCGCCGATCGGGTCGGAGATTTTGACCCGAGAAGGCAACGCGGCGGTCTTGGCTCACGACATTCTTTCGCAACAATTGATGGTGCGTACGGATGACAATCGGAGGATACTGTTGGGTGTCGACCAGGTCGTTCGCGTGACCAAGGCTCCGCCGCCGGCCAAAAACCGCCGCGGCGGACGCAAGGGTGGATCCAAAGACTCGTGACAGACGGTCAAGGGTGATGATGAAGGGGTGATGATGTGATGACAGAGCCAACAATCGAATCAAGATAGACCGTGACATGAGCAACGAATTGACGAACTCGCCCCTCCAAGCAATGCGGAAGTTGCTGAAGGAGGACTCGCGGTACAAATACGAAGCCTACCAGTTCATTCGTGAGGCGTTGCAGTTCGCCCACGAACATCTGCCCGAACTGACTCAGGCGACCGTTTCGGGAGACTCCCTCTCCAAAGGCCGTCCCAAGCACATCACCGGTCAGCAACTTTGCGAAGCCTGTCGTCGTTACGCCATCGACCAGTACGGTTACCTGGGCAGCATGGTCCTGGGATCGTGGGGGATCAAATCGACCAGCGACTTCGGCGAGATCGTTTACAATTTGATCCGCATCGAACAGATGCGCAAGAGTGAATCGGATCGTCGTGAAGACTTCGATGACGTGTACACGTTCGATGGCGCCTTCGAGCCCGAGTTCGCGCTGCCCAAAGTGGTCGACGATCTGGAGTGTTAGTCGCGCATCGTCGTAGCTACGCTCGCCAGAGCGTGGCACGAACCGGGGATCCACCTTCTGGCGAAGGTAGCGACGATTGTCTCGTCCAGGCGAATCGTCGGTTTGGTTACCTCCTTTCTCCCCCGACGAAGTTTCCCAGAAGCTGCGTCTTTTCCTCCGCGCATTCTATGAACTTCTCTCTTCCAGCCCTGTGCTCGCGCGTTTTGCCGACGTCTTACGTTTCAGCATGTTCGCTTGTTCTGCTGGCGTTTGTCACCGGGGTGCTACTTCCGTCGACATGCCAAGCTCAAGACGCCGCGGGCCAACCGGCGGCTGAAACGAGCGCAGCGTCGGGCGAATCAGAGGCCCGGCAATCGGACACAAAACCCGAGGAGAAGGCACGGAAGAGCTATCTGGGTCGCGTCGTGGCGAAACCGATGAGCCATCTGGGCGCGTCCTGGTTGGTGCGACCGGAACGGGATCAAGAGGAAAACGCGTCGGAGTCGTTTCAAAAACTGGATCTCAAACCCGGCATGGTGCTCTGTGACCTCGGTTGTGGCAACGGCTATTGGACGTTGCCGATGGCCAGGAAGGTCGGCGAAGAAGGCGCCGTCTATGCCGTCGACATCCAACCGGAGATGTTGCAAAAACTTCGCCAGCGGGCCGATCAGTTTGGTTTGAAAAACATTCGTCCCGTGCTGGGGACGATCGATAATCCCAAGTTGCCGGAAAACGAAATCGACTTGCTGCTGATGGTCGACGTGTACCACGAGTTTTCGCATCCGCAATCGATGCTGTGGGAGATCCGCCGTTCGCTGACCCCGACCGGAGTGGTCGCACTGCTGGAGTACCGCAAGGAAGACCCGACCGTGCCGATCAAGTTGCTGCACAAGATGTCCAAACGCCAGATCATGAAGGAGTATCAGGCGAACGGTTTCAAGTTGGTGCGCGAGTACAACGAACTGCCGTGGCAACACCTGATGTTCTTCGCCCGCGACGACAGTCCCTTGGAAGCGATCGATCCCGAGCCGACCGACCAGGTGCTCAAGCGAATCGGAACTGCAGCGGCGCAGTGAAACGCACCTCGCCCCTTCTGGGCGGTCGATGGCGTTTCTCTTAGCACGACAGCCCTCTCTCTCGAGGTCGTCGCATCTTTTTGTATGACGGACCTTCTGGGCGAGCGTTGTCGGGGCGATTTCATGCGCACCAGGTTAAAAACGAAACGCTCGCTAGAAGCTTTGGTTATTTCACAATTTACAATGGCTCCCTTCTCCCCCGGCTTTGCGGGGGAGAAGGGCCGGGGATGAGGGGGCCAGCGGCCTGCCAAGAGCCACCGAATTGAGGCGCAGGCGGCCCAGGTGTATAGCCCCTCTCCCCAAAACAGATCGCGGTCATCGTTACCGTGCAATCAGAAACTAATGCGCGATCTGTTTTAGGGAGAGGGGAGCCATGCCCTGGATTGCGAGCCGACTTGTGTCGACACCAATGCTTCTATCGTCAGGCGGACCTACAACACGGTCGTCTTGATCGCCGATCCGTCGGGGCGGGTCAGTCGGAATTGGAATTGCCAGTCTTGGGCCCACGGTTGCGTTTGGGCGTTTTGCATGACTTTGATCAGCACCGTGTTTTCGCCCTCGACCAATTCACAGTCGTCGACGTATTGGTCGATCCGTGTGCCCGAGTGGTAGACTTCGTTGCTGGAGACCAGTTTCCCGTTGATCCAGACCTTGTTGGCCGTGATGCAGCCGATGCGGGCTTGCGCGGCCAGTGGCGTGTCTGCGTTTTCGACGGTGAACGTTGCAAAAACGTAGGCCGCAGCATCCTTTTCGTTGGACAGTGGTCCGTTCAAATCGACCATGCCCAGTTTGTCGTCGCTTCGGATCTGTTGCCAGTTGGCGGTCTGTTGTTTCCCCGCTTCCGGTTTCGGATCTCCGGCGGTGTCCTTCGCGATCGGTGACCCGGATTCCAGGTAGCGGTTTTCGGGAACGTAGGCGGTGTCGAAGTGTTCGCTGTCGGTGTTGTCGAACGGGCCGATCAGCCACCAGCGACGCATCATTCCCAATTCCTCCGCCAAGTCGATGGAAACGTCCAAGTCCGCGAGCAGTTTCGCCGTCTGTTCAAGCTGTTTGGGACTACGGCCGTTGGCGATCACCTGGCGCAGGATCTTTTCGGCTTGATCCGGCTGGCTGGACACCAGTGCTGCCCCCTCGTCGATCATTGCGGCGATCTTGAGGAATCGGACCGGAAGCGAGGGGTCGGTTTCGGCGTTTGCCAACAGTGTCGGTTTCAAATCACCGTCGTGTTGGACCAGCAGTTGATAGGCGACGTAGCGCGCGTCGGGATGTTTTTGAGTATCGGAAAAGAAATCCAGCAGCGCGTCTTTTTGAAACGGACCATTGTCGCTGACATCGGCCGCGATCGCTCGCAACCAATTGTTCCCGCGCCGCGTCGCGTTTTCAAACCCGTCCAGGACTTCGGTCACTTGTGAACTGGGCAGTGACTGAATCCGGGTGGCCGCGGCGGCGGCGTCTTGGTCCAAAGCGGCCGAACCATCGGTCCGTGCGATCGTCTGGAGCGCCTCGCGGACGCTCGGCTGGGCCGAAAACGCCGGGGCAGAAAATGTCGGCGTGGCGGAGAGTGTCGCCGCCAAGGCGATTGCGATTAGTCGCCGAGAACGTCGTCTGGCGGTGACGTCACGTGTGAAGCGTCGGCGGGTGGCAACGTGGCGGGCGAAAGCGAGGCGGGATGGGCGAGGCTGTCGGTTCATGTTCAGCGATCACGGGGTTCAGTTGGGCGGGCGAGATTCAACGCATGATAGCTGAATCGGACACCGCCCGCGGACCGGGTGAACGCGAACGTGGAAGCGCCGGGTAGGCGGTAGTGGACGACGCGAGGAGTCCTGGCAGCCGGCAATCCGAATGGACTCGTCGCCTCGTCAACTACCCGAAAACCAAGCTGCGGTGGAATACTAGAGCAGGTCTTCTTTTTCCAAGATTTCTCGATATTGATCGCGTTCGCGGCGGGTGGCTTCCAGGTCAAACACCAGGTATTTCATGTCCAACCGCAATTGCGACAGGGCTTCTTGAACGAGGTTCAGGATGCGTCGCCGCCGGGTGCTGCAGTCGATCGCACGCGAGAGCGCCGGCGCGACGGTGTCACGGTAGCGTGCGGGCAGGGCGTCGATCGCTGCAGTCAGCTCACGCAATTCTTGGGGAACTTCGTCGCCAACTTGTTTGTTCGATCCGATCGTCGTCTTTTGCATGCGCCAGGGCTCCGGAGAGAGATACATTGAAAGGTTGCTTTGGTTGCCGTCCTTTGCACTCGCGGTGCCAGATCCTGCCGGCACGGCCGAGTTTTCTGCGTAAGCTGTTCTGCGTCAAAGGTTTAGGGTGATCGCAGTTTTCGTGATGTCAAAAGGAAACGGTGAAAAAAAACAACACCATTTCGCCTTGGCTTGGCACCCTAAATCTTGATACACAAACGCCTTACGGAGTAAGCGACGGGTTGCGACGTGATGTGGAATTTTTTCGACATCGTCGCGTCAACCGCACACTTTGTTCAACGAGTTCACCGGTCGGCTATCGGATGGTTGCGTCCGAGAGCGATTTTCCCGTCGTCCTGCTGATTGTTTGGGCAATGAAGATTTGGGTCAACAATTGAAGTTCAAATACCGACGCCCGCGATCGAAAGTGCTGTCAGTCGTTCGGGCTCGGCAAAGCTTGCCGTCGGCCGTCCGCGCTGGGGCGCCCTCACGGGCCCGAGTGGTGGGCATCGGTGTCGGAGCAAACTCGGAAAAAAACGACTCGCCGACCACTGCGGCGTTGTCCCGTCAAGGGATCTCACCCGTCGGATTGGCGATCGCATGGTTCGTCTTGTTACTCGCTTCGGCGGGCAATCCGGTCCGCGCGGATCTGTTCGATTCACTCGATGCCTACCCACCCCGCCTGCACCTGGACACTTCCGATTGTGATGCCCGGGTGATCGAGCACAAGAACATGGCCGACGGCGGTGTGGATGGCGGCGGTTGCGAGTCGATGACGTTCCAAGCGGGCGTCGGCAGCGAAGCGATTTTGGTTTACCCGCTCGAACCGATTCACGCGATCAATGATCTGGTCGCCACATTGTCGATCATGAGTGCCCGCCATGGGGCCCGGGTCGGGCTTCGCGTCCGTTTCCCTTTCCTGCGTGACCCCCAAACGCGTCGCCCCCTGTCGGCGATCCTGTACGGCGCAACTTATCAGCATCCGGGCAAGTTCCAATCGCTTGGGATCGGCAACATCGAACGTGAGTTGCGGATCAAGATTGCGAATCTGCGTGCGGTCCACGGGAGTGATGCGAATTTGGACAACGCCTACATCGATGCGATGGTGATCAACGCCTACAGTGGCCCGGGGACAACGACGTTGCGGATCGATCAAGTGTCCGTTCGTGGCATGATTCCGGTGGGGGATCATGGGCGTGTCGATGTGGTGCCAACGCAAGCGGTGAAAGGCACGGCTGGTCCGAACGGCCGGGAGGTATCGATTCAATCGCAGCGGTTGTTAAAAATCCGGCGGCCGGTCTCCGATCAGGATCGCTCTGGTCCTGTGTTGGCCGAAGTGGCGTTTCCGCAAAACAATGTGATCCGGGTTTTGGAGCATCGCGGTGAACCGTTGACGTGGATCCGGTCGCTGGGATTTGATGCGGTTTTGTTGTCTCATCCACCGACCGCGGATCTGTTGCGCGACGCCATCCAATCGCAAATGCTCGTCTACGCGCCTCCGCCGATCGCCCCCGACCCGGCGCTCGGTCCGCTATTGGACCCGGTGATGGCGTGGTATCTCGGCGGCGGGGTGGCGTTGGACAATTCGCGGGTTTCCCAAACGGATAAAACCGTGCGCCGATTACGGATGTTTCCCGCGGCGTGGCAGCGTCCGATCGTGATTTCACCGGTAGAACGTTGGGCGAGTTATGGGGCGATTGCCGATGCGATTGTTTCCGATGCGGCGCTCCGCAGCCGGGGGCTGTCAGTGGCCGAACAAGCGTTGATCTTCCAGGATCGACGCGCCCGCATCGGCTCGGGGACAGCGATGGCAATCGCGATCGAATCGTCACCGCCGAACAAGTTGGCGTTGATGAACCGGTCGATCAGTGCCGCGATCGGGGCACCGCCGGGGGGCAATTTCCGATGGCACTCGATGTTGACCCAAGTCGTCCAGTCGCTTGAGCAGACGCCCTGCGCGATCGTGTTCCGTTCGCAAGAGTCGCTCGCGTCGGGGACGATGTTCGCTCACCAGCGGTCGATGGCGCTCAGTTATATCAACCGGTTCGTGGCCATGTTGGGGCCGTGGATCGCATCGAGCCGACCGGCCGCACCGTATCCGATCCGCGGTGCCGCCTATCGCTGCGGACGATTGGATGCCGCCGGAGATCAGTTTTTGTTGCTGACGTCCGACCAGACGACACGTGACCAAGTCCTTGCCGGTGACGGACGGGCCGTCGAGATTTTGTTGCCTCCCGAAATGGTTCATCGAACAGCGTGGCGGCTGACGAGTTTTTCTGCCGAGCGGATCGACATCGATTCGACGCCGACCGGGGCGCGGATCGAAATCGTGTCCCCGGATGTGGCGGAGGTCATCGTGGTCAGTGCTGATTCATCGTTGGCCGCCCGATTGGACCAATCGGCGCGTCGTTTTGCGGTCCGCGCTGCGTCGGATCGCTGGCAATTGTGCGGCGACCAGGTCCGACAGGTTCGCCAGGACTGGGATCATGCCGTTAGCTCCGGAGCGACCCAGGCGATCATGCCGGTCGATCTGTTGACGGCGGCTCGGAGGACACTCGAGGACGCCGAAAGGGTGTACCGTGCCGGCGATGCGGAAGCCACCTTGCGACTGTCGCGGCGAGCCGACGCCTGGGCCGTGCGGTCGCGATTACAGCTCTCCCAGGCGCTCTTGTCCGACACCGCGCGGGGCACGGCACCACGTTACATCAGTAGTCCGCCGATCGACGAAGGCCGTCCGACGCTGCAAACGGCATGGCAACCCCTGATGGGTGACGAAGGCTGGAGCGACAACCTGATCGCATCGGGCGGACTGGACCGCGCCGACGTGTTGTCGGCCGGCGGCTGGGCGTTCGGGCAACGAACCATGGTCCGGGCGGAGTCCAACGCCCGCTGGATTTCACGGGGATTCTTTAGCGGGAAAGGCGCGGTCGCTTTGTCCGCCGCCGCGACGACCGGCGAGTCACTCGGCGGCGGCTATGAGGGCACGATCGCCATTCTGTCCAGCCCGACCGTCAGGATTCAGCCGACCCAAGCGGTTCGGGTGGATGCGATGATCCGCACGATCGGGTTCGGCGGTCCGCATCAAGGTGTTCTGGTCTATGACAGTTTAGGAGGCCAGGAAATGGGCGTTTTGGTTCGCGGTGCGACCGACTGGACCCCGGTGCGACTGTATCGGCAAAGCGTCGGCGAAACCGAGGTGCGGGTGATGTTTGAAGTGATCGGCGATGGGGAAGCCGTGGTCGACGAAGTCGCGGTTCGCGTTTGGGATCCGGAGCCGTTGCCGGAATTGCCGCTGCACTCGATCACTCCGTAGCCAGATCAACGTCGCTACCTACACCAGAAGGTGGCCCCGCGGCGTTTCCCACGCTCTGGCGAGCGTGGTCACATCGAATTGATGCATTCCAGAATAGCAACACGACGTCTCGCTATCGTTTACCCTGTCACATCGACATCCCCGCACATATTCGCCTGTTCGCCATTCAGCATGCCAACGACCATCAACGGAATCGGGACCCAGTACTACGGCCGAAAGAACCCACGTGTGTACGGCGGCATCTGTGATTCGTGCCAACGACATGTCACGCTGACCGATTACGAAACCGGCTACTTCTTCGTCGTGCTGTTCATTCCGGTCATCCCGCTGGGAAAGAAGCAGATCATCGGCGAGTGCTCGGTCTGTCGCCGACACCGGGTGATGCCGCTGAAAGAGTGGGAGCGGATTCGGGAGGAAAATCTGGAGTCGGGGCTGGCCAATCTGGCCGAGAACATGGACGACCCGTCAAAAGCATTGGAATTGTTGCAAAGCATGACGGTTTTCAACCAGCTTGATGAAGCGATGGAGTTGGCCGCTGCGACGGCGAAGCAGCACGCCAATGATTTCGACACCCTGGTCGACATCGGGTCCTGGTACGAACGCCAGGGCCACACAAAGCTGTCCGATCAATGCTTCGATCAAGCGATCCAACTCGATCCGCAGCATCCGACCAGCAAACGCATTCAGGGTGTCGACGCGCTGCAGTCGGGTAACCCCAACGAAGCCGCCAAGTTCTTTGAGCCGCTGCGCAAGTCCGCTGATTTCTATGACCCGTCGTTATTCTACATGTTGGCCGGCGCTTACCAGGCAAAAGAAATGCACGAAGAGGCGATCATGGAGTTCAAGGATCTGTTGACGCGGATCCCGGAATTCGGAAAGGACAAGGAGTTCCGTAAGGCGGTCAAGAAATCCGAGAAGGCGATGGGAAGTCCGACATCGATTCTGCCCAAGAAGGGAATCTTTGGGTAGGTGGCTCAATCACGTAGCGTACCGATGAACGCTGGCTCACAGGATCTGAAGCGCGCCGCCTTCGACGGCGACCTTGACACGGTTCGCCGTCTGGTCGAATCCGGAGTGGACGTCAACGCGACTGAATCGCACGGCTCCGGCACGCTGCTGAACTTTCATCCGCACATCACCGAGTACCTGCTGGCCATGGGGGCCGACCCGAATCGCCAGGCCAACGAGCACGGGGCGTCGGTGTTGGCCGGACTCTGCTATGTCAACCAAGTCGAGTGCGCGCGGCTGCTGCTTCAACACGGTGCGGTCCCGGATCGCGGCCGTGACGAGACGCTGGAAACGCCGCTCCACCACGGGCTGGCCGGTGATGCGGGCGTCGAGCTGGTGGAGTTGCTGATACGGCACGGAGCCGATCTGAATGCGGTGACCAAGCCCGGGATCGTCAGTTGTAATTTCTATGGCCAGACACCGACACGCGGCGAAACACCGCTGCACCGTGCGGCCGCCTATGCGTCCATGGAAATCGTCCAGCGGCTGGTTGACGCCGGCGGTGATCGTGAAATTGCCGATTCCGACGGGTACTTGCCATACCATTGGGCAGGCTGGCACCGACGATCGAAAGAATTGGTTCTTCTGCTAAGGCCGTGGTAAAAGGTTTCGTTTCGCGACTCGAGGTTCGACCGCCGACGCCGGCGCCCGTGGCTTTGTCGGAGAAGGGCGCCCGTGGCTTTGTCCGAGAAGGGCGCCCGTGGCTTTGTCCGAGAAGGGCGCCCGTGGCTTTGTCCGAGAAGGGCGCCCGTGGCTTTGTCCGAGAAGGGCGCCCGTGGCTTTGTCGGGGAAGGGCGACGTGGAGATCGTGGTGGGTCGCACGCGTTTTGGTACGGCGCGGCCGTGAGGCTCCGTGTCCGATGACGGGTGAAACGTTGGCGGCACGTGGGGCGTGCGGGGACGATCGCCCGAAAAAGGCTGTCGTCCGGGTGGGGGAACACCGGTGGGGAATCTGGTATATCCTGTGCCGCACCTCGATCCAAACGCCATACTCGCCCCACCGTTTCTGATGATTGCATCTCGCTTTCGACCGCGACTTGAACCACTTGAACTGCGGCGACTGCTTGCGACATTGGTCGTGACCAGTGCCGCGGACAATCTGGCGACCGATGGGTTGTTGACGCTTCGTGAGGCCGTGGCGGCTGCGAACAACAACACCAGTGTTGACGGCAGCGTCGCCGGCGATCCGGGCAGCGACACGATCGAGTTTGCGCCCTCGTTAAGTGGAGTTGCGATCGATTTGGCACTGGGCGAAATCGAGATCAGCGAATCGATTTGTTTACGACGATCTGGACCTGATCGGCCCGGGGGCCGATAAATTGACGATCGATGGCGACAACCAAAATCGCCAGTTCGTTTTCCAGGCCAATGAAGACATCGGCCTGACGTTTTTGATTCAGGGGCTGAGGCTGACCGGCGGTAAGTCGCCTTCATCCGGCGGCGCGATTTACGCATTGCGAAACCGCTTGGTGGTCAGGGATTGCCACTTCGAAGGGAATCAGTCGCCACAAGCAGCCGGTGCGATTTTTGCCAACAACATGACCGCCCACGTGCTTCACTCGTCGTTCGTGGACAACGAAGCAGCGGGGAATGGTGGTGCGATCGGCGGCTTCAATGCGTCACTGGAGTTGGTCGGGATCACCGCCAGCGGAGATCAATCCGGGCAACACGGCGGCGCGGTGCACAGTCGGATCACCGATGGCAATGTCGTTCGGTTGACCACCATCGAAGGCTCAACATTTGTCGGCAACTTCGCTCCGATCGGCGCCGACTTTGTCATCCGCCCCAATGCCGGGCTCGATGGCAACGCCGAAACGGACGGATTTCCCCAATCGATGCCTTGATTGTGATCAATTTCATCGCCCGCCAGTCGGGTGAAGGGGAAGGCGGTCAGGTGATCAGCGACTTTTTAAAGCCCGTTTCGCCGCAGACCGTAGACCGGGTGATCGAGGATTGGACGCTTCCGCATTTGGGCTGACAGCCCATCGCCGGTGCCGCGGGCTGCTATAATCGCGGACCCTGCCTTCGAATCCATCCCCCATTCCCTCCCGCTCGCCATGGTCATGTCAAACCGAAGAACCCTGCTCAAAGCGGCCGGCATCGCCGCCGTTTCCCCTTTGGCGTTGGGCACCGCGATCCGCCCCCGCCCGGCCAGCGCGGCCGCCAGTGAACGGATTCGATTGGGAGTGATCGGGATCGGACCGCGATGCCGGTACGTACTAGGGGGCATGTTGAAACACGCCGATGTCGAGTGTGTCACGATCGCCGATGTCCAAGCGACCCGTCGTGAACAGGGAAAACAACTGGTCGACCAGCAGTACGGCAACACCAACTGTGAGACGGTGATCGACTTTCGACGCGTGTTAGACCGCAAGGACATCGACGCGGTTCTGATCGCCACGGGAGACCGCTGGCACGCAACCGCATCGATGCTGGCCGCCGAAGCGGGAAAGGACGTCTACAGCGAAAAACCATGCGGCATCACGATCGATCTTTGTCGCCGGCTTTCCGAAACCATCGAAAGAACCGGACGCGTCTTTCAAGCCGGCACGCAACGCCGCACGGTCGCTAATTTTGCCCAAGCCGTTCAGCTCGCCCACTCGGGGAAGCTCGGAAAACTTCAAACGCTGCACGCGACCGTTTACATTCCGGAGATCAACACGACTTGGTTGCCGGGACAGCCGACGCCGGACCGCCAGGTGTGCGATTGGAACCTTTGGTTGGGGCCGGCCCCCTGGCGTCCCTTCCATCAAGACTACGTCAACGGTCGCTGGCGCGGGTACGTCGATTTTGATTCCGGCGCGCGGTTGCTGGATTGGGGCGCCCACACGGTGGATTTGTGTCAGTGGGCCAACCAAGCTGACGAGACGATGCCGGTCGAATACACGCCGGACGAAACCGGGATCACCGCCCAGTATGAGAGTGGTGTGAAATTGAGGATCCATTTCTTGGAAACCCCCTTCGGCCAGCGGCCGGGTTGGGTCCAGTCGCTGGGGACCTGTCCGGTCCGTTTCGAAGGCACGCAAGGATCGGTCGAAGTCGGTGATAGCGGGGGCATCGTGATCAAACCCGAATCGATCGGCAGCGGATTGCCGGAGCTGCCGAAGAAAAAGTCGGGGTTGGACGTCGAAGCCCACTCGAGAAACTTTCTGGACTGCATCAAGTCGCGCCAGTTGCCCAACGCGAATCATGTCGTCATGCGTCGATCGCACACCGCGTCACACGCCGCGGCGCTCTCGTGGTTGTTGCAGCGGACTCTGCGGGTCGATCCGGCGACGGAAACATTCGTCGGTGATGACGAAGCGAACCGGCTGCGTTTTCGTCCCGAGCGGGACTGGGCGTGATTCGGGACGCCGGTGCTCTCTTTGACAGGCTGGAAGCCTATCCCACTTTTTTGCGATTCATTCAGGTTTAAAATGTTCTGCTCTCGATACTCGGTGTCCTGTCTCGCTGCCGTGTTTGTGCTCGCGTCCTGCCGTGCCGATGCCGGGGATTGGCTCGGTTTTCGGGGGGACGGCCGGTCGTTTGATCCCGAGGCCAAGACGCCCGCCGAGTTTGATTCTGAATCCGGTAAGAACATCGCCTGGCGGGTGGCAACGACGGGACGAGGGATCGGTGGTCCATTGGTGATCGGGGATCAAGTGATCGTGACCGGATGCGGCGGCGAAGACGAACGCGATTTGTATGTCGAATCGTATTCGGTCGCCGACGGAAAACGGTTGTGGTCGCGGCCGATGCGTGCCACCGGCCGGCCGTTCACCCACCCGACCAGCTCCAACGCGTCGCCGACGCCGGCCAGCGACGGCGAGCGGATCTTTGCGTTGTTCAGCAGCTGTGATCTGGTTTGCTATGACCTCCAGGGGCATTTGATTTGGTACCGCGCCCTGGCGATCGATCATCCCAAAACCGGCAACGATATCAGCATGAGCAGCTCGCCGGTCGTCGTCGATGGCGTGGTGGTCGTGCAGCTCGAAAACCAAGGTGATTCCTTTGCCGCGGGGATCGACGCGAGCAGTGGCGAGATCCTGTGGACCAATGACCGCAGTGCGTCGTCCAACTGGTCGTCACCGCAACCGGTCGAGAGCGAAGACGGGATCTCGGCCGTCGCGATGCACAATGGGTCAGGGGTCGAGTTGGTCGATGCCAAGTCCGGTGAAGTGCTGAAGCGTTTTGACGTTTCCGGCGACGGGACTGCATCGAGCACGTTTGCATCGCCGTACATCATTGTGCCCGGGCAATCGACCACGGCGATCCGATTGAGTGCCGCGGAAGCCGAAGGGGATGACGCGGTTGCGACGATTCAGTGGCAGAGCAACAAGCTGCGTCCCCAGCGATGCAGCCCGGTGGCATCGAGTGACCGGATCTACATGGGGCGCGGAAGCACGTTGATGGCCGGATCGATCAGTGACGGATCGGTCTTGTGGACGGCCCGGCTGGGAAAGCTGAACAACGTGTGGGCGACACCGGTCTTGACCGCGACGGGACTGTACGTCGTCGGATCGGACGGCAAAGTCATCGTGGTTGAAGACCAGGGCGACAAGGGAGAAGTGATCGCCGAGTCGGACCTGGGCGAATCGGTCTTGGCCAGCCCCGCCGTCAGCGGCAATGCCCTGTATTTCCGCAGCGAGAATGGGCTGATCAAGGTCGCAGGCTAGGCGGTCATCGATTTTCGATAGTACTTTCGTCCGGCTTGTTCGGGGGCGAAGGTGCGGTCGAGTTCCTGGGAGTGTTTTCGGAACCACGAGGCGACGGTGCCCAGCGTGTAGGGAAACGGGCCGTGGCCGCGGTCGGCGGCGCTCTCCAAAGTCGCTTTCCATCCGTTGATGGTCGGTTTCATCGCTTGATAGGCGTCTCGGCCGATCGGTGTGGCCGCCACCGCGCTGACTTCGCCGCAGTGGATCAGGTACCACAGATGGCAACCGTCATAGCCGGGTACCGCGTACACGAAGCTGTACTTGCGCCGGGCGGTTGCCAGCATCGTCAGTTTGCGATGCACGTAGCGGAGCGATTTGAGCGTCTGTTGGACCCGGCCGGCGAGTTCGTACTGGCGATCGGCCGACGCGGTTTCCATGCGTTCTTGAAGCACCACGAGCGGTTCGTCGTTGAAGCCATCGAGGAAGCTCTCCGCCGCATTGACTTGCGCGGCATACTCGCCGCGTGTGCATGCGGCCGCGCACGGCCCCATGCAGGTGTTCAGCTCCAAACGCAGACAACCGGGGCGGTGATCGATGTCGAACAGGGACAGTTGTTCGGCAAACTGGAACGTTTGCTGTTGGCTGCAATCGCGCAGCCGAAAGACCTTGTTCAGTGCGTCGACGGCGTTTGCCATGCGTTTGGCACCAAAAAAGGGCCCCTGCAGTGAAATGTATTCCTTGGGGATCTTGGGGGAGAGAAAGAACTGCGGTGCGGGGCCGCGTCCCAGGCACAGGTAGACCGGGCGTTGGCGTTTGGGAACGCCTTGCACGTTCCAGCGGGGCGTGAACTTGCGAATCAGTTGTTGCTCTCGCAAGAGCGCGGCAAACTCGCTCGGTTGCGTCTCCCACTGGATCGCGCGAGCGTTTTCGATGATGCGTCCGCCTTTTTCGTCTTCGTTGGCGGTGCTGAAATAGCTGAGCAGCCGATTGCGAAGTGATTTGCTTTTGCCGACGTAGATCAGTTCCCCGCGTCGATCGAGCATCCCGTAGACGCCAGGCACTCTGGGACAAGACTGGCTGATCTGACGTTTCAACGATGATTTGGACGTCCCGCCGACGGCTTCGATCGGGCGAGCGGTGCGGGGATTGAACGGATCGATCCCGAATCCGATTTCGTCGTGATTTGGTGCTAGCACGTCCACCTGGCGCCCTTCCCTGAGATTACTCACCGACCGTTCAAGCCGACAGTATGGCGGATCCGGGCGGGTTTTGGAAATCGCAGTTTTCTCGCGATTCTCGTTGCGTCGATCCAATCGCCGCAACGACGCAGCAGTGATCAATCGGCCAATTCAGGCATTGGGGCGTTTTCAGCCGGCGTCACGCGCGGCTCCTCGGTGCTTTCGGCTTGCTGGATGAGTTCCGATTGGGTGGTGCGACACAGCTCCAACAACTCGTTGGTATCGTGCAGCAACGCGAGCCACGAGATCTCTTGTTCGCTGGCCCGCTCGCGAATTCGATCGGCCGCTTTGGCGATCGAGTCGATGTCGCAGCTGCGGGCGTACATTCCCAAACGGGCGGCCAGCGTTTGCATCCCCTCGGTGTCCTGGCTGTCGATCGCCGCGGCCAGACGTTCGACTTGGAATCCGATCTGGATCGCCGCTTCGCTGTTGGCGGTGGTGTCTTCTTCGGGTTTGCTGGTGATGACGCTGGCGAAATGCTCGACCAATTCCGGGTCGAACTGCGATCCGGCGTAGCGTCGCAATTCGTCGATCGCGACTTGATGCGAGCAACCCTCGCGGTAGACGCGGTCGGAAACCATGGAGTCATAGCTGTCACAGATCGACAGGATCCGGGCCCCGAGGGGGATTTCAGGCCCCACGGGAAGGTTTCGAAAGCGGCCCGAGCCGTCGAAATGTGCTTGTCGAAACTGAACGGTTTCGGTCAGTTCCTGACATTCGAATGCCGTCTCGATCAGTTCCACGCCGATGCGATCGTGCCACGCGATCAACTCCATTTCATCGGGGCTGAGCTTGCCGCGTTTGAGCAGGATTTCGTCTGAAACGCCGACCTTGCCGATGTCGTGAAGCAGCGCGGCGATTTCCAGAATGTATTGGCTGCCGGCGTCCATGTATTGTTTGGAGACCCGCGAACAGAGGTCGGCCACTCGCCGGCTGTGTTGCGCCGTGGCGGCGTCGCGATAGGACAGCGACGCGATCAATGCGGTCACCGCCTGATAAGGGATTTCGGCGCGTTCCCGCGATTCCGGTTCTCCGCCTTCCATTTGCGACAGTTCGGGACTGTAGGGAATCACACAGTTGCGTCCGCCGCGTTTGGCGGCGTACAAGCACACGTCCGCCTGGTTGATCAGCTCTTGCGGATCGGCTGCGTCGAAGCGAGTTTCGGAAACACCGACGCTGGCGGTCAATCGCAGTTGAGCCGGTTCGGTGAAGGTGATTTTTTCGATCGACGCTCGAGTTTGCTCGGCCAGATCGAGCGCGGTTTCGAAATCGATGCCGGGAAGCAGCACACAGAACTCTTCACCGCCATAGCGGCAAACCAATCCGTGCTCGCCGTGTTCCTCGCGCAGCACACGCGACACTTCGCGCAAGACATCGTCGCCGATGGCGTGCCCGTAGGTGTCGTTGACCCGCTTGAAGTGGTCATTGTCGAACATGATGCACGAGAGCGGCTTCTGTTCGGCGGCGGCGGTTTTCCAGAGGTGCCCGAATCGTTCGAAGAATGCGCGACGGTTCAGGCAACCGGTCAAGGCGTCGGTGGTGGCCAGGATCTCCAGCTCACGGTTTTTCTCTTCGATTTCATCGCGACTTTCACGCAACATGCTCAGCATCGCTTCGAGCTGTTTGCGGTGTTCTTCGATGTGGGTGACGTCACGGAATGTCGCCAAGGCCCCGCGTCGGGAGCTGCCGCCGCCGATCGGGGCGGCGTTAACCGAAAAGATCCGCTCGTCGCCATCATGGACCTTCAGGTGCAAGATTTGCTCGGTGATCGTTGCGGATTCGTCGATCGCCGTCATCCAAGGGTAACTATCCTGGGAATCGCTGTTCTCAAACGTCCACGGCAATTCGTTGGCGCGAGAATTCACCAACAGCTCACTAGACACGTCGACCGTCTCGGCGAACGCCCGGTTGGCCAACACGATTTTCGCCTTTTCGTCCAAGACCAACAGCCCTTCGGCAAGCGTGTCCAATGCCTGGCGGACGCGTTCGGGCACGACCTGTGTGGTGCTGAATACCCGCATCACCTTGCCCACAAACAGGGTGTATCCGAACAAACCGGTGATGCAGTAAAACGCCAACAAACGCATCAGCGGGTGTTCGGCGATGGCACCAAAGTTCGATCGGTCCGGGGCGCGAAAGCAAAACTCGACCGCGCCCCATTCACGTCGATTCAGCGTGATCGGCACGCTGATCGCGTCAATTCCCTCGCTGTCGGAGGAAACTTGCTGCCACAGATCGTCATGGTGCCCGGCATTGACTTTCAGATCGCCGTGTTTGCTGCGAACCCCGATCGAAAGCAGGTCGGCGTCTCGATCCACCAACGTCTCCGCCGTCGCGCGGAGGTCCACCCACTGCTGCTTCCGCACATGGGCCGCGGCGTTCACCGCCACCGCTTCGCTAAGCCGGCGCCGTGAGTCGCTTTGGATTTGCGTCACGTCAGGCAATAGGCCGAACCAGTGACTAGCCAAAATCAGGCTAGCACCGAGGCAGACCAACGCGATTGCGAGGCGAATCGACTGGAGATAAACCCTACCCAAGACGCAACTATTGAAAAAAAGCGAGTTCAAACAGTCAGCTCGGGGCGTCGCCACCCCGATCTTGGGCTGACCCGCCATCGAGCCAACCCGGTATCGAGCCAAGTTTTGCTTCTCGCTATGCCCATTGCCCTGGCGAAACGCCACCAACCGACGCGCCGCGCGAAAAGAAATCAGGATCGCGCCGTGACGGGGAGTCGTATCGATTGTGACGGCTCCTGCCCGTTCGACGCGGTCCTGGTCAGGCCCGCTTTTGCTCCCCGCTGGGCAGTTGAGCTCGGCCGACTCCGGGGGGGCATCCTTTGCATGCAATTGGCAAGTGTTGACGATTGTTCGGCTTGTGCCCGCTTGGACTGGCGTCAGAACGCCATTTCTCGATGCCGGATCGATCCGAACGATCGTTGCGACCGATCCACCAATTTGCATGGACATGCAAGACGCATGGGTTGCGCTGCTGAGATGGACTTAAACGAGAATTTGATGCCACGGATGGGATTCGGTCCACCGACAATCGCTGTGTTCGTCATGGTGTTTACCATGACGGTAGCGCAGGGATTGTATGCCCAGCATCCGCCTGAAACGCAACGCTTGGGGATTCCCCAGCCATCCGCGTCGGCAACCATCGCCGCGACGCCCCCGGTCGGCAGCCTGCCGAAGCGATTGCCACCGGCGCCGATGGACTTGCTGGCTGCCCCTACGGTCAGCGGTGACACGGCTCCGATCCAATGGTGGACCGACCGGGTGACACAGCAAGTGCTCGATCGCGACCGTTGGGTCCGATTCGACTTGGAAACGATCCTGTTGGACACGCTCGCACACAGCCCTCGCATCTTGAGTGTCGGCTACGAGGCCAGTTCGACGTTCCAGCGGATCGTTCAACAGGACGCAGCCTTCGATTCCACCATTCTGTTGGGCGGAAACCTTGGCGCGACAAACGATCCGGTCGGCAATACCCTGACGACCGGAGGGGCGGACCGCTTGCGCGAAAAGTCGCTGAACTTCAATGGCGGCGTTCGAAAGACCACACGGACCGGCACCGAGCTGGAATTGTCCCAGGAAATCGGATTCCTGGATAGCAACAGCTCGTTCTTCGTCCCCCGCGATCAGGGCAACGCACGGTTGAGCCTGAGTTTGACCAAGCCACTGCTCTCGCGTGGAGGTCGCTACTACAACGAACGCCTGGTGACGCAGGCGAGAATCGAGAACCGGGTTGCCTGGCAGGACATGCGGGGAGCGGTCGAGCAACGCATCGCGGATGTGATCGCCGCCTACTGGAAATTGTACGAAGCGCGGGCGATGCTGACCCAGCAACGTGAATTGTTAGCGCGCAGCCGTCATATCGAGCGGCTGCTGGTCAGCCGAAAGGACTTTGATGCCGCGTTGATCGAAATCACCAAGGCGAAACAGCGGGTCGCACGCCGTGCCGACCAGGTGATCGACTTGGAGGCGGGGCTGAAGAAGCAGCAGGCCCGGCTGGCCGCTTTGGTCGGCAGCGAAGCGATGATCGGCGCCGACAGCGATTTGGAATTGATCCCGATGGCGTCGCCGATCATCGATCACACCCGCTGGACGTTACGCGATGCCGTCGCCCAGGCGCTGGAGAACCGCCCGGAAATCCGCGCCGCGACTCATGACGTCGAGCTTTCGGCATTGGAGTTGCGCGTCGCACGCGCGGAATTGGAACCACAGCTGAACTGGGTTTTCAATGGATACCTGGCGCAGCTGAACGGCGCCAGCAAGGTCGCGCGATCCTTCGGCGAACAATTTGACAACGCCCCGGGCGTCTCCACCGGTCTGGAATTCGAACTACCGCGAGGACGACGTGCGTTTCGTGCCCAGCATCGCGAAGCGCTGTTGAGGGCGCGTCAGCGTTCGCAACGTCTGCGCGAAGTGATCCAGCAGACTCAATTCGACGTCGAAACCGCGCTGATCGACCTGGAGCGATTCGAACAGCAGCTGGTCAGCAAACGCAACGTGCTGTCGACCGCGGTGACCGAAGAGAACATCCTGACGGTTCAGTGGCGAATCATCGGTGGCGACGATTCACGCGTCGGCATCAAGCTGGAAAACCTGTTGGATGCACAACAGCGGCGCACCGATGCGGAGAAGGATTTGGTCAAGGTGCAGGCAGCCTACATGATCGGATTGGTCCAGTTGCAACGGGCGATGGGGACGCTGCTGATCAACGAGGGGATTCGCCCGGCACAATCGGCCTGCAGCGGCGAGATCGATTTTCTGCGCGACAACTTTCAGCCAGAAACGATCATCCTGTCACCGGAGCAGAGGTCTGCGGCCGGGACCGACGCGGTCCAAGCGGCTCCGACGGCCGGCGGCGATGTGCGGGCGCCTTTAGACAGCGATGCGGCCGGTCAGACGGCAGCCCCCGTTCCCGCCGACGAACCGCCACGTTCCAAGGTGGCCTTGCCGCGACGCATCGGTCGACCCGCGTTGAATGCTGCGGCGGCTCCCGCAATGCAGCCCGAGGAACAAACCACACCGCCGCCGTCCGAGCGGGCGGCGAATGCTCCGCCCAGTCCTGCGTTGCCTCAGGATAGCGCATCCTGGCGAACGCCCTCGGGAGGCTGGACGCGATAACGAGGGACGTCGTCCGCACATGCCATTGCCTGTTGGTTGCCATCACCCATCCACCATTCGACTCCACGATCGAATTTCAGAACCGTCATGAAGATCACTCCATCCAAAAGCCAACCGAAGCGATCGAAAATGTCGTTGTTCGTTGCCGCGGCGTCGTTGGCGATGCTGGTCTGCGGGCTCGGCGCGGTCCCGGCGATCTTGCTCGCCCAGGATTCCGGGGCGTATTCCCGCACTTCGCGGCAAGGACCAGGCTATCAGGGCGGTTCGATTACGATCGACTATGAAGGGTTCACGATTCCCAAGTTCGACATCCTGGTCGCAGCGACCGAAATCGGACGTTTGGACGCGGTGAACGTCGAAGTCGGTGACCGGGTTTTAAAAGGTGATGTGGTTGCAAAACTGGAAGACGGATTACAAGCCGAAGCGGTGGCGACGGCTCGCTGGCGTGCCCAAATGCATGGCGAAACCGATGCGGCCAAGGCGGAAACGACGTTGATGAAGTTGCGGCTGGAACAATTGCAATCGCTCGCCGACCAGGATGTCGCTCGCCCCGACGAACTGAAACGGGCGTATGCAGACTGGGAGATCGCAAAGTCGCGCGAGCTGGGCGCGATGGAACAGGACCAACTCCGAAAACTAGAGCTTTCCCGGTACGAGCTGCAACTGCAGCGGCGCAAGGTGCTCGCGCCCATGGATGGTGTGGTTGCGGAACTGTTTCACGCCCCCGGCGAATACATCACTCCCGCCGATCCAGCCGTCATTCGGTTGGTGGTGCTGGATGAACTCTACGGCGTGTTCAATGTGCCGGTGGAAGAAATCGGGATGGTTCATTTGGGCGACAAGGTCCAGGTGTTCATGACCAGTGCGGGGAAAAGTGTGCGTGGCGAAGTCGCATCGATTGCACCGGACATTGATGGTGAAAGCGGAACGATCAAGGTCAAAGTGCTGTTGGACAACAAAGCGGGGGACCTTCGCAGCGGTGATCGCTGCCGAATGAAGCCCGCGGTGCCGCGGACGGCGCAGCATCACCATCTGCCGGCTCCCGTCACAAGACGCATCGGCCCTGGAGCGATCGCCAAACAGAGTGAGGTGTCCGGGATCCGATGAGCAGCACGCGTCCTTCGCTAACGACACCACAGGGGCGGTCGGCGGAATCCGGAAGTGGATCGGCACGTCCGGCGGGCGACGTTGCGCGCCCAGACGCCGACGCCGCGCAGTTGACTGCGACAGCGGCAGCGACAGCGGAGTCGGCAAAACCACTCGCGCTGATTCAATGCGTGGCCGAAGCGAAGGATCAAACGGCGGCGATCATCGCGATGGTCAATTTTATCGCCAAGCAATTCCCGACCAGTCGCGTTCGCTGCGGACTGGGGACGACCCAGCTGCGGCGGTTTTACGAATGTCGGTTGGGCTGGCTGGGGCCGGCCAGTGAGCTGTTTCAAAATGCGGCAGACGGTTGGAATGATGACGCGTCGTCGCTACCGACACGGCCCGACGTTCCCGCGATGGATCGAGCACAAAGCAACGCCGCACCGAGCGAGTTGTTGCGGTTGAACTTGGATGACGACGTCGGATTGGGACGCTGCGTGCTGTGGATCGATGGCGGCGAGTTGACGGCTGCGGATCGAACCTGGCTGCGTCGGGCATTGCCAAGTTTACGTGCGATCGTCTGGATGCGTGGGGGCGGAGTCACGACCCAGATGTGGCGATGGCTCTCACACAGCGGCATGATCGGGCGTATCTACATCGGGTTGGCTGCGTTGGCTGTGGTCTTGATGATGATTTGGCCGGTGTCCTACCGCGTTCGCTGCACCACGGTGGTGCGGCCGAAACATTCGCGGATCGTTTCGGCGCCGTTCGATGCGACGTTGCAGGCGGCGCATGTCCAGCCCGGCGATGCGGTCCAACGGGGTGACGTGTTGATTTCTCTGGACGGGCGGCCGTTGCGGTTGGAACTGGAGGCCATTGAAGCTCAAATCGGTCAGGTTTTGAAAGAGCGTGACGTGGCGATGGTCGGTGGCCGGGTCGCGGAATCACAACAAGCAAAATTGAAGATTCGTGAATTGAATCGGCAACGCGATCTGCTGATCAGTCGCCTGGACCGCTTGAATGTGACCAGTCCGATCGACGGCATCATCGTGTTGGGTGATCTTCATCGGTCCATCGGGGCGCCGTTGGAGACCGGGCAAGCGGTGTTGGAGATCGCACCGCTGGGTGAAATGGTGGTGGAGCTGGAGATTCCCGAATATGAAATCGGATACGTTGCCGAGGGCATGCCGGCTCGCGTTCGGTTGACCGCGAACGAAGGTGGCGCGATCGAACAACCGATCGATACGGTGTACCCCAGCGCGGAACTTCGTGACGATCAAAACGTGTTTATCGGTCACATCCATGTCGACAACCAAGACGGCACGCTTCGCCCTGGAATGCGAGGCGATGCGATCGCCTATGGCCCGGTGCGGCCGTGGCTGTGGTCGTTGATTCGTTCGGGATGGGAAAAGACGCTTTGGTGGGTCGGCTACTGAGGTGAGCGCCATGGATGATCACACCACCCACTCCAGCCCGGAAACCGATGCGGCGGATCCATTGACGGTGATCGTCCAGGTCGATCCGGCGGTGGAGTTCTCGTCACGCGGAAACCAGTCACAGACGGTCTATGTCGGAAAGGATCGCCGAACGGGCAAGTATTATCGGTTTGGCGCCCGCGAGTATCACGCCGTCAGCTTGATGGACGGACGGCGAACCCTGGGAGAGATCCATCGCCAGCTGCAACAGGATGGGTTGTCGTGGACGGAAGTCGACGTGATCGCCTTTGTCAAAGAATTGGTCCAGCACCGGTTGGCGGTCGTCCTGCCGATCGAAAAGGAGGTTTCGCGGCCGGTTGAGACGGCGGATCATGACGCAGCGAGTGCGGATGCGAGTGCGACGGCAGGTGCGAACGCGACCCAACCGTCAACCGACCGCCGGAAACGATGGGCTGGGATGGCGCTGCGTGGGTTGGGGGGACTGCTGACACAGCGATTTCCGCTGGCCGACGGCGACCGCGTCGCTGCGAAACTGTTGCCGGCGTTCGGGGGCTTGTTCAGCGCCGCCGCGATGGCGGTTTGGACGGTGTTGGTGGTGGCGGGTGTCGGTGTGGTTTGGTCCAACGCCGATGCGTTTTCCACCGAAGTGCGACGGGTGTTTGACCAACAACTGTGGTTGGTTCTGGCGCTCTTGTGGTGCGTGTTGAAGATCGTTCACGAGTGCGGACACGCGGTGTGCGCGAAACGACACGGGGTGCGCGTCGGTCGCATGGGAATCATGTTTTTCCTGTTCGCCCCCCTGGCTTATGTCGACGTGACCGATGCCTGGAAACTGGTGCGTCGGCGGGATCGCGTTCAAATCGCGCTGGCCGGCGTGTACGTGGAATTGGCGATCGGAGCCGTTGCCGCGCTGATCTGGTGGATCAGTCCCGTCGGATTTGCCAAGCACCTTGCGGCCCAAGTCTTTCTGGTCGCCGGCCCGGCGACGCTGTTGGTCAATGCGAACCCGTTATTGCGGTTGGACGGGTACTATGTATTGAGTGATCTGCTTGAGATCCCGAATCTACGCGCCCATGGTCGCAAGCGATTGGGGGCGATGATCGAATGCCTGTTGTTTCGGATCCGGATGCCGGAAAGTCCGCTGGTCGGGTGGCGTCGAGATTTTGCGGCGTTTCATGCACTCTGCTCGGTCGTCTTTCAAATCGTGTGGATGTCAGGGTTGGTGTTCGCGGTTGCAACATGGGCCAAGGGGCTGGGCATCCTGATCGCGATCATTGCCGCAACGATGTGGGGCGTGTTGCCGCTGTTGCGATGGATGGTCAAGATGTGGACGCTGGCGCCGCGAGAGGGATGGACGTTGAACTTCTATCAACGGCGGTTGATCGGCATTTGCACGTTCATTGCGCTGATCATTCAATTTGCCACCGTGCACAGTTCGCCGCTGGCTCGTCGCGTACCGGTCGTGGTGCAGTTTCAAAACGAACAGATCGCGCGGGCTCCGGTCGACGCCTTTGTCGCATCGGTGTTCGTCCAATGCGGTGACCGCGTTCAGCGGGGCACGTTGTTGATGGAACTGGAACAGCCCGAACTTGTGCTCCGACGTGACCAGTTGATCGATCAACGGGACGTCGAATCGGCCAAGGCGGTGCAACACCGCCAGCGAGGCGAGTTGGCACTTTCCAAGGTCGCACAACAGAACGCCGAAAGTTTGGATCGTCGATTGGCCGAGATCGACGAGCAGATCGACACGATGCGAATTCTGGCGACGCGTGACGGCAAGATCACGACGCCGGCGACCGACCACTTGCTGGGACGATATGTGAAACAAGGCGAAGAGTTGTTGCGTGTCTCGGATCCTCAAGAAAAGGAAATCATGGCGATCGTTGCCGAAGACAACCTGGAAGCCTATAAGAAGGCTGCCGCGGACCGACAGGTCGCTTCGGTCCGGCTGCGAGGCGGGGTGACCCTCGACGCCCCGCTGCGGGATCTCCAGCCGTCCGCCAGCCGCAGATTGCCGCACCCGGCGTTGGCTGCGACGGCCGGTGGCCCGTTGGCGGTCCAAATGTTGCAGCCGTCGGAAGACTACGAGCTGGTGCACCCACAATTGCGGTCCGTTCTGCCGCTCAACCCGCTGACCAGCCTGTCGGTGCAGGCGGGGCAGATCGGACGTTTGACAATCCCGGATGATCGTAGCCTCGTGTCGCGACTCTGGGATCACCTGCAGTCTCGGTAAGCGCTGGTCCAACGTAGCTACCTTCGCCAGAACGTGGTTCACAAGTGTTGGATACTAGCCCGCAGCGCTGGCAAGGGCTGATGCAGGCCCACTCGCTTGCGCTTCGCGCCAGTAATCAACAGACCGCTAGCGGACGTGGCGACAACCTGTGAAATCGGGTCTCAGCGACGCGAACAACGCCTTTGACGTGTGGATCGATAAATGGACCGGTAACCGAAAAGATGCGAAACACCGCTCGGGCAAGTTATTTTTTTGTCCTCGAACCCGAATCCGCCGGCAGTCAAGACGCTGATCCACCACCCGGTACAGCTGGAGGCAATCCTGGCCGCAAGATAGCGACGCCCCCCGAGATGCCCGGTCTGATCGATTGGATCGGGAAGCTGGCGAGGTTCCTCGCACGAATCGGTGTGATCGCAGTGTTGCTCGGTACATCGGCGACCCTGCCGGCACGCTGGTTTTGGTTTTCGGATCTGTTGGCGAGCCTGCGGATCCAGCAATTGATCGCTGCGGGGATCACGGTGCTGTTCTGCTTGTTGGTCAAACAGTTCCGATTGGCCTTGATCGGATCGATCTGTATTTCGGTGCACTTGGTGCCCATGATGCCGGAACTGGTTCCGGCCGCGGTCTCCGGTCCAGCGGGAAACGCACCGCTCCGGTTGATGACGATGAACGTGTTGACACGTAACCAGGATTATCAGCGCGTGGTCGATGAAATCCGGCAAGTCGATCCGGATCTGGTCGCCGTTCTGGAGTTGAGCAGCGGGTTGAACGGCTATCTTTCAAACGGACTGGCAGACGTGTATCCGCACGCCGTTTCGAGCCCAGAAGACACGGGGAATTTCGGAATCGGTGTGTTTAGCAAGCGTCCATTCGACGAAGCTCGGATGTTTCAGTTGAACGAAAACATCACGTCAATCGAAGTGGTCTGTGATGGGAATCTGATCGTGGCGACCCATCCCTTGCCGCCGATGGGCAGCCGTGGGTTTCGCTCCCGCAATGAACACCTGACTCTGCTCGCAGAACGAATGGTTCGACACCGACACGATTTTCCAGAGCGATCCGTTGCGGTGTTGGGGGATTTTAATGTGACTCCTTGGTCGCCGCATTTCAGACGGTTCCAACGCGAATCAGGGCTAATCCGTGCCAAGTTGGGGATTGCTGTGATGCCGACGTGGTATGCGCGCGATTCCAGTTTTCCGTTCGGACTGGTGCTGGATCACATCTTCATCAGCGATTCGCTTCGGTGTGTCGACTACCGTGTCGGGCGGGACGTCGGTTCGGATCACCGCAGCGTCAGCGTCGCGTTGACGCACACGAAGTCTTGACGTGGGGACGATCCCTACCCTCCCTACCCTGAAAGAGGTCGTGCGGCAGTCTGGGGGCGATCACCATCATTCTGCCCCGAATCATTCTGCCATCCCTGTGCGAATACTCGCCTGGACAGCACGTCTTGGCCGGGTGGGAGCGGTAGGAAGATTTTTGGGGTAGGAAAATTTGCTGCACCGAGTGGATGGTGCATTTATGGTCGTCGTTGCACCACATCGCGTAACGTTTGTTCGTATCGATCGACCATGTTCTCCCAGCCGAATTGATTAACGATTTCGATGCCTGCCTGGCCGAGGGATTCGCGTCGGGCGGCGTCTTGGATCAATCGTGTGATCCCGTCGCTGAGTCCTTTGACGGACGACTGGACCAACCAGCCGTTGCGTCCGTGGTCGATGATTACGCGTGGGCCGCTTTCACAATCGACGCTCAACGAAGGAACGCCCAGCGACATCGCTTCCAATAAAGCCGACGGGAATCCTTCGTATCGACTGGGCAAACAGAACATGGTTGCACGGGAGAGTGGTTCGTCGAGCGGGCGGACCCAGCCCGGTAATTCAAAGCGATCGGCAATTCCCAGCCGCTTCGCTTGGGCGATCAATGCATCGCGCATCGTCCCATCGCCATAGATCACCAGCCGCCAATCCGAATCGTCGCCCGTTGCCCGCGCGAACGCTTCCAACAACCGATCAAATCCCTTTTCTGCTTCCAACCGGCCGACACCGGCGATCAGCTTTTCGGCGCACGCTTGATCGCGATCCGAGGTCCGCTGCGGCCGGTTAACCGCGGACGGGATCACCACGACGGATTTCGCAAACGGCCGCAGATAGTCGGCCGAGGTTTCGGTCAACGCCACGACGGACGCGGCGCGGCGGTAGACGTGTTTTCGGACGGTATTCCACAACGGTCCCAGTGATTGTCGCCCCGGATCGCTGCGCTCGCAGACCACCACCGGACGACTCGATGTGCCGGTCGCCAACAAGACATCGATGTTGGTGCGATCACAAAATGACAGGATCACATCAGGCGAGATTTGATCCGCCGCGTCGCGAATCGCCCGCAGTCGCGCGCGGACTTGACGAACTTTCGCCGACCAACCTTGGGCATCGGACGTAAGGTCAAGCGGAACGCGGGCGACGCCGGAGTCAACTGCGTGTCGGTCGGACTGTGCATCGTCAAGTGTAACCAACGTGACAGCGTGACCACGCAGCGCCAGCCGTGACGCCAGACCGGCCATCACGCGTTCGGCGCCACCGCCGTTCAACGAGTGTATGAAACAGGCGATCGAAAGTCGCTTCGCTCCCACCTCATCACGCGACATGCCTAAAGGTCTTCGACTTCCCCGCTGGGTGCGGGCAAGATTTCTTGCTGAATCGGCGGGGGGATCGGAAGCTTTGGATCGGCTTCGGCTGCCGCAGCGGGTTTTTCAGGAGAAGATCCCGCAGGCGGATCTTGGGCAGCTTGAGGCGAGTCATTGGCGTCTTCGATCCAGGCGCCCAGCAGTTGGAACGTTTGACGGAAGCCGTCGATCCGTGTCATCACCACCAGATCGGGATTCATCGTCACGCCTTGGAATCGCGTGTACAACTCTTGGATCGAAGGTGAAAGCTGTCCCGAATCGGCAGCGGCCACGATGCGATCGGGTTGCAGGTATTCCAACCACACGTCGCCGTCGTCGGGGCGTCGTGCCAACGCTTGGTAGAGACGCTTGGCAGCATCGCGAAGTGCCGGAAGCGAAAAATCGACCGGTGGCGTCAGATCGGGGATTCCTCCACCGCTGCCGGATCGGTACAGCCCTTCGGATCGGTAGCTCTCGTAGCGACCCATGGTGTCATCGGCGGGAGTCATGCCGCGATAGGGCGGCACGGTCGACAGCGGCGCCGAGTAACCGAATTCGTATGAAGAACCGTATCGCGGTCGATACGCTTCATAGCGGTAGTGATAATCCAAGTAAGGTGATGCAACGACGGGGCCGGTGCCCAGATTCAGCGAGAAAAATGGAGTCTGCACGCGCACGCTGCTGGGCGGACCGACGAGGACCGGTGCGGTCGACCATGCACCGCGATAGTACGGCCCCGCCAACGGAGGCGCAACGATGACGGGGCCGCGGAATCCGCGATAGCCCCGATAAAACTGCGCACCGGCACGGTCGTTGACCGTCAAAACGGACAGCAAGGCCGCGACGGCCAGGATCACCGGTCGCAGAGGAAACGGCAGAACGGCAGTCGGTGTTCGTTGGGTGATGTCAATCATCTCGGGAGAATCCCAGTCGAGAAAGGGTTCACGGCGTGATCGGCAGACAGCATCGCCGGCATTTCGGCTGCACTCGCAGCGTGCCGTCGCCGATCTATCCAGTCTACCTCCGAATTTGTGCCTCTAAACCCACATAAGCACCCTCGGATGCTGTTAATATGGCGTCCGGCCGCTTCTGCGTCCGTGCCCGCCCCCGCCCCCCCCACCTGAGAGCGAGAAGACCAAATGGCCAAGACCGATTCGAATCCCACCCAGAATTCCCGCCGCAGCTTTCTGAAACAGACCGGTTCGGCCGTGGCTGGCGGCAGTTTCCTAGCCGGCAGCAGTTTTCTGATCACCGGAACCAAAGCGAGCGGGGCGATCGACGGCGCCAACGACCGCGTCCGGATTGCCGTCGCGGGACTCAATGGCCGCGGGCAAGCCCACATCGCCGGTTGGGCCAAAGCACCCAATGTCGAACTGGCCTACGTCGCCGATCCGGCGGGCAAGGTGCTTGCCAAACGGATGGACAGTTTGGCCAGCCGGGCCGAGGGAAAACTGACCACACGTGGAATCGGCGATATCCGCCAGGCGCTCGATGATCCCACGGTCGATGCGATTTCGATCGCGACGCCCAACCACTGGCACTCGCTGATGACGATCTGGGGTGCCCAGGCCGGAAAACACGTGTACGTGGAAAAACCGATGAGCCACGACATCGCCGAAGGACGCGTCGTCGTCGAGGCTCAGAAGAAGTACGGCGTGGTGATCCAACACGGCACGCAACGACGAAGTAACGCCGGCGTCGCGGGGCTGCACGAAGCGTTGAAATCCGGAAAGCTGCCGCGGCTGAAAATCGCCTACGGCTACTGCTGCAAACCACGCAACGGAATCGGTCACGAACCGATCAGCGATCCGCCGGCCGACCTGAACTGGGAACACTGGAAAGGCCCCGCGGTGATTGACCAGTATCACGCCAACTATGTGCCCTACGATTGGCACTGGTTCTGGGAGACCGGCAACGGCGACTTGAACAACCAAGGGACGCACCAGTTGGACGTCGCACGCTGGGCCATCGACGACGACCAGACGCACCCCACGCGCACGATGGCCATCGGCAGCCGATTCCAGTGGGACGACCAGGGCGTCACGCCGAACACGATGTTCGCGATGGCGGAGTACCCCAACGGGCAGATGGTGTTCTTCAACGTTCGCAACGTCAATTACGAAGGTTACGAGCGTCAAGTCTTCAACGAGTACTACCTGGAGGACGGAAGCATCATCACCGGCGAAGGCAATTACAAGATCCTGCGACCGGGGGCTTCCAAGGCAGAGCCGTTGAAGTTGGACCAGGGACACGTGACGCCGGGCGGAAACTGGAACGCGTTCATCGCCGCCGTGCGTGCCGGTGATCCATCCATGGCCAACGGAAACGTGATGGACGCCCACTACGGATGCGTCCTCGGCCACATCATGAACAACTCCTACCGTTTGGGCACGGAAGTCCCGTTCAGCGAAACGGCCAGCGATTTCGGCGGCAACGAAGATGCGATCGAGCACTTCGGACGATTGCACAACGTGATGTCCGAGGGGGTCGGGATTTCCGGCAGCGACGCGAAATACCAGCTCGGCCCGATGTTGACCTTCAACGCCGACACGGAACGATTCGAAGGCGAGCGTGCCGACGAAGCCAATGGGTTGGTCAAAGACGCCAACAATCCGGGTTACGAAGTGCCGTCGGTCGACGCGGTTTAAGACGATCGCGGCACGCGTTTGAGATCTACCTTGACGTAGCTACGCTCGCCAGAGCGTGATGCAGTCGTGCGGACCACCTTCTGGCGAAGGTAGCGACGTTTCGGCGACGATCAATGAAAATCTCGCCTCAAGTCCCGCGGCGATTTCCGAACCAGCGGATTTGCATGCGGTCGCAATACTGATAACCGGCCGCCTCGGTGAGCGGACGCAGCCACTCGATCGCCGCGTCCATCTGTGCGTTGGTCACCCCTTGCGGCATGAGGAAGACGTCATCGTTGGTGACGCCCAGTGAGTCGACGACCTGTCGGATTTCATCAAATTGTGATCGATCGCCGACGACAAATTTGACCTGATGTGCCAGCGCGGCGTCGATCAGGGTGCGCATCGTCTCGATCGGCATCCTCCGCTGCTCGTGAAGCCCACTCCAGCGCGGGTGCTGCCCCGGATCCGGCGTGCTGTCGGCCAGTTTGGGGCTCAGCGAAAGCAGGTCGCAGGGGATCGGTTTGTCGATCGTCCCGGCGGTTTCGATCGTCAAATGAAATCCGGAATCCATCAGCGATCGAGAAAGTTCGGTGACCGCCGGTGACAGCAGGGGTTCGCCTCCGGTCAACACGACGTGCTCCACTCCGCTTTGCCGAGCGGCGTCGAGCAGCGATTCGATCGTCTGGCGGTCTCCCGAGGGGTTCCAAGACGCATAGGGCGTGTCGCAGAACCAGCAACGCAGATTGCAGCCGCTGGTGCGAATGAAAAAACTGTCCGTCCCCGTTAACCGGCCTTCGCCCTGACGGCTGGTGAAGGTTTCACTGACCAGCAGTTGGGCGTGGTCCGGTCCCCTGGTGGATTCGGCCGTTGCGTGCGAAAATTGTGGTTTACCCAAGGGAGAAATTAGCGTTGAGTGAATCAGAGAAATTTAGCGACATCTTGGAGGTGTTTGAAAACCCCAATACGTCGCGAGACTTTAAGATCGTGCACCATTGCCCGGAATTCACGTCGGTGTGTCCCAAAACCGGCCAGCCGGATTACGGGAAAATCATTTTCACCTACGTTCCGGACAAATTGTGCGTGGAACTGAAGAGTTTGAAAATGTACCTGCAGCGATTTCGCAACGAAGGCATGTTTTACGAAGCCGTGACGAACCGCATCATGGATGACTTCTTGGCGGTTGTACAGCCAAAAAGTGCGACCGTAGAGAGCCAGTGGACGCCCCGCGGGGGCTTGCACAGCACTATCATTGTCGAGTATCCGACGCCCCAGGCGTAGCCTGGTCAATGGCCTGTTGATTCAATCAGCCGTATAACGCGAGCCCAAAGCCTTTCGATCGCAAACTGAGCCGCCGGCGCTAGCCTCGGGCCTACTGTCGATCACAAACTGAGCCGCCGGCGCTAGCCTCAGGCCTACTGTCGATCACAAACTGAGCCGCCGGCGCTAGCCTCGGGCCTTTACAAGTCTCGAAGGGAAATCCAAGGCCCGCGGCTAGCGCCGTCGGCTCATAGAGTAGATGGCATTAGGCTCGCGCCAGACGCCTGATCCCATCTGCACTCCGATGAAATCGAGCGACCAACACAACATTCCCCCAACCCCAGGTTTTTGATTTGATGACTGATTCCACCCCCGTCCTTCTGAGTGGTTTTGCGGACGAAGCCGCCAACGAAAAACTTGCGGTCCAGCAGTATTCCGCGTTTGCCGCCCTGGGGTTGCGATACTATTCGATCCGTTTCGTTGATGCCGGCGAAGGCATCAAGAACGTGATGGCACTGAGCGATGCCGAGATCAACCATCTGGTCAAGATGCAATCCGATTACGGGTTGAAGGTCAGCAGCATCGGGTCGCCGATCGGCAAGGTAAAACTGTTGGATGTCGACGACGGTACGGCAAACAAGTACATCCCGTTTGAAAAGTACCTGGCCGAAGACGTCCAAACGGCCTGCGATCGCGCCGAAGCCTTCGGTGCAAAATTGATTCGCGGTTTCGCATTTTATCATCCCAAAGGCACGGCGCCGGAGGACCATGTCGATCAGGTTGCCGACCAACTGGGACAGATCGCCGAGGCGTGCGACAAACGCGGGCTGACGTTCGGTTTGGAGGTCGAGGCCAATTTGGTCGGCCAGACGGGAACGTTGCTGCAAGCCATCGCTGCCAAGGTCAATCATCCGGCGATGCTGACCATTTTTGACGGTGCCAACATCGTCACGCAAGGATTCTCTGCCGATGAAACCTATGCCCAGTACCTGGCGATGAAGGACAGCATGGGCTGGATGCACATCAAGGATTATCACGATCCGTCGCCCTCGGGCCGAATCGAACACGTCGACGAGGCCAGCTTGGACAACTTCGTTCCCGCCGACCGCGGAGACAGCGGACATGAAGCGATCTTCCGCGATCTGAAGGAATTCTTACCCGAGCTTCACCAACGGGCGCTCAAACGCGGAGCCGACGGCGTCTTCCTGGACCTGGAACCGCACGTCAAGGGCGGCGGCCAGTTCGGTGGGTTCAGCGGTCCGGACGGATTCGGAGTCGCCTTGCGGGGACTTTGCCGCGTGCTCGATTACGTTGACATCCCCTACCAGCTCCGCGGCTTCGCCGACATCAAGGGCTAGTCGCGGTCATCCGCCAGTAGGCAGCGTCCAGCTTTAGGCAGGTACGATGGCCCTTCCGGGCCGTCGTCGGTGGGCCGTTGCGCGGCAACCCTGCTGGACGATACCTCTTCAAGCGGATTTGATTGGAAGACGAGGGCGCAGCGCCAGCGGCTGTTGATTGACGAGCCCGCGGCGCCAGCAAGGAGGCTGCTCACTCGCATGCAATTCGGGCTGGTATCGATTGAAGGTGGCGCTGCGTCCTTCATTCCGGCTGGCGAATCGGATTCCAGTCGCGGTTGGCCCCGGAGCCCGGCAAGGTTGCCACACGTGGTGCAGCGGATTGCGTCTGGGAGGAACTGTTGCGATGGCCCGATCCGATGTAGGGATTGGAACGGACCGGGGGCGTCGCGAACGGTTGCGGCGGGTCCTGCGGGATCGGCCGCAGCTGCACGGGAATGTCAACCGCCGCGTCGCTGGCATCGCGCGGCGACACTTCAACGGTGCCCAAGTCGTCGATGCCGCGGAAATGTGCTGCGGGTGGTAGCCGCTGCTCATAGGCGGGGTCGTTCAATAGATCCGGCTCGCCAGATTGTTCGCTTGCCGCTTCGGTATTTAGTGTCGGGGGGGACAAGTCCAGCAACGTCGTCTCATCGCTCGGCGAGGCGACGACCTCGGGTTGGAAAGTGCGTTGCGGGGCCTTAGGACCAGGCGCCGCGCTCGCGGCTGGGCTGTCAACCTGAAGTTGCCGGTCGGCGGCTTCAGCTGGATCGGTTAACGGGTCGGGCCCAGCCATCCAATCTGGCGGCAGTGCCATCGATTCATCCGACTCGTTTGACAGAGTTACCGCAGGGCCGGGTTGGATTTGTTGGATGTTCGACAACGGGGCATCGGCGACCGCTGAAGATGGTTCCGGCGGCGCGTTCGGCGGCGAATTCGTCTCTGGGCCAGCGAGTGCGTTTGGCGCGTCAACGATCTCGTCCGCGTAATCACAGCCGGAAACATCGCAGGCCGCATCGTCGCAGGTTGTACGAGTGCGGTTGGGGGAATGGCAGGGGGCGACGCCTGCGGAGTAGACCGCCGGTCCGGACACCGGTGGCAGCTTCGGCAGACCGGTCAGCAGGTGCGGGAGTCCGTGACGGACTTGGGGCAACGCGGTGCCGGCGGGATAAATCTGTCCGCATCCGTCGGCGCATCTCTTGTGGCCGAATTGGTCGGGGAATCCGTGCGGCGGCAAATCCGCACCGGGCCGGCAACCTCCGTCGCGGCAGACGTGGTATCCGTCTCCCCAGCCGACGCCCAGCAAACGGCCGACGCGCTGCAGCGTCGCCGGGTGGTCGGCCCGGGCGTCGGGGATCGAGTGGATTCCGGCGGCCGACGTCAATGCCGCCAGGGCGAGCGTTGCAGAGGTTGCCAGACGTTTGGTCGTGCTCCGACGTCCTCGGGGGATCGCACGCGGCTGTGGTCGCTTTTGTTGTGATTTGCCTGGCATGTTCCGACTCGTCATCCGTGACAGGGCCAATTAATTCAGGATCGCATTGTTACCAGGATTAATCGGCATATCCGATGCGATTCCTGGTCGCCGAGCGTGCCGGGGGGGCCAAAACGCGCTGGTGCCGATCGGTCTGATCGGGTTGTGTTGGCTGCGTAGAGTTTTCTGGCCGAGGCGATGTCGCTGTCGTTTTTCCCTCGGACCCAATCACCCATGTTTCCCCGTCACGGCGGCCAATTCGAGCTAGCGTTGAAAAGTTTGTTCCCAGAACTCAAGCATTCCAACGTCAGCAGCCGCCTTCGGCGGGCCGGAAATCCAACCATGTCGCAACGCAACCGATTTCTGATCGATCCCAAGGTTCAATGGTCCATCATCCGCCGCATGTCGATGCATTGGTCATTGACGATTTTGGCCCTGTTGGCGATCGGGATCGGTGTGCAGATGATTTACGCTCCGGGAAACCAGACCTTCAGTCAGGCGATCTCGCGGTCGTTCGGCGCCCAAGCGCCGTTGTTGTGCATCATGCTGATGCTGTACCCGGTGTACGTTTGGGACATTGTGAAATTGACCCATCGCTTTGCCGGTCCGATGCTGCGTTTGCGCGGCATTTTGAACGAGCTGGCCGACGGCGGTCGGGCGATGAAGTTGCGGTTCCGCCCCAACGACTTCTGGCAGGAAACGGCGACCGACTTCAATCGGTTTTATGAAGAACACCTCCGACTGAAAAGCCGCTGCGAGGAATTGGAAAACGAGCTCAAGGCGTTGACCGAAGCCGGGAAAAAGCTCGAGTCGGCCAAATTGTCGACCTGATCGGCCGATTCTTTCCAAGCTCATCTACGCATCGATTGGCCGGCACGGCATAATGAAAGGGTCTTACCTAAACCCCGCACGAGCCTACGCCGATGTTTCGATCGTCTTCCAAGCACTTTCCGCTGCTCGCCCTGCTGTGCCTGAGCGTCTCGCTCTTGCTCGCCCCCGCCCCCGCATTCGCTCAGGAAACGCCTGCGGATCCGCCGCCGGTCGGTGAAGAGAACGCGGCGTCCGATTCGGCTGACGAGACGGCCGCAGAAACGACCGCCGGAGTCGATGCCGGACAGGACGAATTGGACGAGGCGGCCATCCTGCGATTTGACGCCAAGAGCCCCCGCGAATTGGAGGCCGTCGAACGGCTGTTGCAAACCGCCATCAAGAAGGGTCTCTCTGGCGAAAATGCCTCGTTCGCAAAAAAAATGCTGGGGTCGGTGCTCCTCCAAAAGAGCCAGCAGCTGATCGCGGCGATGGGGCAAACCGCGGGAAATCGGAACCGTGCGATGCAGCTGCGCGACGAGGCGTTGCAGACATTGGATGAGGCGATCAAGAACGACCCCGAACTGGTCGAAGCCTATTTGTTGGTCGCCCGATTGAACATGTTGCCCGGTGGGGACAAGGACGCGATCACCGAAGCGACTTCCAACGCCATCGACCTGCTGGCCGACAATCCGGTCGAACGGAGCGCGGCGTACGTGTTGCGGGCATTGACCTGGGGCCCGGGAAACGAAGACAAACGGTTGGAAGACCTGAATTCCGCCTTGAAGGACGACCCCAAGAACCGCGAGGCGTTGCAGGCCCGTGCGGCGATTCGGTTGCAGAACCAAGACGTCGCCGGCGCGATCGAAGACATGGAGCGAGTCTTGGCCGAAGACCCGACCAATTTGCAAGTCGCTCAAACCGTCGTGCAAAAACTGGCCGACCTCGACCGAATCGACGATGCCCTGAAATTGCTCAGCAAAGCGCTCGAAGCCAAACCCAGCGAAGGACTGTACCGCATGCGGGCGATCCTGTACCGCATGCAGCTGAAAGAGGAGGACGCGCTGGCGGATCTGAACAAAGCGCTCGCGATGCAGCCCCAGGATCCGATCTCATTGTTGCAACGGGCTGAGATTTCGGTGGGGCGCAAGAATCTGCAAGCCGCCAAAGATGACCTGCGGGCCGCCGAACGCATCGCCCCAGGAGTCGCTGCGGCCGAACAGGCGATCTTTGTCCGCTGTTTGATCGCGATCGAAGAAGGTCGGATGGCCGACGCGATCAACGAAATGAAAACGTTGATCGATCGCGACCCGACCAACGACGGCCGCAAATTGCAACTCGCCAACTTGTACCTGCAAGACGATCGCCCACGCCAGGCGATCGAAGTGCTGTCTTCGATCTTAGACCGCGATCCGACCAACGTTTCGGTCCTGCGTTCGCGGGCCGACGCCTACCTGTCCGTCGGTGATCACGACAAAGCGATCGACGACTACGAACGCGCCATCAAGGTCGCCGACGACGATTCGACCAACTTTGACCTGTCGGGTATTCTGAACAACTTGGCCTGGGTCCTGGCCACCAGCCCCCAAGACAATGTCCGCGATGGTGCCCGTTCGGTTGAACTGGGAGAACGTGCCGTTGAACTGACTGATGGCAAAGAACCCCACATCCTGAGCACGCTCGCCGCCGGATACGCCGAACTGGGCGACTTCGAAAAAGCGATCCAGTGGAGCAGCAAGGCGGTCGAAGTCGGCAAGGAACAGGAGCACGAACAGCTGGAACAGCTTGAGCAAGAGCTGGAGCAGTACCGCGCGGGTAAACCGTGGCGCGAGAAGCAGGAGACCGAAGAAAACGCCGTGCCGATCCTGTCGCCGGAAGATCTGATCGACACCTGAGACGCTGCTCGTTCGGAAAGGCGACGTTGGTGTCTGGGCTTGTGCCCAATGCCACTTGATTTATGAGCCGACGGCGCTAGCCGCGGGCCTTGGATGGCCATTCGTGACTCGAAGGCCCGAGGCTAGCGCCTACGGCTGAGTTTGTGATCGAACGTTGCACAGGCACAGCCGGCCCTATCCCAGGCACTTGCTGATCTGACGGACGGCTTGGCGCAGGCGGTGTTCGTTTTCCACCAGCGACATCCGCAGGTAACCTTCGCCGGCGGCGCCGAACCCGCTGCCGGGGCTGACCGCGACGTTGCCTTCTTCCAGCAATTTCATCGCGAAATCCATCGTGCTCATCGAACTTCGCCACGGCTCGGGGACTTCCGCCCAGACGAACATGCCGGCCTTGGGCGGCTGGACATTCCATCCCAACCGACGCAAGCCGTTGACCAGCACGTCGCGGCGTCGTTGGTAGATTTCGGACTGCTTTTCCACGTTGGCTTCGGTTTCTCGCAGCGCCACGATCGCAGCGATCTGAATCGCCTGGAACATGCCGTAATCGTAGTAGCCCTTGATCGTCCCCAGGCCGCGGACCATGTCGGCGTTGCCGGCACAGAATCCGACCCGCCAGCCGGCCATGTTGTATCCCTTGCTCATCGTGGTGAATTCGACCCCGACGTCCTTGGAACCGGGAGCGGCCAAGTAGCTGGGCGGGACGTAGCCGTCAAAGGCGACATCGGCGTAGGCGAAATCGTGGATGACCATGAAGCCGTACTTCTTGGCCAGCCGGACGACTTCGATGAAAAAGTCGGGCTCGATCACCGCCGAGCTGGGGTTGTGCGGATAATTGACGATCAGAATCTTTGGCGACGGCATCATGTTTTCGCAGGTGTACGCCACATTCCGCAAAAATTTGTCCGGGTCGGCGACGTCCAACGCCACGACGTTGCCCGATGCCAGGATCACGCCGTACATGTGAACCGGAAAATAGGGCGAGGGAATCATCGCGGTGTCGCCGGGGCCCATCAGCGCCAGGCACATGTGCGAGAAACCTTCTTTGCTGCCCAGGCAGGAGATGATTTCGGTTTCCGGGTCCAGCCGGACGCCGTACTTGCGATAGTATTTTCCGGCCACTTCGCGGCGCAAGTTGGCGATGCCGTTGGACTTGCTGTAGCCGTGGTTGCCGGGGTCGGAGGAGGCGTCGTGGAGTTTCTGGATCACGACCGGGTCCGGCGGATCCGACGGGTTCCCCATCCCCAGGTCGATCACGTCATCGCCCGCGCGGCGCTTCTGGTACAGCGAGTTGTTGATCCGCCCGAACATGTAGGGGGGTAAGCGGTCGACCCGCGAGGCGAATTTAACCTCGAACGGCTCCGGGACCGGATCGGTGGTGGGAGCGTCGATCGCCGGCGCATCGATATTCGGCGAATCGTCCTGTGACGCGGCAAATTCAGCCTCGTTGGCGACTGCCTTTGCTTCTGCCGCAGATTGTTCTGCAGGGTTTCCGGGAAGCTTCGAATCATCAAGACTGGCTGTGTCACTCATTTTGGCCAAACCATTTCGCGCCGGGGGAGAAACTAACGACTACGCCCATTGTCGATCAGAAACGGGTTTCATCCCAGGGGTTCACCCGAATTGTTCCCAGAGAACGCGGGAATCAGGAGACGAAGACTTCGGGGGTATGAAAAGGATGAAACGCACCATCCGCGCGATTTCGCCAGTTTTCCTACCCCAAAAATCTTCCTACCTCTCCTCCTGCCACGGCGTCACGTCACGTCGAAGGATGTTCTGAAGAGGGAGGAGAAAGACGCAGACGGATTCGGATCGAAGCGGTGAGCTATGCTGAACAAACCGTCGGCTTTTCGTTACTATACTGTCCCCGCCGGCCGCCCCAGTCCCTCTTGTGGTGCAGCCCTCGTCGCGATCCCGAGTCAATCTTCCCGCTTCCCCATCCTGACCGACCCGACCTATGCCCGTCGCGCTGTTTGTCCCCTGCTACATCGACCAGCTTTACCCGGACGTGGCGATCGCGACGTTGGAGTTGCTGGAGCGGTTGGGAGTCGACGTAGAATATCCCGATGGCCAGACCTGCTGCGGTCAGCCGATGGCCAACACCGGATGCGACGCCGACACGGCGCCGGTGGCTCGGCGGTTTGTCGACCTGTTCGCTGATTTCGACGCCGTGGTTTGCCCCTCCGGGTCGTGCGTGTCGATGGTCCGCAACCACTACGGGGCCTATTTTGACGCCGAAGACGTGAAGTTTCAGCAGGTGACGTCAAAGACCTATGAACTGTGCGAATATTTGCACGATGTGGTGGGCGTCACCCATCTGGATGTCAAATTCCCGCACCGCGTTTCGCTGCACCAAAGCTGCCACGGATTGCGCGAGCTGCGGCTCGGTCAGTCCAGCGAATCGATGACCCCGCGTGAAAACAAGGTTCGCAAACTGCTCAATCTGGTCGAAGGCATCGAGTGGGTCGAACCGGATCGCGCGGACGATTGCTGTGGTTTCGGTGGCACGTTTTCGGTCAATGAGGCGGACGTGTCGGCCGAAATGGGCCGCGCCCGAATCGCCGATCACTGTGGCAAAGGCAGCGAGGTGCTGGCGTCGGCTGACATGAGCTGTCTGATGCACCTGCAAGGTCTGATTCGTCGCGAAAAACATCCGATTCAAGTCATGCATGTCGCTCAGATTCTTTCCGGACGTCCGCTCGGGGCGGCCTGACGATCCACCACGCATCGCTTCCGACCTATCCACCCCAGCAATCTTTCCGTCTCATGCTTCCGATCGTCCAGCACCCGGCCGCCGCCAAGGAATTCGTCAACGACCCGAATCGGTCGCGTTGGCACGACCAAGCCCTGTGGTTCGTTCGCAGCAAACGCGACAAACAAGCCGGCTCCCTTCCCGAATGGGAGTACCTGCGTGAAACCGCGTCGGGAATCAAAACGCACACGATCGCCAACATGGCGCATTACCTGCAGGAGTTCGAACGCAACGCGACCGCGCGCGGGGCGGTCGTTCACTGGGCCCGCGACGCCGAGCACCACAACGAGATTGTGCTGCGAATTCTGCGTGACCACAAAACCAAACGGATCGTCAAAAGCAAGTCGATGTTGACCGAAGAGTGCGGTCTGAATCACTACCTGGAGGACAACGGGATCGACGTCGTCGACACCGACTTGGGCGAACGGATCGTTCAGCTGCGAAATGAACCGCCCAGCCACATCGTGTTGCCGGCGATTCACATCAAAAAGGAAGAAGTCGGCGAGACCTTTCACAGGCACCTGGGAACCGACGAAGGCGCGTCGGACCCCAAGTACCTGACCGAAGCGGCGCGGGGACATTTGCGCGACAAGTTTCTGGCCGGGGAAATCGGGATCACCGGAGTCAACTTTGCCATCGCTGAAACCGGCGGACTGGTCGTTTGTACCAACGAAGGCAACGCGGACCTGGGCACCTCGTTACCACGCGTCCACATCGCCTGCATGGGGATCGAAAAACTTTTGCCGCGACAACGTGACCTGGGCGTGTTCACCCGGCTGTTGGCCCGATCGGCGACCGGGCAGCCGATCACCACTTACACGTCGCACTTCATCGGACCCCGCGACGAAAACAGCGAACTGCACATCGTCTTGGTCGACAACGGTCGAACCCGATTACGTGAAAGCGAAACCTTTCGCGCGGCGATGCACTGTATCCGTTGCGGCGCATGCATGAACACGTGCCCGGTGTATCGACGCAGCGGCGGGCACAGCTATCGCGCCACCGTTCCCGGACCGATCGGAAGCGTGTTGTCGCCGACACGCGATCAGAATTCCTACAAGAGTTTGCCGTACGCCTGCAGCCTGTGTGGGTCGTGCAGCGACGTTTGTCCGGTCAAGATTCCGCTGCATCATCAATTGCTCGCCTGGCGCGGTGAATTGGTCGGCAAGAAACTGTTGCCGGCGTCCAAACGCTGGGCGATGACGATGGCGTCGTATCTGTTTCGATCTCCCCGTCTGTTTCGGCTGGTCGGGAAAGTCGGACGGTTCGCGCTGCGGATCCTGCCCCACTGGGCGACCCACCATCGCTTCAACGCTTGGACCATCGCCCGCGAGCTTCCCGATCCTCCCAATGAGAGCTTTCGCGAATGGCACCGCCGCCACCGAACGAAATGACCATGGAATCCACGAAATCAACTCAGGCCGACACCTCCGCGCGCCAAGCGATTCTGGATCGCATTCGAACGAAACGTGTCGACGTCCCACCATTGCCGGACATCGATCCCGATCGTGTGATCCAGTTCGATCAACCGATCGACAAGTTCGTCGAAATGTTGGCGATGGTCGGCGGCCAGGCACACCTGGTCGACTCACATGCGGACATCCGCGGCATGTTGGACGAGATCGACGTTTTCAATAATGCGACGCGGATCGTCTCACTCGCCCCCGACGCCGTCGCCGGAACCATCGATGCGTCGCAAATCGCGGACCCGCACGATCTGGCGACGCTCGATTGGACGATCGCCCGCGGCGAGTTCATGATCGCCGAAAACGGATCCATCTGGGTCGATGGTGACACGCTGCCGCACCGCGTGCTGCTGTTCATCGCCCAATACCTGGCGATCGTCGTGCCTCGTTCGCAGATCGTTTCCAACATGCACCAGGCCTACGAGCGGATCGAAGGTTTCGGGGCACGTTTCGGCGTCTTCGTGTCCGGCCCCAGCAAGACGGCCGACATCGAACAATCGTTGGTGCTCGGGGCCCACGGTTGCCGCAAGCTTCAGGTGTTCATCGTCGGTGACATGTAGAAGGATCGAGAAAGGAGACACGACATGATGACCCTTCGCACCGCGATCGTCGCCGTTGCACTGGTCCTGGGCCCGTGCGTTGCGTCACCGGGTGTCGCATCAGCGGCGGACTATCCGGGAACGAAGTCTGATTTTCATTCGTTCGATCGCTATGATTTCCAGTGGCAGGGTCATGCGTGCCGCATCGTGGCACCGCGAACTGCAGCGGCGGGCAATCCTTGGATCTGGCGAGCACGGTTTTTCGGCCACGAACCACAATTGGACGTCGAATTGCTGGGGCGTGGTTTTCACGTCGCCTACATCGACGTGGCGGGCTTGTATGGTGCGCCTCAGGCCGTCCAGATTTGGAACGACTTTTATGGCCATGTGACGTCGACCTTTCACTTTCACCCCGAACCGGTGTTGGAAGGGATGAGTCGCGGCGGGTTGATCGTTTTCAATTGGGCCAAGGCGAATCCGAATCGAGTGCGGTGCATTTACGCCGACGCACCGGTATGCGACATCAAAAGCTGGCCGGGTGGCAAAGGTTCTGGGAAAGGCAGTCCGGGCGATTGGAAGCGATGTTTAGAAGCGTATGGATTGAGCGAAGCCGAAGCGCTCGACTCGCAGCCCCCCAAGTCGCGCTGCAACCCCATTGATGCTCTGGAACCTCTGGCTGCAGCCGGTGTTCCAATTCTGTGCGTCGTCGGCGATGCCGACGATGTGGTGCCGGTCGACGAGAACACGGCGATCTTGGAACAGCGATACCGTGAACTCGGTGGGCCGATCGAGGTGATCCATAAACCCGGCGTCGGACACCACCCGCACAGCTTGAAAGACCCGGCGCCGATCGTCGATTTTATGATTCGCAGTGGAGCGATCAGGGAAGATGACCATGCAGATTGAATTCGTTTACTTTGATCTCGGCAACGTTTTGGTTTCGTTCGATCCCGAGATCGCCTGTCGAAACTTTGCCGAGTTGGCTGGAGTGTCCGCCGACAGGGCACGCGAAGTCATCTATGAAAGTGGATTGCAGGATCGATACGAGAGCGGTGAAATCACCAGCCGTTCGTTTACCCAGACGTTGCGGGAGGTGTTGCAATTAGACGCCGATCGATTGCCGCAGGATCAAGTCCTGGACGCGATCAGCGACATGTTCACACCCATCGATTCGATGGTTCCCGTCGTGGAGTTTGCCCGACGCAGTGCCGGTCGCGTCGGCGTGCTGTCCAACACTTGTCCGGCGCATTGGCGCTGGGTGCGAAAACAGCCCTGGCCGGTGTCGCAGATCGATTACGACGTTCGGATCTTGAGCTGTGAAGTGATGTCGATGAAGCCGGACGGGAAGATATACGAGGCCGCCGAAAAAGCCGCGCGGGTGCGCCCCGACAGAATCCTGTTCATCGACGACAAACCGGAAAATGTGGAAGCGGCCGCCCAGCGCGGCTGGCGGGCCGAACAATGCCTCGGCGGCGAACAGGCCAAAGCGGTCATCGAGGGATTTTTGGGCGGGAAGTAGGACTTCCAGCGAGCCGTTCAACTTCAAAAAGCATTTACGAATTGCAACGACGATTTGACCGTGCTGAATCCACGACTGGACGACGAACGCTAAAGTGCTCTCGCCCTGGCCGCTAGCCAGGTCTCCGAATTGGAAGCCACGCGTCAATGCCGCACTCTCGAAAAAGCCTAGTGAGCCGACGGCGCTAGCCGCGGGCCTTCATGCGCCTTAAACACGGCGGTAGGGCCCGAGGCTAGCGCCTACGGCTCAGCGTGTTTGGCTTAAGACGCATCGAGTCGTATTCAATCTGACTGCAAAGGTGAACGGACCCGAAACAGACGACAGAACACGATTCGATACCGTCCCCTTCCGACGGCCAAAGGCGTCGCTTGGCCCCTTGATTCGCCGCTCGAAAAAAGTCGGAAAATGCGAAACGTGTGTGCACCTATCGGGCCGGTTTTAGGTAGCATGCTAGCCGAGAAATGCGAATAACTCGCATTGATGTATTTCAATCGGGTGGCTCCAACTCTCGAAGTTGGCTTTCCATGGCCCGCCACGTGGCCGACGAGTGAAAGTGAAGGAGCGATTCGTTCCTCTGCTTTGATCCACAAATCATGCTGACCTTGCGAAATCGACGGCGTCCGAGTCGATCTGATCGTGCTTCTCGTCACATGCAAAACCGACGACGTGCAGCTCATCGCAATTCTCGACGACCCCGGCTGGAGACACTCGAAGCCCGCCAGATGCTTGCGGCGGCAATTTGGCACAACGTGTTGTCTTCCCTGGACGTGAACGATTCGGGGTCGGTTTCACCGTTAGACGCGCTGGTGGTGCTCAATGAAATCGCGCGCGGTGCGTACGTCGATGCCAACACCGGAGAACTTGATTCGGAGGTCCCCGACGATGTGACCCCGCCGTTCATCGATGTCAACTGTGACAGTTTGGCGACCCCTCGCGACGCATTGTTCGTCCTCAACAATCTGGCCGGTTCGTTTTTCGAACCTCAGTTCGCGCTGACGACCAGCGGAGCGATCAGCGATCAATCGGGACGTGTCGTTGCGGCGGGCTGCCATGCCCAGTTGGTCGAAGGCGATTCGTTGCGGACGGAAATCACCACGTCGGTGCCGATCACGCGCAGCGGTCAAGGCGTCCGGTTGACGTTTGACGCGCCCGAATTTGATCGCAGCAGCGACGGAGGGATGCAGGATGCCGTCGAGATTTCCGTAACCGACGGCAACGGTCAGACGGTGACGCAGACCTATACGCCCGACCGTCAGAGCGCCTTCAACTGGTCCGAAAACACTGGGCTGGCGACGGGCAGTTCGTCCGCGGTCGCGGTCCCGGCGGAGAATTCGGGCCAGCCGTACGAGTTGACGGTGAATCTCGCCCATCTGCCGGTCGGCGAACAGGTCGACGTCACGGTCCGGTTGGTGAACAACGATGGTGACAGCGGAACCTCCGTCGTCGTCCGCGACTTGGAAATCATCAGCGGACTTGACGATCCCAGCGAGGTTTACGCTTCGCCGAACCGATCCGTACCGAACGCGGCAACGATCGATTTTGATTCACTGGTCGATATCAGCAGTAGCGTCCAGCCGAGCTATGGACGGACCTCCTACTCGACGGATCGATCACAGGTGATCACCGAGTTGGTTCTGACCAACCGCAGCAACCAAACGATTGCCGGCGACGTGGTGATCGTGTTGGATCAATTCACAAACCTTGACCTGGCGACGCTGCGTCCTGACGGGTTGCTACCTGACGGCCGTCCGTTTTTCAATTTGACCTCCTTTACCGATGGTCCCCTGGGGCCGGGCGAGTCGACGCGGGCTCGGGAGGTCCGGTTCACCAACCCCGGCGATGAACCATTTCGATACCGGTTGCTCGCGTTTGGTGATTTGAATCGGGCACCGGAACGATTTACCAGCACACCGATCGAAGTGCTTCAATCGGGCGATGTCTTTCGCTATTCGGCACTCGCGATCGATCCCGACGGCGATCGGCTGACTTATTCCTTGGTTGCCGGGCACTCCACGGGCCTGATCGATGCGACGACCGGCAGGCTGACTTGGCAATCAACTTCGGCCGAGATCGGCAGCAATCGGTTTACGGTGCGGGCGACCGATCCGTATGGATTATTCGTCGATCAGACCTTTGATTTAGAAGTCCGTGATGACGTACAAAACCGGCCGCCCAATTTCGTCACCGATCCCGTCACCGAGGCGATCGCGTCGAGTGGTTTCGAAATCACGACGGTGGGTGTGGGAGCAGGGCCACTGGGAGCCGCCATCATCAGCGGGTTCCAGGGACCACGATTGGTGACGGCAAACTCCGATGATCAAACCATCGGTATTTACGCGGGCGAAAACAACGGTCGCTTCGACGATGTCACGACTTATGCGACTGGTCATCCACGTCGCATGGAACAATTGATCGATGTCGGAATCACGTTGGACGCCGGCATTCCGGAGGCACAGCACCCGCTCGATGCGTTTCAGGTTCGCAACATCGCCCAAGGCGACTTCGATCTGGATGGGAATTTGGATCTCGTCGCCGCCTACAACTTCGATCTCAATAGCGACTCGAGTGTCGGAACGACGCGCGTTGTTGTCTTGTTCGGCGACGGCAACGGGGAATTCGCTGCCCCATTGGTTCTTTCGGAATATGAGATTTCAGACGCCGATGCGGAATTGCGCGCCGTCACTACCGGAGACATCAATAACGATGGAGTGCCCGACATCGTCTTCAATGAACGGCACGCTGGTGGTTTTCTCGCCACCGCCATCAGCAACGGAGATGGCACGTTTCAGCCAGTCAACCAAACGGTTTACGACGAGCTGATCAGTGACTTCGTGCTCGCCGATATCGATCTCGATGGAAACTTAGATCTATTCGGCAGGACGATTCTTTCAGAAGCTTTCGGTGCGACGGATCATGATCTGTTTTGGAGTCGTGGAAATGGTGGCGGCACGTTTGAGTCTCCGAACGAGTTTCGTGGAACACGTCGAGGAGGGCTGGACGAAACGACGAAGCCTTATGATCTGGCAGACTTGGATGGGGATGGAGATCTCGATTTGGTCATTTCCGGTGACAACCAACTCATTCAGGTATTCCACAACGATGGCAGTGGCGAATTCACGCTTGTCAATGAAATCGATCCGCCGAGCGCTCAAGCATTTTACGGCCCGGACTGGTTGATCGTCGCCGACTTTACCGGCGATGGGATCAACGACATCGCGTTCCATCATGTCTGGGAAAGTCGAATCGACTTATTGATTGGGGACGGAAACGGAATCGATTTTACCCATCAACAGGGATCGCGGTCGCAAGGACGACCCGATAACTGGACGATGGATTTTGAGCCGATGGACGTCGACGGTGACGGCGACCTGGACATCGTTCACGGAGTCGAATTGGCGCGGGCCGGATTCACCGTCGGACTCAATGATGGATCGGGGAATTTCGACTTTTTCGAGTACGCGATCCCGGAGCTTTCCAACAGCATCAAACGAAATGAAACCGACGCAACCGTCCGCGGGGCGCTGTTCGGGGACTACAACGCTGACGGTGTGCTCGATGTTTCTTACTTCACGACGGACAACAACTTCAGCGGACAAACCGACGCACACGGGATCGGCATCCGATTCGGCACGCGTCCGGGCGAATTCGGGAACACGCGAGCGGAACCCTGGGTCGACCAACCACGCACGAATGCCGTCTATCACGGCGATTTTAACGGTGACGACATCGTCGATCTGTTTGACAGTCTCGGTGACGTCGTCACGATCGGAAATGGCGACGGAAGTTTTCAGGAACCGGTGCCGGCATCCGGGATTCGCAGGCCCGCATTTGTTGCGGCCGTCGGCGACTACAACTTAGACGGACTGGACGACGTCGTTGCCGGCCGAGAGGGAGGTCTGTATGTCGGACTGTCCAACGGCGATGGAACCCTGGACGTCAATCAAACGATCGATGGCGGAGGTTTCTATGGTTATCACTCGATGGAAGCGGTCGATTTCAATCGCGACGGTTATTTGGATTTCATCGTCAAGGCGGAGGTCGATGAGTACTTCGAGGTTTACTTGAATGACCCTCTGTCGCCCGGAACATTCACGATCAATTTCACCTACAACTTGGCTGATGGATCACAGGGCATCAATGTTTCCAATTGGGAGGAATCGTGGGACGTCGGTGATTTCAACGGAGACGGGATTCAAGATTTCCTGACGGCGGAGCGCGAATCGAATACCCCGCTGACTCCAATCAATTTGGTGCTATTCGCCGGAGACGGCGAAGGCGGATTTACGAGATGGAGCGAATCGGAAGGATTTGAAGAATTCAAGCAATTTGGCGTCCTCGGCCAACCGGTGGATCCTGGCGACCTCTCCTCAGGCGACATCGATGGCGATGGTGACCTTGACGTCCTTTCCGCGAGTACGTTGGGTACCCGCATCTTCCTGAATGATGGAAATGGCAATTTTGCGTTCAGCGGAGATTTGCTCACCTACGTCCGAACCCATCAACGACACCGCGAGTCATGGTTGGTCGATTTCGATGAGGACGGTCATCTCGATTTTGTGATCGCTGCCGCAGCCGACATCGTCGGAGCGATTCACGTCTTCAAGGGTGACGGACAAGGGAATTTCGCTGTCGCCCAGAGCGTGAACATGCACGGCGAGGCAAACAGCACACGCGATCCGTTCGTCGACTGGAACCATGACGGCCATCTGGATTACGTCTACGCGACCGGAGACAGTTCCTCGGACGACGTGGCGTTCTACATGGGGCGACGCGATGACCTGGTCGACGTCTTGGCCGTCGATTTGAATGGTGACGGCAATGAAGAGATTCTGGGCATTCAAGACCAGATGGAACGACTGCAGATCTTCGTCGGCGATTCGTTGGGGCGATTCTCTCGGCAACAGGACTTGCAAACGGGGCGATCTCCCAAAGCCTTGGCGGCGGGTGATCTGGACGGCAACGGCATGGAGATTGTCGCGGCCAATCGATCCGATGCGAGTCTTTCGATTTTTAGCGGTGACCTTGCATCCGGTTTCTCGTCGAGCGTGATTGACGTGCCCGGCCGCCCGATCGATGTTGAATTGGCCGATCACGATGGCGACGGGGAAATTGACATCTTCGTCCTGGACGAAATGAATGGGCTTCATGTGTACGCGGGCAACGGAACGCTCGTGCCCGAGGATCCGGCGAGCGTCAGCCTGGGCGACCGACCGGGCCGAATGCTGTTGGCCGATGCGAACGGTGACGGGGCACTCGATGTGGTCATCACGCTGCCGGAAAGTCAGCGGATCATGATTTTGCCGGGTGACGGCGCGACACTCGATCTCGGTGCTCCGATCTACCTGGATCTTGATGAGGCGCCGGCCGATCTGGCCGTCTTGAATCTCAATGACGACGCCCATCCCGACATCGCGATCGCGCTACCCTTTGCAAATGCGGTTGCCGTTTACTACGGACTCGGTAGCGGGCAATTCGCACGCCCCCAATCGATCACTGTCGGTGACTCTCCCACCCGAATCGTTTCCGAGGACGCCGATGAAGACGGGCGAATGGACCTGATCGTCACCAACACCGGCGACGACACGGTCAGCGTGATTTACAACCGCTTCGATCCAAACGAGGTCTACCGATACGATTCGGATGCCGTTGATCCAGACGACGACATCTTGACGTACGCCATCGTCGACGGTCCCCGCGGGTTGATCATCAATCCGGCAAACGGCGCCTTGTTGTGGGCCGCCTCGCCGGATCAAGTGGGAGTCCACGATGTGGTGATTTCCGCCGACGATGGGAGGGGCGGTGTCGGTACACAGACTTTCAAGATCGAAGTCGTTCCGGCCGAAGAGAACGCATCGCCATTGATCGCCTTGATGCCCGAGATGACGATCGCCGCGAGCGAGTCGTTCACGCACACGATTCAGGCGATCGATGCTGACCATCATCCGCTTCGCTTTCGATTGCTCCAGGGGCCAGATGGGGCGTCGATCAACCCGACATCCGGTGAACTCATTTGGGATGGCCGGTCGCAAGCCGAGGAATTCGGACGTGGACACGCCGGCGGGATCATCCGAATTCCCAGTGCGGCAACTCTGAAACCGGAGAGCATCACCGTCGAGGGTTGGTACCAATTGAAGGCGTTGACGCGCTTCAACATCTTGGTTCAGGATCAGGGGATTTTGGTCACGACTCATGAGACCGATCAATCGATTCGAGTGGACCTGTCTCTGGAAGGAGAAACACTTCGCTTTTTTGTCCCCGTCACACCGAAGAGGGACGAATGGTATCACCTTGCATTTACCTATGATGCGGCGACCGGTGAAGCCAAACTTTTCGTCGATGGAGTGCTCGGTGGATCGGCGACGGCGTCCGAACCGAAACCTCTGAATACGACACCCGGCGTCACCCAGGTGGGCATTCCGAACGGCACCATGCGCGCCGTTGTCGACAATTACCGTATTTGGGATGACGCACGAGACGAACAAGAGATCCGCGATGGAATGGACCGCCAATTCGAAGGCGATCCACGATTGGTTGTCGACTACCGATTCGAAGAAACCGATACGATCACTGTCCGCGATCACTCCATTTATGGAAATCACGGTTACCGCATCGCGTTTAACTTGACGTCGCAACCGGCCGTCGGCCTTGCCGATCCCGGACGCTATGACTTTACCGTCGGTGTCGAAGACGGTCGTGGCGGCTTCGACGTGAAAAGCTTTACCATCGATGTCGCTCCGGAAATCCGTGGCAGCATCGAAGGGAAACTTTTTGAAGACCTCGACGGAGACGGGGTACAGGACGACGGAAGCGAAAATCCAGCGGAACCCGGTCTCGCCGATTGGCACCTGTTCATCGATCAAAACGAAAACGGATTCCCGGACCCCGGCGAGCGACAAGCGATCACGGACTCCGGCGGAAACTACGCATTCCCAAATCTTTTGACGGGCGACTACCGCATCAGTGTTTCGCCGGTCGCCGGGTACCAGTCGCCACCAAGTTTTGAAGCCGAAGCTCGATCAGAAACACTCAACGAGATCGATCCCGGATCGGCCATCTCCTACGACTTGGCGATCGAACAGCTCGCGCTCAGTCAAATTCGCGGCCAACTTAAAACTGAATCGGATCAGCCGATTCCCTACTGGAAAGTCTTCGCAGATCTGAACGAAGACGGTTTCCGCGACACCGATGAGCCGATGGCCATGTCCGATCGATTCGGCAACTTCGCCGTCACGGGACTCGGCCAGGGCAACTACAAACTGTTGGCTGATAAGCCGGCCGGTTGGAGCGATGCGGCCGAGGTAGACGGATTGATGGTCGAACTCGGCGCGGACGAGATCAGTGAAGGCAACGATTTCGTGCTCTCACCGACAAACTCTTCCGTGACCGCCGGACTGCATTTTGTCACGACGGCCCCGGAGTCCATCGAAGCCCGCCGGACGTTGACTTACGCCTCTATCGCATTGTCCATCAGCGAAGGCGAGGTGCGATACGATCTTTCACTTGCGCCCGATGGGATGGTCGTCGATCCAACGACCGGCTTGCTTGCCTGGCGGCCGACTGTCGACCAGGTCGGGGAGCACACGATCGTCTTGCGAGCGAAATCCGGTGATTCCGTCGCCCTCCAAGACTTCATCATCGACGTTACCGCACCAAACGAGCCGCCCGTCGTCACCCGCTTGCCCGGCGACATCGCCCACCTGAATCAGCCACATCAATTCGACATCGCCGCACAGGACGACCAGCAGGAAACGTTGACCTTCGCGTTGCTCGGTCCGTCCCATGGTGCGTCCGTCGATTTCAGCAGCGGTCGGATGACTTGGACGCCCGGGGCGACGGGATCCTTCGCATTTCTCCTCGAAGTCACCGACGGAAGCGGTGCGTCAACTCGAGAGGAGTTTACGATCCAGGTTGATTCCGCGGCACCCGTGCTCGAATTGGTCGATGTTCGCTTGCCTCGTGACCAATTTCCGGTCGGCCAGCAATCCATCGCCCGAATCTCCGCGATGGATTCTTTGGGGCGTGATGTCGACTGGACGATCAACAGTCCGCCGACGGGTATGACGGTGCAAGTTGATGGCACCATCGAGTGGACACCGACGGGCCAGCAATTGGGTGAGCACACCCTGATGTTCGTTGCCGTCACTGCGGGGGGAACTTCATTCCCGGTCGAAGTGCCCGTCTCCGTCGTCGGCTCCCTGGTCAATTCAAAGCCCGTGGTGCGTTCCAGTCCGATCACCGCGGCGGTCGTCGGGAGTCCGTATTCCTACGATCTGGTCGTGGACGATCCTGACCGAGATCCGCTGTCATTCGCGTTGCTCGAGGCACCTCACGGCATGAGTCTCGATCCGATTGACGGCACCGTCCGTTGGACACCCGCCGAGGATCAACGACGCGAACATTCGGTGGTCATCCGGATCGCTGACACCTATGGCGCAGAAGTCCTTCACTCCTACAAATTGACGACCCGACGGTTCGGCGGTCCACCGGTCATTGAAAGTGTGCCGGAAACGGAAGCCTCCGTCGGTCAAGCTTACTTCTATACCATCGAAGCACGTGATGCCGAAAAGGATCCTTTGACGTATCGTCTTCTGACGGCTCCCGATGGCATGTCGATCACCGAGTCGACCGGAGCGATCGTGTGGACGCCGATCGCCGATCAGGTCGGTCTTCAAACGGTCGCCATTGAAGTTTCCGACGGCGTCGGAGGCGCGAGCACCCAATCCTTCGCGATCCGGGTCGGCCAAGGCGTGGCCAACACGCCGCCGACCATCAACAGTTCCGCGCCTCGCTTTGCCGCGGTCGGTTCCACCTACCGATACCCGATCGTTGCGGCGGATCCCGAACAAACGCAACTAAGCTATTTGATCGCCACGGGACCGGCGGGGATGACGATCACCACAGAGGGTCTGATTTCGTGGATGCCGGGAAGTGGTGCCGAGGGAAAAGTTCCCGTCACGATTCGAGTGATCGACGAAGGCGGTGCCGCCGCGATCGAGTCATTCGAGATCGACGTGCTGGCGGAGAATTTGGATCCGATCATCGAAAGTTCCGCTCCGAGCGAGGCGGTCGCCGGAGCGGTGTTCCGCTACGACCTTTTTGCGTCGGATCCGAACGTCGATTTGTTGACCTACGAGTTGACCGTGGGGCCGGCGCTGGCTTCGATCGATGCCTTCGGCCGCATTCGCTGGACGCCAACGTCATCCGATCTCGGAGATCACCCCTTCGAAGTTACGGTTCGAGATCCGCGCGGTGGTGTGGCGATTCAGTCGTTCGACCTGGAAGTCATCGAGGACACGGTTCCGCCTCGCGTCAGTTTGATCGAGCGTCCCAACGATACCAGTCGAAACGTTCTTCCGTGGCAGGGACCGTTCGTGGTCTATGCGAAGTCGATCGACAACGTGGAAGTCGCTTCGCTCACGCTGACGGCGAATGGGCAATCGATTCCGTTGGACGCCGCCGGAACCGCGACCTTCAACTTCGAGGATTGGGCGTTCCAGACAATCAACGCGACCGCGACCGCCGTGGACACGAGCGGGAACGAGACGTCGCGCACGATCACATTCAATTATGATTTCCCCGAAGGCTGGGGACCGGGTAACGACGACAGTATTCCGACCGCCACCATCACCAGTCCTGCTGACAGTGCTTCGGTGACCGGCATGGTGTCGATCGCCGGAACCGCGTCGCACGAAGATTTTTCGGCGTACCGCTTGAGCTACCGGCGAATCGACGACGGTCAGTTCACCCAGTTTCTGCGCAGCGAAACGCCGGTGGAAAATGGTGAACTCGGTGTGTGGGACACCAGCTTGCTTCCCAATGATGAATACGTGATTCGCTTGGAAGTGGCCACGACTGAGGGGGTTGCCAATGTGGCGGAGCATCGGGTCGGACTTGCCGGTGAACTGAAGCTTGGAAACTTCCGTCTAAGCTTCACCGACATGGTGATCCCGGTCGCGGGGATTCCGATCGAGATCACGCGGATCTACGACACCTTGCAGGCCGATCGCCAAGGTGACTTCGGTTTCGGATGGAGACTCGAGTACCGTGATACCGATTTGCGGGTCGGTTTGCCGAAAAGCGGTTTGGAAGATATCGGGATCTACAGTGGACTACGTCCCGGCGTGAAGGTTTATTTGAATATTCCCGGCCAGGGGCGGCAGGGATTCACGTTCGATCCGGACATCCGTGTGCTGCCTGGTTGGGGCGGCAACAATCTGGTGCTCGCCCGTCCGCGATTCACACCCGATCCCGGCGTCACGGCGACACTGTCGACGGGCATCAGCAACTACCTGCACGTCAACGAGCAAGGCGAACTCTACGCCCCCGGCGGTATCCCCTACAACCCGGCCAGTCCCAATTTCGGCGGGGCGTATGTGGTGACGACGCGGGATGGTATTTCCTATCGAGTTGACGGGGCCACCGGCAAACTGGTTTCGGCAACGGATCGCAATGGGAATTCTTTAACGTTTGCCGACGGCGGAATATCGAGCGGCAACCAGTTCGAAGTTTCGTTCGATCGAAATGCATCTGGTCGAATTGCACGAATCACGGATCTGGAAGGTCAGTCCGTGGAGTATTTCTATGGAGCGGCTGGCGATCTAACGCGGGTCGTTGATCGCGAAGGGAACAGTACTGAATTCACCTACCTGGCTGGTCGTGATCACTATCTGGACGACATCATTGATCCGCTTGGAAGAGTTGGTGACCGTTTGGAGTACGACAGTGACGGAAGACTGATCAGCACTACAAATGTCCGTGGAGCGGCAACAAGCTACTCGTTTGATCCCGATAACTTCGTCGGGCAGGTCACCGGACCGCTCGGGGAAGAACTCCTCTATGAATATGATCAATTCGGAAATGTCGTCTCGACGACCGATGCCTTGGGAAATCAAATTCGCCACACATTCGATGCTGAAGGTCGGGTGATAGCGACCGTCGATTCGCTGGGGAATCGCACGTCCTATACTCGCAACCAAGCGGGAGATCCCATCCAAATAACCGATGCGGCCGGGAACGTGATTCGCTTTGCATACAACGCGATGGGCGATCTGGAATCGATCATAGATGCGATCGGTTCCGTCGAACGTCGCCGGTATGACGACTTTGGAAATCTGATTGCCCGAACGGCGCCCGATGGCGCGACGATTCATTACGAGTACGATTCACGAGGCAATCGAATAAGAACGACTGATGCGATTGGTCGCTCAATGGAGTCGGTGTTTGACAGTTTCGGCAATGAAGTCACTCAGATTGACCGGAATGGGAATGCATTGAACTTCGCCTTCAATGCCAACGGAGTCACCACCGGTAGTTTTGCCAATCGGGTTGATCACGATGGAACACAAGTCACTATCTCAACACAGATCACCGTTGACAGCAACGGACAATGGACCGCTGCCCGAGATCCTCTGGGTAATGTATCGCAACGAGAGTTCAATGCTCTTGGTCAGTTGCAAGCAACTGTCGATCCGATGGGGCGGCGTGTGGAGATGGACGGTACCGATACCCCTGTCGCTGAGTCCGTTCTCTTCGCCGGCGCACAGAATGTTGGCTTTGATTTTGACTTAGATGATCAACTGACATCGGTCACGAACAAGGGAGGTTTCACTGAGAAATATGTCTACGACGCGGTGGGCAATCTGATTCAGCGGATTTTACCTGACGGAACAGATGCGGATGAATCGGACAATCCCATCTACGTTTATGAGTACGACGCATTGCGACGCGTGACCGCAACGGTCGATCCGAACGGTCACCGAACTGAGTTCGAGTACGATTCAGTGGGCAATCAAATCGCGGCTGTTGACGCGATGGGCAACGAATCACGTTGGCAGTACGATGCCGCAGGCAGAGTAACGGCGATGACCGATCGGCTGCAGCGAAAAACCAGCTTCCGATACGATGCAGTTGGCCGATTGCTGGAAACCACGTTTCCGGATTCATCGTCGATCAAATACCAATATGACAGAGATGGAAATCGCATCGGGATTATCGATGCTGACGGCAATCAAACTCGATATCGCTACGATAACGAAAGTCGATTGACGGAGGTGATCAACGTTGCCGGGAACACGACTTCGTACGAGCGAGATTCTCTGGGCAACGTTACGAAAAACATTGACGCGTTAGGCCGAGAGACACGGTTTGAATACGATGTGCTGTCGAACCCTATCAAAACGACGCGCCCTCTCGGCCAGACATCGACTCGGACCTATTACGCTGACAGCCAACTTGAATCTGAAACAGATTTCGTCGGCAATACCAAGACCTACACCTACGGTGATCGTGGAGAGCTTCGGCGGATCGACTTTTCAGACGGTGGCAACATCGAATATGAATATGACGATTTCGGCAACCCGGTGCGAATCATTGACTCCGTCGACGGGACCAGCATTGCCAGCTACAACGAGCGAGCGCAGCTCGTAGAGATGGTGCGTCCGGATGGTTCATTCTTGCGGTACAGCTACGATCTAGCTGGCAACCTGGTTTCACTGACGACTCCCAATGGGACCGCCGTTTACGAGTATGATTCGCTGAATCGAATGATTTCTGCGGAAGGCTCCAACGGGGCAATCACACGCTACACCTATGACGCCGAAGGCAACGTCAGCACGATTGACTTTGGGAACGGAACCGAGGAGTCACGCGGCTACGATGCACTTGATCGCTTGGTCTTCAGCGAATTGCGTGATGCGTTAGGAACCGTGTTGTCTAGAACTGATTACACACGAGAGCCCAGCGGAAATATCACAGAGATTCACCATCCCGATGGAAGCATCACGGCTTTCCAATACGATCAACACAATCGGTTGATCGAGGAAACACGGCGGTCGCTCTCTGGCGATCTCAAGACTGTAGTCTACTCCTATGACGCAGTCGGTAACCGAGTTGCGAAAACTGATTCCGAAGTCGGCATGACTCTGTATGAATACGACAACAATGATCGATTGATTCAGGTATCGGGCGCCGAGCAGCGAAGCTACCAATACAATGCCAACGGTCAACAGCTCTCGGCGAGCGACTCCAACGGCGGTGTGATTTATCAATGGAACGGTCGTGGGCAGCTGGAATCTGCCGAAGTCACCGCCGGCACAACGACTACCACCGTCGGTTACGCCTATGACGCATCGGGAAATCTTGTCCGCCGTACCGTCGACGGGCTTGCAACCAATTTCTTGGTCGATGCGAATCGCGACTATTCGGAGGTGATTGAGGAATATGGTGACCTAGGCAATGTGGTCTACCTTTATGGCAATGAACGGATTAGCCACACAAGCAATGGTGAAACTGTTTACTATCATTCCGACCACCAAGACTCGATAACATCCATCCATGATGATTCCGGGCAGTTGGTCGCCTCAGGGACATTCGACGCATTCGGGTTGCCGCTGGAAAACACGGTGGACTTATTCTCACCGTTTGGTTTCACCGGTCAGTACACCGATGATGTCACCGGAAATGTTTACCTGCGGGCTCGTCATATGGATCCGGTCGACGGGCGTTTTCTATCGGAAGACCCCTACGCCGGTGTTCGCGATGAACCGACCAGTCTGCACCGTTTCCTTTATGCCCACAACAATCCGGTCGCTTACACCGACCCTAGTGGCGAAGTCACGATTGCACAAACGATCGTGACCGTGGGTTTGATCGGCGGATTGCTGGGATTAACGACGTTGGTGGGACGCCAGTTATTTGAAGCCACCGCTTCGGTGAATTGGAAAGGGTTTTCTGGCGGCGTATCGGGCGGGCCATCGGCGGTCGTCGTGAGTGCCTCTGCCGGCATGTTGGCCAGTGCAGTCGCGACAGAGAACGCACCATTTGAACGCAAGGTTAGTTGGAGTGACGATTATCAGCGACGATACTCCGGATTGATGGGGACGATCCTTGCGGGTGTATCCGGCGGACTCTCGACTCCTGTGCTGGATTTGTCGGGAGGAATCGGAACATTTGAATTGGAATTGCCTCGTCCGTTAACGCCACGGATCGCTCCGACCCTCGGTTTGGTAGGAGCGTTTCTGATGTACGACAGTACGGTGACGGTCATCGCCGGAAAAACATTTAGTTCGTTCCTGGCCATGGGCTACGGAGCAGGGGGCGCTAATGGATGCGGTCTTGGCACTCCCAGTGCGGCGGACACCGTTAGTTCCGGAGTCAATTTGGTTCTGCCCACCGGCGAGACGAACCGACAAAACACGGGTCAGATCCGAGACGCATTCGGCCTGGCCAACGTGAGGTGTTGACCGCAGGTCACGAGGGAGTCAGGCGTCTATCGATCCACCACGGGTTACGAGAGCTCAAAACGCTTTCGCGGTAGCATCGCTGTAACCTCCGCCCGATGCCGCTAAGTTTAGGCCCGGACGCTTGCGCGAACCGGCTGATGTAAATGGATTATCAGCCGTTTGGCGCGAGCCTACGGGCCCTCCCCACAGGACCAGCCGGTCAGTACGGGCAGATTGACCGCTTACTGTCCGGTGAAACGGAAGGTGGCTCGCGGAGACTCGGGCCGGCGCGGGCGGACGCTTGCGGATTGGGGCTGATTCCTAGTGGACAAGTGTTGAATATCGCCAGCCGGGGGAGGACAATAGGGGCGCCTCCCGTCCGGGGGATCGGCGTGTCGCTGTCGGGCCTTGGCGGCCTCTTTCGCCGTCGCTCCCCAATATCCATGCAGAGTCTCCCATGTTCCAGTGGCGCAAACACGGACCTGTCCGCCCCTCCAAGCAGCGCAAGAAGAAAAAAACTCCCACCCGCCGCAGCAGGCTCGAATCACTGGAAGCCCGACGCCTGCTTGCCCGCGAAGTTTCGGGGACACTGGCCGGCGACGACACTTGGTCGGGGACCATTCATGTCACCGGCGACGTCACCGTTCCGGCCGGATCAAAGCTGACGATTCAGCCAGATACGGTCGTCAAGTTTCAAACAGGACGATGGTTGACCGGAAACGGCTCGATCGAGGCGGTCGGATCGCCGGGACAACCCATTGTTCTTACCAGTGCGTTGGATGACACGGTCGGTGAAGATTTGACACCCGGTGTGGAAGGAGCACCCTATCCTGGTCACTGGGAATCACTGTACCTCGCTGGGCCCGGCAACCTGCTACAAAACGTCGAAGTTCGTTATGCCGGCGATACCAATGGGGATGGGCAAGGGGGTGGGCATGTCGAATCGATTCGTATCGACCATCCGGCTACCGATCCATCGGATCAGACACGTTTGAATGATGTCCGGATCACTGCGTCCTATTCCAACGGCTTGCACGTGCTACAGGGGGCACCGAGCCTGCAGTCGGTTGATGTCAGCGGCGGTCGAGGTTACGCGTACTATTTCGACATCGACGCGTCTCCGGTCGTGAGCAACTTGACGGCATCGGGCAATTTAGGCGGAGATCGAATCGTCCTGCAGACCGGCAATCTGACCGAAGATCGATCCTGGGACTATGGCGATCTTCCGCTCCACATGACCGATGGCAGCATCCATGTGCAATCGGATTCCGAAGGCAATCCTGTCACACTGTCGATCGCACCCGGCACCGTGATCAAGATGTCACGCGGCAGGACGCTGCTGACGCCGCAGGGCGCGATTCAGGCGGTCGGCACCCCGGATGAACCGATCATCTTCACCGCCGCAACGGATGACTCGGTCGGTGGCGATTCCAACGGCGACGCCGACGCCTCGGTACCATATCCGGGATACTGGCAATCGATCTACTTGACCGGTCCCAATAACGTTCTTGAAAACGTCGAAGTCCGCTATGCGGGCGATTCCGACGGCAATGGGGTGGGCGGTGGTCAAACCGAGTCGATTCGGATTGACCATGTTGCGACCGACCCGGCAACCGAAGCACGGCTCACCAATGTCCGCGTTACCAACGCCTACTCGAATGGTGTGCATGTGCTGCATGGTTCACCGACCTTGCAGTCGGTCAACGTGGTTGATGGATTGGGGTATGGGTACTACTTCGACATCGACGCCGATCCGATCACCAACGGCATAACGGCATCCGGCAATCTGGCCGGAGACCGCATCGTTCTGCAGACCGGCGACTTGACCGAAAACAGGACCTGGGACTACGGCAGTTTGCCGCTGCACTGGACCGATGGCAGCATCTACGTGCGGTCCGACACCGAGGGCAATCCCGTCACGTTGTCCATCGCGCCGGGCACGGTCATCAAGATGCCACGTGGCCGAACGTTGTTGACGCCTGAAGGCACATTGAACGCGGTGGGGACACCCGCCGAACCGATCGTCTTTACCGCGGCCAATGATGATTCCATCGGCGGGGACTCTAACGGCGACCTCGATGCGACCGTACCGTACCGTGGATACTGGCAAGCGATCTACCTGAACGGCCCCGGAAGCGTCTTGGAAAATGTCGAAGTCCGCTACGCCGGTGACATCGACGGCAACGGGATCGGGGGCGGTCAGGTCGCTTCGGTTCATTTGAATCATGCCAACACGGATCCGACGACGGCAATTCAGCTCAGGAATGTAAGGATCTCCGACGGTTATTCGACCGGTGTGGATGTGAACGTCGGGACCCCCATTCTTGAAACCGTTCATGTCGAAAATTCGTTGAACGTCCCCTTCTATTTCGCCATCGACGCGGACCCGAGTGTCAGCGGACTGACCGGACGGGGGAATGCCGGCGGCGATCGGATTGTGTTGCAATCTGGCACGCTGAAATTCGACCGGACGTGGGACTACGGAAGCCTGCCGCTGCACATTTCGGCAGGAAATTATGTCGTCGGAGACTCAAACGGGACGCCGGCGACGTTGACCATCGCAGCGGGAACGGTGGTCAAAATGCCGAAGGCTTACTACATGTTTTCCGACAGCGGAACCATCCATGCGCTGGGGACGGCAGCGGAACCGATCGTCTTTACAGCCCACGCCGACGATTCCATCGGTGGTGACTCCAACGGCGACGCTGATGTGACAACGCCCTATCCCGGCTACTGGGAATCGATCTATCTGGACGGTCCGAGAAACATTTTTGAAAACGTCGAGATCCGGTACGCCGGCGACACCGATGGAAACGGGATTGCCGGTGGACAAGTCGGGAGTTTCGAACTTCGCCATGCCGGGAATGATCCCGCCGCGCAAACGCGTTTGACCAACGTGCGGATTTCCGAGGGATATTCCAACGGGATCAACCTTCGCTCCGGCGATCCGGTGCTGCAAAACATCCATGCCCAGGACAATTTTGGCGTCCCGTTTTACTTCGAACTTGACACCGATCCCCAAACGTCGGGGCTGAGCGGTCGCGGAAACCTGGGTGGCGATCAGATCGCGATTCAGTCCGGAACGCTGACGGAAGATCGGTCGTGGGACTACGGTGATTTGCCGATTCATTTGACGGCGGGCAATTTCTTCGTCGGGTCAGATGCCCAAAGCAACCCCGTCACGTTAACGATCGCCGCCGGCACGGTGATCAAGATGCCTAACGCGTACTTCTTCGAATCGCGCGAGGGCACCATCCACGCGGTCGGCACCGAGGACGATCCGATCGTCTTCACCGCCGCGACCGATGACACCGTCGGCGGGGATTCCAATCGCGACCGAACAGCGACCAAACCCTATCCCGGCTACTGGGAATCGCTGTACTTGATCGGCCCGTCCAATGTCCTGGAACATGTTCACGTGCGCTATGCCGGCGACACCGACGGCAACGGAATCGCCGGAGGCCAAGTCGGTTCGATCGAACTGTATCACGACGGCAGCGAGCCGGAGACGCAAAGTCGACTGAGTAACGTCAGCGTTTCCTATGGCTATTCCAACGGTGTCAACGTTCGTCAGGCCACGCCGACGCTTGAGAACGTCCATGCGTTTCGAAACGTCGGTGCGGCCTACTACTTCGAACTTGATGCCGCTCCGTCGGTCACGGGTTTGACCGGTGATGGCAATCTGGGGGGAGATCGAATCGCGATTCAATCCGGCACGCTGACACAGAGCCGGGTTTGGGACTATGGCGAGTTGCCGATTCACGTCATCAACGGCAATCTGACGTTAGGAACCGATTCGCAGTCCACACCTGCGGATCTGGAAATCGCTGCCGGGACCGTCATCAAGATTGACAGCGCGGCATACCTCTGGGCCCGCGACGGAGCACTTCGCGCGCTCGGGACACCGTCCGATCCGATCTACTTCACCGCCGCAAGTGATGATACCGTCGGTGGGGATGTGACCGGTGACGGCGATTCGACCAGGCCCTATCCAGGTTTTTGGGAATCGATCTACATCGACTCGGCGGGCAGCGAGCTCGCCAACGTGATCGTCCGCTATGCCGGTGACTCCGATGGCAACGGCATCTCCTCCGGTGAAAGACAGGCGATCGAAGTCAGGACGGATATGGCCCTGACCAATGTCGATATCAAATCGTCTTACGGCGGCGGCGTGCGGATCGAAGGCGGGGCGAGCGTCACATACACCGGTGGCCGTTTGGATTCGACCACGGAATCTGACAGCGCGGCTCGATCGGCGATCGTCGTGGTCAACGGCACGCTGACGGCAACGGATTTGGATATCCTTGCCCACGATGGTTCCGGCGATATTGGAATTTATGTCCTCAACGGCCAATCCGCCAACGTCTCGCACAGCACCTTTCTCGGCAACACCATCGCGGTTCGCCATGACGGCACCGATCCCGGACTCGCCTTCTTTCAGAACAACTGGTGGGCCAGCTCCGGCGGGCCACACGATCCGTCAAGCGCTGACGGATTGATCAATGACAATCCTGCCGGTCAACTGGTCTCGGACTACGTCGACTACGCCGGATTCTTGACCTCGCCGCCTGCGCGAGCCATCGGCCCGCGTGTGGTTTCGATGCAACGACTGGCTCCGACCACCGCGCCGGTTCATCATCGTTACGAAGCGACCAACAACGCGCTCGACGAGACCGGATTACACAATGGAACTCCGGTTGGCGAGGCCAGTTATGGTCCTGGCCGATCCGGCGGATCTTCGTTCCTGCTGGATGGAGATGGCGACTACATTAACCTGGGCGGCTGGGCACCGCAGGGCGATTGGACCATTGCCGCGTGGGTCAATCCAAACTCTGTCGCGGCAACCGGTTGGGTGGGGCTGGCGGGCAGCCAGTCGTCCCGGCGCGACTGGTCGATTTCGATTTACAACGGCAATTACGTGGCGGTGTTCGAATTCGGCCAAAGGGTCGATAGCGGGATTGCAGCAACCGTCGGCGTGTGGACACATGTTGCGGCAACGCTTCGTGATGGAATGGTGCACGTTTTCATCGACGGCGTGTTGAAAAATAGCGTCGCGGCCCCCGACTATGTGCCATCCACCGCAGGTGCCCGCCTCGGAAGTACAACCTTCGATAATGCGGGTTTCTTCGACGGACGGATCGACGAGGTGTCGATTGTCGATCGGGGCGTCAGCGACCAGGACATCGTGTCTTTGCGTGACTCAGGGACACTCACCCCGTTCGTTCCCCAAGACCGGTTCTTGGTGACCTTCGACCGCCCCATCGATCCGGCCAGTTTCAGCGTCGACGATATTCACATTTCCGGGCCGTCCACGGTGGTTGCGGTCGATGTCGAAAGCGTCACCGAATACTCCGCCCTGGTCACCCTGTCTGGACCTTTAATCAACGCGGGAACCTACGTCATCTCCGTCGGGCCGAACGTCACGGGGACGGCGGGCACGTTGATGGATCAAGACGCCGATGCTCTTGCGGGTGAACCGGTCGACGACGTCTTTCAGTTGTCATTGTTGATCGACACGTTCGGTCCACGCGTCATCAGTCAGTCGCCGTCGGGATCGACCGGCTCCGTGCTGTCGTCCATCGACATCACCTTCAACGAGCCGATCGATCCGGATTCGCTGTCGGTCGATGACATCCAGTTGTTCGATCCGGCAGGCGTCGCAGCCTGGGATGCTTACGATCCAAATGAAGTTATCGACGGATTCAGTGTGTCGGTGGTGGAATCGACCACGGCCTTCAGCGGACTCAGCGGCGCATTGGCGGTGATCGACGACGTCAATCGGCACGCATCGACGCAATCGGTCAATGCACCGGTGATCAACTACGGTACGTCGGCCGGCAATTTCCCGTCCGATCAGTCGATTCCGCTATCGGGATCCGACGCGAGTTATATCGTGTTGGACGCGCGTGCCACGATCACGATTCCGACTGCCGGCAAGTGGACGTTTGCGGTCGCCAGCGACGACGGGTATCGGCTGGACATCGACGGGCGGATTGGTGAGTTCCCGACTGGCCGGGCGATCGCGACGGACTTGCACGTGTTCGATTTCCCGGCCGCCGGCGACTACCCGCTGCGGATGGTGATGTTTAACCAAACCGGCGGCCTTGGATTCGAGTTGGCGGCGGCCGAGGGCGAAGTCGCGACGTTTGATGCGTCCACCTTTCAACTGGTCGGAGCGAGCGCCGGATTGGCGGTGAAGACGAACCCGGTTCCGCCGGCCAGTGACATTCAGATTCTGTCCGTTGATCCAACGGATGAGTCCAACAAAACCTTCAAGATCAGTTTCCCCCCACAACCGTCCGACGGCGATTATCTGTTGGTCGTGGATCCCAACGCGACCGATTTGCAAGGCAACCGGCACGATCAGGATAACGATGGCGTCGGTGCAGAACCGGTGCAGGATCGATACATCAGCCGGATCACGGTCGCCCGCGATCCGCTCCGCGTCGTCGCCCAATCACCGACGACGACCATCAATGGTGCGTTTGAAGAATTCACGGTCACGTTCAACGTCCCGATCGATCCCAATAGTTTTGCTACCAGCGATGCACGTGTGATCGGGCCCGGCGGCGAAGTCACGGTGACGTCCATCGAGCAGGTCGATGCGACGACGTATCGCGTCAACGTTCAGCGAACCACCGAAGATGGCGACTACCAGATCTTTGTCGGTCCCGACATCACCGATCCGGCGGGCAACCGAATGGACAGTGACGGTGACGCGGTTCCCGGCGAACTGGAAGACCGCTACATCGGTACCTTGCAAGTTGCCGGTGGCGGTCCCTACGTCACCGGTTTCTCCCCCGTTGGGACACTCGGCCCCGGCAGCAATTCTGCCGAAATCTCATTCAGCGAACCGGTTCGGTTGAACAGTTTTACGACCGATGACATCGTTTTCACGGGTCCCAATGGACCGATCGGCATCACGTCCATCACACCGATCGGCAGCCGTTCTTATGCGCTCGCGTTTCCCGCCCAAACAGCCGGCGGAACGTACACCTTCGCCATCGGCCCCGACATCGATGACTTCGCCGGATTGGCGATGGACCAGGATCGAGACGGTGTCGCCGGGGAAGCGGTCCAGGATGTGTTCAACGCCTCGTTCACGATCGACGCCGTCGGGCCTTCGATCATCGCGTACACGCCGGATTTCGTCAGCAAACCCTATGCCTTCATCGACTTCACGTTCGACGAGGCGATCGTCCCGGGCAGCTTCACCCCCCAAGACGTCACCTTCACCGGTCCCGCCGGCGCGATTCCGGTCAACCAGGTTGTCACGATGGACGTCAACAAGGTCCGCGTGTCATTCGGAACGCAGAACAAGTTGGGCGTGTACTCTTTTCAAGTCGGACCGATCATCACCGACTTGGCCGGCAATCGGATGGACCAAGACGGCGACGGAAACTTTGGCGAACCCGACGACGATGTGTTCCGGGGAACGGTCACGTTTGCCGCACCGGATCTGGAAGTCACCGCGCCGGCGCTGCCGACCGCGGTGCAAAACGGCGATTCGGTCACGATCCAGTGGACGGTGCAGAACAACGGCGGCGCGTCGGCGATCAATCCATGGACCGACCGCGTCGTCCTTTCCGCCGACAACGTCTATGGCGGAAGCGACGACCGATTTCTCGGCAGCGTCACCCGCAACGTCGATCTGGCGGACGGCGAAAGCTACTCGGCGTCGATCCAGGCATCGATCCCGTTCGGGGTTGCAGGCGACTACTACGTCTTTGTTCGAACCGACCACGCCAACCAGGTGTACGAGGACGACTCGAGCAACAACACGGCGTCAACCGCGATCACGATCGCCCAAGCCGATCCGCCCGCGGACCTGATCGTCGACGCGGTCTCGATCCCCGTCGGCGCCTTCATCGGCGACACGCTCAGCGTCACCTGGCGAGTCCGTAATGACGGGACCGCGACCACGCTGGTCGACAGTTGGACCGATCGGTTGTACTTGAGCACCGACAATGTCCGCGGGGGCGGCGACATCTTCCTGGGCAACTACACCCACACGGGGAATCTCGCGGCGGATGCGTCATACACGACGTCGGCGATGCCTGTCATTCCCGCACACGTTGCCGCCGGTGACTATTTTGTGTTGGTCGAAACCGATGCGACCAACCGTGTGGATGAACCCACTGCGGAAGACAACAACGTCTCGTCCAGCCTGGGGACAGTGAATGTCGCGTTGACTCCGCTGCCCGATCTGGTTTCGCAGGGTGTCGCCATCGATTCAGGGACCAGTCCGGTCAGTGGAGAAGCCTTGACGGTCCACTGGACAACGCGAAACGACGGCGATGCGGCGACAAGCGGGGCGTGGATCGAACGACTTTATCTGTCCAGCGACAATGCACTCTCAAATGATGATGTCGCGCTGGGACAAATCGCGGTGTCGAGCGGTTTGGCGATCGGCGCCCAGATGGAAAACACGTTGACGGTGACACTGCCTGACGGCGTTTCCGGGACACACTCTTTGATCGTCGTTCCCGATGCGGACAACTCGGTCAATGAGGGCGATGGGGAGTCGACCGGAAACGCGTCGCTGGAGATTGACGTCACCAGTTTCCCCTACGCGGATTTGACCGTCAGCCAAGTGATCGCGCCAGAGTTGTTGATCGGCGACCCGGTCGATTTAACGGTCTCGTGGACGGTCGAAAACGTCGGTTCGGGTCCCGGACGCCAATCCGGTTGGACCGATCGCGTCGGCTTGTCCAACGACGCGATCCTGGGCGACGCCGATGACATCGTGCTCGGCGATTTCGAACACTTCGGCGCCGTCCCGGTTGGGCAGTCCTACACGCGTACCGAGATCATTCCGCTGGCCGCGCGAACCAACGGGCGGTTCACGCTATTCGTCCAAACCGACGTCGGCGATGTCGTTTACGAGCTCGACGGCCACGCCAGCAACACCGGCTCGCCGGATAAGAACGTGGACATCACCACGAGGCCCTACAGTGACCTGTTCGTCGAATCGGTTTCCGTCACCGGCGGTCAGTCCGTGACGGCCGGGTTGCCACTGGAAATCAATTGGACGATCGGAAACCGAGGCATCGCGACGACCGACCGCGACACCTGGACCGACTACATCTATGTCAGCAAGAACGAAAACGGCAGCGGGCTGCGATTGATCGGCAGCAGCACCCACGGCGGTGCGTTGTCCGTCGGGGGATCGTACACACGCACCGAATCGTTCGATTTGCCCCGTGATTTGGATGGGCAGTACTACGTGTTCGTCCGCACCGGAGGACCGTACGAGTTCTTGTATTCCGGCCTTGATGCAACCGGCGGCAACCAAGGCCGCAGTGATTCCGTCGACGTGTTGTTCGTCCCGCCGACGGCCAATCTGGTCGTCCAAGACGGATCGATCACCGTGCCAGACTCGCCCGAAGGGTTTCTCGATGGCACACAGATCGAAGTCGGCTGGACGATCCTGAATGATTCCGATGATGCGAACGGGATCACGGAAAACGGCTGGACCGACCGCGTCTATTTGCAGTCGACCGATGGATCACAGACCTTCGATTTGGGGCGGTTTACGGTCGCCGACCCGCTGGAGCCCGGAAAATCGGTCCGGCGAACCGAACTGGTGCGATTGCCGCGTGCGATCGGTCAATTCCGTTTGTTCGTCCAATCGGATGTCACGAATCGGGTACTCGAAGCGAACGAGCTGGACAACACGTCGTTTTCCGACCCGTTCCAGCTAAATCTGAAACCACGCGCCGATTTGCGTGTCGACGTGACCAGCGACTATCCCGCCGGGGTGACCGCCGGAACGAGCATCGACGTTGCGTTCACCGTCCGCAACGCAGGCACCGCAGACACTCCATCGGGCGGCAGCCGCTGGGTGGACCGCGTTTGGTTGTCGTCGTCAGCCAGCAGCACATCGGGGGCGATCCTGTTGGGAGAACTGCAAAACGGTTCTGCCCTCGGATACGTCGGGACGACCTCCGGGCAGGCAACTGAGTACAGCAGTTCGGCAAGTTTTCCGATCCCCCGCGCGCTGTCTGGAAACTGGTTCGTGTTGGTCGAAACCGATGCCAGAAACGCGGTGGATGAATTCCCCAATGACGGGAACAACCGCGACGCGCAGGCGATCGCGATCGACGCCAATCCGGTTCCGCCGCCGGACTTGGTCGCGGAGTTTATCAACGGCCCCGGCGACGCCTTTGACGATTCGTCCTTCACCGTTCGCTACAAAGTCACCAATCGTGGCGCCGGCGTGACCGATCCGGGGGCCTGGACGGACCAACTGTGGTTGACGCTCGGATTGGACGGTCCCAATGCGGCGCGCGGTGATCGGTTCATCGGTTCGCACCGTCATGGCGGCGTTCTGGAAGTCGGCCAGTCGTACGAAGCCGAGGCGACGGTCAGAATCCCCAAGGGATTGACCGGTCAGTATTTCTTGACGGTTTATGCAGACGGCTACCGCAGTGTCTATGAAGCGTCGTTTGCCGAGAACACCAATCCGGATGCGCCCAACGATCTGGACGGAAATAACTACACCAGCACTCCGATCAACATCCTGTTGACGCCGCCGTCGGATTTGCGGGTGCGGCAACTGAACGTGACCACCGATCAGCCGATCGTCGGCGGACAAAAGGTGGCGTTGGATTGGACGGTCGACAACATCGGAACGGTCGCGACGGACCGTGAAAACTGGGCCGATGCGGTTTATGTGTCCGCCGACGACGTCTTCGATTCCGGCGATCAACTTGTATTCGCGATTCCACATGCCGGGCGGTTGCAACCGGGCGATGAGTACACGCAGGAGGTCGAGTTCACGCTGCCGCCGTCGGCCAAGGGAAGCCACTTTTTTGTCAGGACGAACGTCGACCCTCGCGTCGCTCTGACCGAAGAAGCAAAATTCCTGGAGGAAGTCGCCGCGGTGTTAAAACGGATCGAATCGGCGACGGGAAAACCGATCGGCAAAACCGAGATCGGAGACCTGAAACAGTTTTCACGAAGTGAGTTATTGGAGATTTTGGCCGGGCCGACCAACACCTTGGTCCAAGTGTACGAGGGACCGTTCACCGACAACAACGTCGGCGCCGCTCAAGCCCCGGTCGAAGATACGATCGCAGATTTGGTCGTGGAGAATGTCACGGCGTCGCCGACCAGCAAATCCGGGGAACCGATCACCGTCTCGTGGACCGTTCGTAATTCGGGTGACGCCGCGACCGATGGGGTCACGCAATCGGTCAAGCAACACGTTTACCTCTCCAAAGACCCCGTCTTTGACGCCAGCCGTGCGATCTTGGTCGGTTCCCGCGCCAAGGTCCTCAACGCCCCGATCGCAGCCGACGGTTCTTACAACGCCAGCATGGTCGTCGCATCTCCGCCGGGCAGCAGCGGCAATTGGTACGCGCATGTGTTCGCCAACGTCGACCTGTATCGCGGCGTACCCGTACTCAACGCATTCGCAAAAAGCGGCTTCCCGGATTGGCCACAATACTTTGTCGACAAGACGTGGGAAGCGGGGCGCAAATCGAACAACTCTGATTCGTCGGACATCATCGCGATCGAGTATGCCGAACCGAATTTGGTGATCTCCAATCTGTCAGCGGTTCCGACCAGTCCCGACAGCGGTTCGCTGATGGACGTCGCGTTCACGGTCACCAACGCGGGGACTCGGGTCACCCGCGTGGATCAATGGCACGATCGAGTCTATTTGTCGACCGATACTTCGACCGATGCCTATGACATCGAACTGGGGGCGTTCCGGCGAAATGAAGCACTCGGGATCGGGGAAAGCTACGACGTCGCACTTCAGGTCCGTGTGCCAAACAACATCGGCGGGGAGTTTCATGTGATCGCGGAAACCGATGCGACCTTTGTCGATCGAAACGCCGCGCTCTATTCGCTGCCGTACCCGATCGCCGAAGGCTGGACGCGATTGCGAGGCGGCGGCAATAAGGTCCAGGAGTTTAACGACGAAGGCGACAATCGGGACAGCGTGCAATTAGACGTGCAATTCGTCCCGGCACCGGACTTGGTGGTCGATTCGGTCGACTTCATCAGCCCCGACGACCCGCCGTCCAACGTCGTCGAAGTCGGCAACGATTTCACGTTCACTTACACATACAGCAACGATGGCGGCGTGATCCCGGATTCGCAAGTCCCCTTCTATGATCGGGTGTATTTGTCACGTGATCGATTGCTGGACGTTTCCAGCGATCACTTCGTCCGGCAGATTCGCCGCGACGAGGCGTTGGCGGCAGGCCAAACCGGATCGATCACCCAGACCGCTTGGCTGCCGCGCGGGATCACCGGCGATTACTTCATCATTGTCGCGACGGATATTCCGCGTTCCAATCGCCCCGATGGCGAGGTGATCGAAACCAACGAACGGAACAACATCACGGTTTCCGCAACGCCGATCTTGATCGTCCAACCGCCGCCATCGGATTTGCAGGTGATCGACATTTCGACGCCGACATCGGGAAGCGTGGGTGATGTGTTGACGGTTTCGTGGACCGTCGAAAACCGTGGCGACGAAAAGGCCCAGGCGCGAATCGCCGACGCCGTTTATCTGTCGGCCGACAACACCTGGGACATCGGCGATCGCTTCCTCGGACGCGTCGAACCCTTTTCCGCACGCACCTTGCAGCCCGGCGATTCCTACACCGCATCGCTTGACTTTGAAGTCCCCGCGGTACTGCCGGACGGGTACCGGGTGATCGTTCGCACCGACATCTTCGATGACGTCGTCGAGGGCGAAAACAACCGCAACAACGCGTCGACGTCCGCCGACGAAGTCAACATCACCGTACCGCTGTTGCGATTGGACATCCCGCTGGAAGAACAGTTGGCCGTCGGTGTCAGCCGTTTGTTTCAGTTAGACGTCTCGCCCGGTCAAACCATTCGCGTTGATCTGGACAGCACGACCGGTGTCGGCCGGCATGAGTTGTATGCGGCCCATGAACGATTGCCCTCCGCCTTTGACTTCGATGCCGCTTACGAAGGTTACCTGTCGGCCGATCAGTCGTTGGTCATCCCGGAAACGCTCGGCGGACGCTACTTTGTGCTCGCCCGCGGTGGGGTTCGAGTGGATGTTGAGGAGAACGATCCGCGGGCGCGTCAGGAATACCCGGTGACGATGATCGCCACTCGGGTGCCATTCGGCATCACCGACGTGACGCCGGATTCGGGCGGCGACGATCGGTACGTGACGATGACGATTCGCGGCGCCGAATTCCCCGAACAAGCGGCGGTCCGTTTGGTGCGACCGACCTTGGCCGAATTCGCGCCGGTTTCGGTGTCCCGAATCGACGCGACGAAGATTGTCGCCGTGTTTGATTTGCGTGACGCCCCGCATGGCCTGTACGACGTTCAAGTCCTGCATCCCGATGGGCGAATCGCGGTCGATCCGTACCGATTCCAGGTCGAATCGGCTGATCCGTTGCAGGTCAATGTCGGCGTCGGGGGCCCCAGCCAAATCGATCTCGGCGCGACAGGCGGCTACGGGTTCGCTGTCCAGAACCTGGCGAATGTCGACACGCCCTACACGTTGATGGAGTTCGCGTTTCCTAATGTGCAGAACCGCCGTCCCGATTTGATTCCCGGTCCGGCGATCGAATTCGCCAGCGGATTGCGCGGTGATGCATCGACCGTTGCACCGCTGTTCGACTCGATCAGCACGTTCGATTTTTCCGGTGTCGTGCCGGAGCTGAATCTTTCCGGCGTGCTGACCGCGCGTGGCGTCGCGATCGATCTGCCAAATCAAGGTGTGACCGAAATCGGATCGGCCGTGACGATCTATCCGGGGCTGCGAGAGCTGCTGGAGACGGATCCTGAATTCCTGAAGAACCTCAGCCCGTTCGAATTAGACGATCTGGGGTTCGACTTCTATGTTGCCGCGGCATCGACACCGATGACGGCCGATGAGTACCTGGAGTATCAACGCGGTGAAGCGGCCAAGCTTCGCGACGCCATCTTGGCCGCCGACATTGACGTTCCCGCTTCGTTCCTGGGACGCGCCCAATCGGCCTTGGTTTCGATCGCCGGTGACGCCGAAGCGTTCAGCACGCTTTACCTGCAAGCACTGGTTGATAGCGGATTGTTGCGGCCCGAAGATACGCCTCCGGTTGCCGACGGCCAAGCGGAAAAGATCAATTCATTCTTCACCGTGATCGGCGGATTGATGGGCGGGGAAACCGGAACCGGAATCGTCGACGATGCCGGAACCGCGCTGGCATCGGCCAGTGACAACCTGAGCGCGCTGATCGAACTGATTCGCGGCTTCTACGGTCACACGCCTGACGCGACCGGTGGCGGCAGTGTGGCGGACTTCGACGACTTTGATCAGGGGCTAGCCAACCCGACGTCCTTCGTCACGTTTACCCTGCGGGCCGGACCGCCGCCACTTTTCGAGGCAGGCGAGATCGCCGATGAAATCGCCTTCAACCTGGACGATCTGGGCAACCAAGTCGGCGATTCAACGACGTTGACCGGGCCGACGGGATTCGGCGACCAAAATTTTGTACCGGTTGCGACGCCATTGCCTTACACCGTTGAAACGACGTACGACAGTGATGCCGTTGATGCGGCGCGTGAGATTCGCATCTTGGTCCCACTGGACGACACGTTGGACGAACGCAGTTTCCAGGTCGCCGACATCCAACTGGGCGGTCGTTCGATCTCGCTGCCGCCCGGTCGACCGAATTTCGTCGGCGAATTTGATTTGACTGATTCCGACGGATACGTGTTGCAAGTCACCGCCGGCGTGGACGCAAACACCCGCGTGGCGTCATACCTGTTACGGGCGATCGACGGTCGTGACGGTCTGCCGCCGGTAGATCCCGCCATCGGGTTGTTGCAGCCCGGCCAGCAGGTCACCGTCGGATTCTGGGCGTCGGCGAACAACGTGGTCGCGGCCGGTGATTCGAACCCGCTGGCAACCGGGGATGATATCCGCATGACCGCGCGGTCGATCATCGACGGCGGCGTGGAAGTCGACAGCCGCGTCTCGATCGCGACACTCGATGCCGCGGCACCGACAAGCACCGTGACGACCACGGCACTGGGTGGAAATCGATACGAAGTTTCCTGGTCGGCCGTCGACGACGTCGATGGAAGCGGTGTCGCGACGTATTCGCTGCTCGTTTCACGCGACGGCGGAACCCGCTATCGAAGCGTGTTGTACCGCACCGATCAGACCTCGTACGTCTATCAGGCGGATCCGGGCGAACAACCGCTGTTCTTGGTGCGCGCGATCGACAACGCGGGAAATGTCGAACCCGTCGCCCAAGGTGTGCGTGTGCCAAGACTTCTGCCGGAAATCAATCTCGGCAGCGCGCCATCGGTCAGCGTCGTCCAACCCGTGGTGATTCCCGAAGCGGATGCCGGTCCTGGCACGGTAGCCGATCGCTTGTTCCAAGAAGCCGCGTTCGGAATTCCCTCCCGAACCAGTGCAACCCAGCCCAGTAGGTTCACGCGTGTGATTCGCCCGCTGGCGGCCGAGCGGTTTGCCACCATCCCGGGTGAAAGTGGCGCTGGAATCGGGGCCCTGGCGATGGCGGTTGGTCCGGATGGGACGATCTTCGTGTCGGGCGGACCGGGGCGCAACGAGCTGTATCGACTGAGACAGGGTTCCAGCCCGACATCCGACACGCTCGACAGACTGGAATCCTACCCCACATCGACTCCGATCTATGAACTGGCGTTTGATGCGTCAGGACAGCTTTGGGCGTCGACCGGCGGCCAGGGGCTGTTGCAGCTTGATCCCAACACCGGTGCGGTGTTAGATCGGATCGGAGCGGGAGTGGCGTTGGGGATCGCGGCGATTCCCGGCGAGACGGCGCTGTATGTTTCCACGACCGGCGGGATCAGCCGCTTCAACACCGCGACCCGCAAGCTGACTCCTTTCAGCGAAATCCGAGTCGACTCCATGGCCGTTGCCGCCGACGGCACACTGTACGGAACGGCGTGGCCGGAAGGTGGCGAGGTGTTGCGGTTTGATTTTCGCGGCCGCGCCGAATCGATTGCCACGGTCAGCGGACGTGCCGAGTCCATCGCGTTTGGCCCGACCGGGTCACTGCTGGAAGGTGCGCTGTTGGTCGGCCATGAGGCAGAAGGCAGCGTGACGGTACTGGATCCGATTTCGCTGCGACAAACCAAGATCGCGACCGGTGGACGGGGACGAGTGGAAGGCATTCAGCCGATCGATGATGGCCGATTCCTGGTCACGCGGGGCGAGCAAATCGATGTCTTCTTTACCGTCGCGGCGCCGCGTGTGATCCAAACCCGGATCGCTGAAGGGATGAACCGCGCGGAACTTGTCTTCGATGTCGCGCTCGCCACCAACCTGACCGATCCGGCCGGCGGAAACAATCCTTCCAACTATGGTTTAAAGAACAGGGAGACCGGCGAAAGTGTCAATATCGGCGCGGTGCGTTACGACAAAGCCACACGGTCGGCGCAGCTGCTGTTCGAAACATTGCCGCCGGCGGAATACGAGTTGACCGTCGCGCCGACGGTGGAAAGTGAACAGGGAATTCCGATCGGCGGCAACGGCTTCACCACGACGTTCCGCGTTTTCGAAGACGTCTCGATTTCGACGCGCGTTTCATATTCCAACACACGCATCAACCGCGCCGACGGCACGCTGCTGTTTGACGTCATGGTCAGCAACTCTGCCGACTTTGACATCGCCGGACCGATCAACGTTGTGTTCGACGATCTTGGTGACAACTCCGTCGTATTCTTTGATCACGCCGGTCAGCCGGCCGGTGCCAACGGTTATCAGGTGCTGGGCGATGGGACGGTGCTGCCCGCCGGGGCGAATTCACAGTGGTTTACGGTCGCGATTGCCAACCCGAATCTGTTGGATCTGGATTTCAATCCACGGATTCTTGCTACGTTGCCGCCGAACCAATTGCCGGTGTTTGGGACGACACCAGGGTTGGCCGCAAACGCAGACGTGGCATACCAGTATTCGGCCGAAGCGGAAGACCCCGATGGTGCAACGATCACATATGTGTTGGCGCAAGGACCGGCAGGGGCCGGCGTGAACCCGGATACCGGAGTGGTGGCCTGGATGCCAGGTCGAGCAACATCGCCGAAAGTGGATTTCGAACTACGAGCCTACGACGCCCGGGGAGCCTACAGACGCCAAGTGTGGACGGTGGATGTGTCGGGCGCCAATCGTGCCCCCGTCATCTCGCCGATCGATGACGTGCTGGCAACCGAAGGCGATTTGATCGAAGTCCCGGTCAGCGGTTTTGATCCCGACGGCGATAGCCTGTTCTACTTTGCCGACAACCTGCCGCCCGGTGCCGTGTTTGATCCCTTCGGCCAGGCATTGCGATGGCGACCCTCAGGCGATCAGGCCGGTGTCTATGACGATGTCATACTGAGCACCAGCGACGGCTTCGTCGAAACCAGCGTCAGCTTTCAAATCGTGATCGCCAACAAGAACGTCGCGCCGACGATCGCACCTGTTCCCTCAAGAACCATCAACGAAGGTGACGAGATCACGTTTCGGCTGTTTGGTGAAGATGCCGATGGCAATGATTTACGATACCTATCGCCCAATTTGCCGCCCGGCGCGTTCTTGGATCCCAACACAGGGATCTTCGAGTGGACGCCCGGTTTTGACCAACACGGCGTCTATGAACTGACACTGTTTGTCGACGACGGTCAGACCCTCGCGGAAACACAAACGGTGCTGACGGTGAACAATCTCAATGGACAAGTTCGCTTCCCGGCGATCGATCCGTTTGAGATTTTTGAGGGACAATCGTTCCAGTTGCGGGTCGCGGCGTTTGATCCCGAATTCCCCGTCGCACCCGTGACGCCGTCGGCCAACACCCAGGACTTTTTCGTCGACTTTGAAAGCTTCATTCCCGATCTGACCTACGTCGTGACCGGTTTGCCTGCCGGCGCAAACTACGACGACACCACACAACTGTTGACGTGGACACCGGGCTTTGATGATTCAGGCCACTACAACATCACGTTCCAGGCCACCGACGACGGCGATGGGACCGGCGTGCCGACGACCGACACGGTGATGCTCTCGTTGACCGTCGCCGATGCGAACTTCCCGCCGCAAATCGCCAATGTGGCGGCACAGTCAGTCGCCGTCGGACAAACACTGGACATCCCGATTTCGGCCAGCGACTTCGAGGGGGCGCCGTTGGCGCTCTCGGTTACCTTCAACGGCGCAACACGATTGCCGGATTTTGCGACGTTTACCGACAACGGTGATGGCACCGGATTGTTGTCCCTCGCACCGCAACCGGGTGACCGCGACGATCTCCTGGTCGCGGTCACCTCCAAGGAGACAACCGGCGCGTTGCCGTTGACGTCGTCGGCTGAATTCACGTTGCAAGTCACCAGCCCGAACGAACCACCGGTGTTCGCGCCGTTCTTTGATTCCGTCGCGTTGGTCGACCGCGAGTTCGTCATTGACCTGCGGATCTCCGACGCAGACCAGGACGCCTTGAACGTCACTGCAACTGGATTGCCGACCGGTGCTTCGCTGGTCGATACCGGGGTTTACGGGCGACATCAATTCAGTTGGACCCCGACGGCCGCCGACATCGGAACGCACTCCATCTCCTTTACCGTCACCGACAGCGGCAACGGTGACGACGCACTCAAACTTTCCGAAACGCGAACGATCACGCTGAACGTTCGTGACAACAACGTCCGTCCGAATTTGGACCCGATCGGACAGCAAACGGTTGCCGAGGGACAAACGTTGCAACTGACCGCTGCTGCGACCGACCCCGACGGTGACCCGGTGTTCTTTAAAGCCGGGTTGGTCGTCGGAGGCGTCGTGGACAGCCTGCCCAGTGGAGCACGATTCGATGGTCAATCGGGACAATTCCAGTGGACTCCCAGCCAGACTCAGGCCGGCACCTATCGCATTCGAATCACCGTCAGCGACGGGGCGGGGTCACGCAGCGAAGATGTGGTGGTGACGGTCACCAACACCAATCAAGCGCCGACGTTGAGTCGGTTGCCGCGTTTGTTCACCCGCGAAGGCGATCAGTTGGTGTTCACGCTCTCGGCGGGTGATCCCGACGGCGAAACGTTGATCTACCGCTTTGACGGCGTGGCACCGGACGGATTCAACTTTGATCCAGCCGGGCGCACCGTCATTTGGGACGTCGACTTTGATTCGGCCGGCGATTACACGTTGCCCTTCAGCGTGACCGATCCGTCGGGCGCGAAGGATACGATCGATGTGTCGGTGACCGTGGCAGCAACCAATCGCCCGCCCGTGATCACAGCACCGCAACTGCGCAACGCTCAAATCGGAACCCTGCTTGAAATCCCGATCACCGTGACAGATCCCGACGGCGATACGGTGACACTTACGACGAGCGATCTGCCGGCCGGTGCGACACTGGACGCGGATGACGTGATTCGCTGGACCGCAGCCAGTTTCCACGCCGGCACGTTTACCGTCCGATTGACGGCCGACGATGGCGAAACGAGCACGCAGCGGCCGTTGACCATTGTGGCTTCGTTGGATCCAGCCGGTCCCAAAGTGCAACTCGTCACCACGCCCAGCTTTCCCGCCACTCCGGGACAGCCGATCACGATCGAGCCGATCGCCGACAGCGATGTCGAACTCTCCGGCGCAACCCTCTCGATTGACGGCACCCCGGTCACGTTAGATGCTCTCGGGCGAGGCCCCTTCGTGGCCGCCGCACCCGGACGATTCACGGCGACGGCCGTGGTGACCGATGCCGAAGGCCGAACGACGACGACCACGAAACCGATTTTTGTTCGCGATCCGAGCGATTTCGAAGCTCCGGTCATCGAGGTGTTACAACTCGCTCCGCCGGTGTTCACCGAGCCGCGAGATCTGATCGTCAATATCTCCGACACCGGACTGGCCCAGTATCGCATCGAACTCGTGCCCCGCGGCGGCGGAGCGGTGCGGTTGATCGGCGAGGGGACGACCAGCATCACCGAAAACGTCGAACTCGACCCGGCGAAGTTTGCCAACGGCTTTTACAGCCTGCGGGTGACGGCGAGCGATTTCGGCGGCTTGTCATCGACGTTCGAACATGACATTGAGATCAATTCGGCCACCAAGCCCGGTGTCCTGCTGGAAACCGTCACCGATCTTTCGGTCTCACTGGGCGGTATCACAGTACCGATCACGCGGGTGCACGATTCGTTGACGATCGCTTCGGCGAATTCCGCGTTCGGTTCGCGGTGGACGTTGCCGCTGTTTGATCCGCAGTTGTCGCTCGATCTTGGCGGCGATGCGGGCGATGCGTTTGCAGCGATGACCGCCGACGCGCGGGTTTACCTGACGCTGCCCGACGGCGAGCGCGTGGGATTCAGTTTCGCGCCGACGGCGATCTCGTCCGGCAGCGTAACCACCTTTGCGCCCGCCTGGCAAGCCGACGCGGGAGTCGGCTGGACGTTGGAAAGCTTCAATGCCAACCTGCGCAAAGCCGGCACGGGCTACTACGTCGTCGGCAGCGGACTCCCTTACAGCCCGGCGCTGGTCCCCACCGGCGAGACCGTCTTCACCCTCGTTTCTCCGAGCGGCGACGAATTTGCCTATTCTGCCAAAAAGAGGCCTGACCCCTTTTCGCTGGTGCGTATCACGGCGGCCGGCGGCGGAACGTCGCTGCGGGTGACCGACAGCGGGATCGTCGCGCCCAACGGTGACCGATTGACGATCGTCCGCGACAGTCAGCGACGGATCAGCGAATTGGTCGGCCCGAACGGCCATCATTTCGTCTACCGCTATGACGACAGCGGCCATTTGGCGGTCGCGATCGATGCATCGACAGGCGATCGAAGCTTCTACGGCTACGACACGGATTCGCGTCTGACGACGATCAGCCCCAACGCAACGCAGGGCCAATCGATCAGCTACGACAGCGACGGTTCGGTCGACACCGTCATGTCAATCCAACCCCATCTGGGCGGCACACGTCAATTCCTGGCCGCCCCGATCACGGGCACACTGGGAACCGGTGCTGACACGTACGCGTTCACCATCACCGAAGGAGAACTCCGTAGCAGTCCCAGCGGCGGAATCAATCTGGGCGTGGACATCGTCGAGGGCTTTGACAATGCCAACGCGAAGATTGCGGGGCTGACCGCGGTGACGACAACGGGAATCGATTCGCGGCCGATCAAGCTTTACAGCATCGAGCGTCCTGGCACCTACCAGATCGCGGTGTCTGGAACGAGCGGAACGAACTACGAATTGCAGTTGTACCTGCCCGGTGATCTGGACGGTGATATGACTGTTGATGCGACCGATACCGCCGCATTGGCTGGTGCCTTGGGCAGTCTTGCAGGCGATCCGAACTACGTTCTCTCCGCGGATAGCAATCGTGATGGAGTGATTGATTCGGTGGATCAGGCGGCGGCCAGCGCGATGTTCGGTTACGTCGCCAATCAGCGCCCCATGATCACTGCGGATTCGATTCAACAGTCGACGCTGGGCTCAAGTCTGATCCTGCTGCAATCGGATCTCGTCAAAGATCCGGAGCACGACGCGACCATGTTGATCGCGTCACAGGTTGGTTCCGGTGAACTTTTCGCGCTGGGCAATGGTCTGTTGCGATTCGAATTTGACCAGGTGGGGACGAACGGCCAATTGACCGTTTCGGCGACCGATGGCGTAACTGACTCTGCCGCCCAGACGATCGTAATCGAACAGGCAAGTCGGCAACTCGTCGGATTGCGGTTTTCAGACAGCGATCCAGAAGTCCGCAGCGGTTCGGCGGTCTCGTTGACGGTCCTTGCCGAGTTGGCCGACGGTTCGACACTGCCGATCGCAGCAACCGATGTGGTGTACACCTCGGTCGATCCGGCGATCGCCACGGCAACTGACAACGGATTGGTGTTGGCCAAACAGCAGGGGGCCGCCACGATCGTCGCAACGGCGTTCGGGCTTCAAACCGCAACGGTGGTACGCGTCGATCGTCCAGACATCAAATTTGTCGATGTCTATCCGGACAGCTATTCGCTCGAACTTGGCGACCAACGACCGTTCTTGGTGCGTCTGCGCGAAGCGACCAGTGTGACGGATGTCACTGCGGATGCCGAAACGGAATACTACGTGGAGAACCCCGATGTTTTGAGCGTTTCCGCTGACGGACTGATCACAGCGGTCGGTTTGGGCACGACGGAAGTCATCGTCATCCGCGGCAGCACCAGTTACACGACCCAGTTCACCGTCAGTGAATTGATTGACGAATCGACCGCGACGGTTGGAACCGAAGGCGGGATCTTTGGTCTGATCGACGGTCCGCAGGTTTCGATCGCTCCGGGAACCCTGGATCAGGCGACTCCATTGACCGTCGGTTCGGTCGACGAAACCGCGTTGCCCTACGAATTGCCTCCCCACTTCCAATTCCACAGCGGATTCAGCATCGAGGGATTGTCAGAGCAAAACGAGTTTCCGGTTCGCGTTTCGCTCGAAGTCGGATCGGGCTATTCAACGGGAGACCAGTTTTATCTCTTCACTCCGGTCGAAGTCACACTGACCGATCCGCAAACGGGAGACGCGACGCCGGAACTGTCGTGGATGATCGTTGATTCGATGACGGTCGATTCTGACGGCCGCGTTCACACAACTAGTCCGCCGAACGTGGGCGTGGGTGGACGAAACCCGGTACTCGGCCACACATTCCGTGGAACCCAAGCCGGGATTTGGTTCGCCGGGGTCCCCACGCTGGGATCTAGCCTGACAGCGATGTCGGACCTTTCAACACGTCTGTCGACACGTGGCAATCCGCAGTTCGGTGACTATGTCAGTAGCATGCAAACCGATCGCAACGGTGCCAATGACGGATCGACGAAGTTCTATGCCGGCCACGACGCCTATGGATTGTGGGAGGTCCCGTTGCCATTTTCGATTCCGTACACCATGGCGTCGTATGACACTCGGCCCTCGGGATTGGTCGAAGTCGATTCGCGTGGTGTTGAAATCCAACCGGGCCAGAACCCGACCATCATCCTGCCGTCACTCAACCGGACCGAACCCCGCGACACACCGCCATCGCTGATCAACGGCAAACTGGTGTTCCCGACTCAAGCTGGCAAAGCCCTTGAGCTGGAAATCGAAGGCAAGGATTTTCTCATCGAAAACCCCTATGCCAACGCGCCGAAATCGGGCGACAAAACGCTCGGCAATGATCTGAAAGACCTTTACGTGACGATTGAAATCGGCGGTCGTGATACGTTTGACACCGATGGCAAACGGCTCGCGATCGGTGGTCAGGACATTCGCATCCCCGGTAGCGATCTGAGACTTTCGGGGGACATCCTGTCATTCGATGTGCCCGACGGTGCCCAGGTATCCGGCGCAGCGATCACCGTCACGCGTCCGATGGAGATCCCGCTTGACGGAGTTTTCAAACGACAGGAGATCACCAGTAACCCGATCCAGATTTTGGGTGACCAGCGTTATGCGGCGTCCGCGGCGGTTGGCCCGGACGAGTTGTTCATTCACACGGTGTGCACGACGCTTGAGGGGAATCAACCTGGCGAGACGTGTGATCCGCTGCCTCCCGGCAGCGACACGAAGCTTCATCCGCGGGTCCAGGCCGTCATCAGTCTTCGAGACGGCGTGACCACGCGGGATTTGGCACCGCGCAAGACGCTCGCATCACTCGACGGGACAAAATTCTATGTGACACTGGAAGCCTCCGCGGGGGTGGCGGTCGTCGATGCGATCGCATTAGGGCAAATCGACACGCGACCCGACACCGAGAACGCGGAAACCGACGGAACCAAGGGCGTTAACGCGATTCAATTGCCCGTCGGCGCCAAGCCGTTCGACATCGCGACCGATCCGACGGGCAGACGGCTGTATGTCACGGACCTTCAAAAGGCCGCCATCTATGTGATCGACGCGGATTCGTTTTCGCCAAAGTATCACACCGTTATCAACACGATCGCGATCCCCAAGAACATCGGAAGCAACTTCGGCATCGGACAACTCGGCTTGCGAGGCATCGCGATCAGTGAATCGGGAGATCGCCTATTCGTCGCAGCGCCGGCGCAGGACTTGTTCCGCGGACGCACGGGGAACCACGGCCACGTCATCTCGGTAAAGCTTCGCGACGATGAAGGAAATCTGATCGAAACTCCTGAAGTCGATCCCAAAGATCTGCTCGGTGTGACACGAGTCGGACCCGGTCCCTACGAATTGACCATCACCGATGATCCCGATGTGATCTTGGTCGGCGACCGCGTCTCCGACGCCAATGGTTTGACCGTTTTACGCAAAGACGTCAGCGGTGCGTTTGATCCCGACTATGTCAACTTCAACACCTTTGGAGCGATTCCCCGATTGACCGAAGGGCGTGCGACGCAGGTCCATGGTGTCAGCAACACCCAAGGCGTCGTGTTTGTCGCCAAAGATCAGTTCAAAGATGCGATCGGCGAACACCCCTCGTATGCGCTCGTGACAGGCTATCGGAAATTTACCCCCGGAGACCCGAAAGCAGATCCGGGCGTCGGCCCGTTTTTTGTCTACAACCCCACCGTCAGAAACGAGACGACGAACACGACGGAGTTCTTTTTGGCAGCAGCCGGTGGCACGATCGGCGTGATCCGCAATCCTCTGGGTGACTTTGATACGACGTTAGATCGTCCACGTCTTGTCGCGGCGACGGATCCAATCCCCAACGGATTCACTGATGATTTGGCGGTCGCCGTTCAAAGCGGACTGGTCTTGGCAGCACAGCAGACCCGGGATCTCGTCACAGCTTACAATCTGGCCGCGATGATTGCACACATCGAAGATCTCGCGAAAGCGGATCCGGTGCCGAGTTGGACGCAATTCTTGCCCGAAGATCCGGCAAACTCGGGACCTCTGTCGGCGCTATTGCGTGGTGCACTTTCAACCGTTCCCATCGATCGCGTGTTCCCCAAGACCGCGGTCGCAGCTGACATTCATTTCTACAATTCCAACGGGTCAACGTTCTACGGGATTCCGCCGATCGGGCCGGATGGGCAGTCGCCCAATCGTTACGCACCGTTGCCGGCCGGCGACGGACCGCGTGGCGTGTCGGTGCAGCCGGCGATCGAAGGTGATTTGTTGGCGCTCGCACCAACGCCCTACAACCAAACCACGTCCCTGTTAAGTTTCCCCAATCAAGCCCTTGCCATCGAAGCCGGCATCTCGGCGACCGCAGAAGTACACAGCGGTGCACTTAGCGAATCGCACACCCTGGTGGGGTATCGATCGCAGGAACAGGTCCGTGCCCTCCAGTGGTCCTACGACTCGCTGCGCGCCGACCCGCGTCCGATCTACCACATCAACCTCTCAGGACTCGACCAGATTCGCTACGACGCTGCGGAAGATCGACTCGGTTATCGTTTGATTGCAATCGACAAGGACGGCGTTCGCTACACCGCCGACGGATTGTCGAAAGAAGACGCGGTCAAATACGATCTTCCCGAGGACACAAATCTATTCAAGCTTCCCAAAGCCAAGAAAGATTTCACGTACGGCGCAGGACTGCAAATCAACCTGTCCGATGCCCCCACCGGGCTGTACACGATGGAGGTGGAATACGGGCTACTCCGTCGCAGTGGCGAGACATTCGTCGGACGAATGGAAAGCCAAACGTTTCCATATGCACACGTCAATCAAACGGAGTCCGCGTTCGGCGCCGGATGGGGATTGGCCAATTATCTGCGGCTCTATCCAGGTGACAGTGGCGCTCTGCTGGTCGACGGAAACGGATTGGAACAAATTTTCCTGGCGCCGCAAGAAGACGACCAGATCTTCACCCCGTTGGTCAACGACTTTTCGGTCATGACCGTTTCCGAAGAAGGTTACCGACGGCGGTTGCGCGATGGAACGGTGCAGGAGTTCGACCTGAAAGGCATGTTGGAATCGGTCACCGATCGCAATGGAAACAAAACAGAATTCATGCACAACGGTGACAAGCTGGTCAAGATCGTCGATCCGGTCGGGCTGGAAACGATCTTCAATTACAGCGGTGATCGCATCACGTCGGTGACCGATCCGGCGTCACGAATCACTCGTTTTAAGCAGGACGGAAAAGGAAATCTACTTGCGATCACTGACCCCGATGGAATCGATCGCAGCTTCAAATACGAGTACAAGCACCAGTCCGATCCCGAAATCGGACTGCATTTGATGACTTCCCAGACCCTCAAACGCGGGAATGACCCGAACGAAACGAATCCTGCCAGTTTTTCGGAGACCTATGTCTACAACGACGTCGACGGTCGGCTCCGATCCGGCATTCGTGTGGATGATGCGTCATTCACTCTCACGCCGGCACAGATCGGATTCTTACACCCGATTGAAGAAACCGCCAGCGTGGATGATTCCCCCGTCTTGGACATTCTGTCCAGCCCCGAGACTCGATCGATTTCGTCACGGTTCGTCGGTGAGTGCGATCCACAGGCGGAAACGAACGACGATCCCGCGACGGCGTTTTATGCAGAAGCCGAACACACCGATTTCAAAGGAAAGCATCATCGCTATGCGATGACCGGCTATGGCCAATACGAGGACACCCTGGAAAGTCCCAGAAATCATACCGATGTCGCTCGCAATGCCGCCGGAGGGCGGATCACCGCGGAACGCGATGGGGAGGGTAATCTGGTCTGTTATGTGCGCGACGCGTTTAGCAACATTATCGAGCAGCGTGATTTCCCAGACGGTTCGCCGGCGTCGATCAAGACGAGATGGGACTATGAATTCCTGACGGGGAACCAGGAATCGTACAACATCCCGGTCGAGATCACCGACGCCATCGGACGGGTGACCCGGCATAGCTTGGACACCAACGGCAACATCATTCAAACGGAATTGACCGATTCCAATGCGCCCGAAGGCAGCCCAGATCGGGTCGTGTTGCGATTCACGTACACCGATGCGGGATTGCCGGACGTGCTGACCGACGGACGTGGTCTGGCGACCGACACGGACTACGACCAATACGGCCGGATGACCAAACAGACGTTTGCAGACGGGGATCGGACGTACATCTATGACGATTTAACAGGCTTCGTCAGCGAAACAATCGACGCCAATGGGAATCGCACCCGCTACACGCGTGACGTGATGAACCGCGTCGTCACCACGACCAATGTGGGTGACCAGCACACGCCGACCTACACGTCGACGACCGACCATGACGCTCACGGCAACGTGATTCGCGAAGTCGATCGTGACCAGGCGGTCACACGCCGAACGCACGATGTCATGGACCGACCGTCCACGGTGACCGAAGACGCGACGGAATTGGCCTACGTCACCCGGTACGGCTATGACCTTTCCACGCTGTCGCCGGACTACGGGGTCTCCGCCGACAACGGCGACGTGTATGTCATGCAGAATCCGGCCGGTGATTTTACCGTGTCTGTCTACAACGACTACAACGAGCTGACGGCCACTTATGACGAACTGGGACGCGTCACGAAATTCATTCGTGATCAAGCGGGCCGAGTCAAAACGGTCATCCCGCCACACGGGAAAGCGATCGAGCGGACCTTGGACGCACGCGGCCGCGTGCGCGTCGAATCCGGGCCGCTTCCGGACCAAAACGTCATCACGACATTTGACAACGCTGATCGGAAAACCAAAACGGTCGTCGCCAATACGACCGGCGCACAAACGACTCAGTTCACCTACAACGTCTTCGATCAACTGGCCCAGCGGATCGACGCCGAACAGCACGTCACACAATGGCACTATGACGCCGCAGGCAATCAGACCGCCGAAGTGTTAGCGGCCGGGACGTCGTTGGAATTTGTCACTGCCTACACCTTTGACGATCGAAACCGTGTCGAAACCAAACAGCGCGGTGATGCTAACCCGACCGAGTACGCCTACTACCCCGAGGGGCAAATCCGGACCGTCACCGACCCGCGAGAATTCGTGACGGAATATTTGCTCGATACGATGAATCGGCGGCGAACGATCATCGATGCCGAAGGCGGGGAAACCTTAATGACCTATACCGGTGAGGGACAACTGCTGACCCTGGCCGACGCTCGTCGGATCGATGCGGTCGAAGGACCCACGCCATTCTTTACGACCTACAAATACGACGGTTTGCACCGAATGACCGAGCAAACCAATCCGCTGAACGAAACGACGCGTTATGAATATGACGCTCTAAATCGAAAGGTCGCGGAGTTTGATCCACGCCATGCCGATTCATCCAACGACCAGCGATACGTCACACGAACCGAATATGACAAAGTAGGACGCATCGCGGCGACCATCGACGCCGAAGGAAATCGGACCGAGTATGAATATGACCCCGGTTGGGATACGGTCACCAAAGTTAAAACGCCGGCACCGAATCTGAACGCACTCGGATTCGTCGAGACGACACACTCGTACTCTTCCGATCGACGCACGTTGACGGTCACACGACCGACGGGAGAGAACAGTTCTCCGATCGTTCAAATCAGTCAGTCCGATACACTGGGGAACGTCCTGACAACCCAGATCGCCGGAACCCAGGTGCAATCCAAGACGATCTATGACAAGCTTAACCGCGCGATCGAAACGATTGATGCGTATGGATCTGCCGATGCCGCAAGCCACCGAATCATCTACGACGCACGCGGGAAACTGTTCCAGAACATCGATCCACTCGGCTACGTGACAGAGTTCGAATACGACGGAAAATTGGATCTGGCAACCACGACGTACGCAAAAGGAACTGCGGAACAATACTTCATTCACACGGTCATCGACGACGCTGGAAATCAGGTCAGCATCAGCGACCCACGCGACAGCTCATTGATCACAACGACGAAGTTCGACGGACTAAATCGGCCGTATGAAATCCGTGCGCCATTCGGTCCCATCGGCGATCAACAAGAATCTGTCGTGACCCTCGGCTACGATGCCATCGGCAACATCGTCTCGGAAACCGATCCGCGAGATCCGAATTGGATCACGCGATACCAATACGACCGCGCGGGGCGTTTGGTGGCCAAAACCGATGCACTCGATCACGACTGGTCCTATGACTATGACAAAGCCGGCAACCAAACCGAGATTTCCAACCCATTCGGGCACACGTCAACGGTCGAGTACGATGGATTGAATCGTGCGATCGGGCGATCGGATGCGTTGGGGAACACGTCGTGTATCGTGTATGACGCCGCCGGAAACCTGGTCCTGGAAATCTCGCCCAACGCGGGTTTGACGTCTTGTGACGGAATTGCGGGCCTTGGCACGACGCACGTCACGCAACACGTGTACGACGACGCCAATCGGCGCGTCGAGATGATCGACGCGGAGGGCTATCAAACCGGATATGTCTACGACCCGGCCGGCAGGACGATCGAAACACGGGATCCGCGGTTCTACACGCGTGACCCTTCGTACGTCGCCAAGTTCCAGTACGACAATCGCGGCAATGTCACCCAAATCGAGCAGCCGTCGGGACTTCAGGGTGGTGATGAAGTCATGGTGACGCGGTACACCTATGACAAGAAGGATGCACGGACGCGGGTGATTGATCCCCGGGGGATTGAAACCGAGTTCACCTATGACCCGCTCGGTCGTGTTTCCACTCGCACACAACAGGTTTCAGTTCCATTGCTCGATCACACGGCACCAGCCGAAGTGACCGAGTACAAGTACGACGCGTACGGCAATGTGTTAGAGGAAATCGATCCACGGGGAAGTTTCTTCAACACGATCAATACCTATGACGCCGCCGGGCACCTGCACACCTCCACGACCAACACCGGGACACCCGAGTTTCCGGGTGACCCCGCAACCTGGACCTACCTTTACGATGCCGAGGGGCGCGAGCTGTCGCGTCAGGATCCACGAGGCGAGTACTTTACGACGCTGAAACAGTATGATGCTCTTGGGCGACTGGAGCAGACCACCAGTCCGCGGGGGCTTCCCGGCCAGCAACTGACGCCAGCGATTGAACGCTATATCTATGATGCCGCTGGACGGCTGGAACGCAAGGAAGGCCCTTTGCGTGACACGTTCGGAGAATTGACGAAAAACGAATTCGAATATGACAACGCCGGGCGTTCGGTGAAAGCGACCAACCCGCTCGGGCACGTCAACCGCTACGACTATGACCGCAACGGGAATCTGTCTCTAGAGATCTACGAAACCCACGAGGTGGATGGGATTGCTGTCCCCGAACGACGCGTTGAACACCGTTACGACCAACTTGATCGCGCGTACCGCACCATCGACACTCTTGGCCGGGTGACAGAGGTCGAATTTGACGAAGTCGGAAATTTGATCCAGACGACCGGTCCGAACATCGCACTCGGTGGTCAGCCGGCGAGCATCGAATACACGTACGATGCGGCAAACCGGCTTCGATCGATGACTGATCAGGAGAAACACACCACGTCGTATCGTTACAACGGGTCTGGACAGAAAACTGCCACGACCGACCCGCGGGGCGACTACTACACCGTCGAATCGAAGTTTGACGGCGCCGGTCGCTTGATCGAGATCATGCAACCCACAGGTACCGCAGAAACCCCCGGTCCCGTCGCGACGCAATCGTTTGCATACCAGCGCGCCGGAAACATTGTCAAACGCGTCGACGACCGTGGCGATGCCTATCACACCACCACGACGTATGACACGCTGGGGAACGTCGCGATTATCGATCATCCCGACGGACGTGATGATACCGAGGTGTCGCGATTGCTCGAACGCTGGGAATACGATCTGGCCGGTCACCTCGCCCGACAGATCGATCCCCGTGGGGACGGCTACGAGAGTTTGTTCCTGTATGACGCAGCGGGCAATTTAACCGAGCGACGGATGCCGTCGGGAACGGAGCAAAACCCTGAGGAATTGGTCGAGTCGTTCACCTATGACGAGGTCGGTAACCAATTGACCCACCGTGGATTTGGAGGGCCCGACTACATCACGACGATCGACTACGACGATATCGGACGAGCTGTCCGGATTACCGATGCCGTGGGTGATTCCATCGAGTGGGCGATCGATCGCTATGGGAATCCGCTTTCGACGACCGACAAGTTTGGCACGTCATACACCACTTACGATGCCGGCGACCGACCACTGGTCGAAACCGATGGCTTAGGCCATGAGACCCGGTTTACATACCTTCAAACGTCCGAAGGGGAAGTGGTCCGTCGGACGGACGAGCGAAACAACACGTCGGAATTCCTATACGACGGCCTGGGACGAGTCGTGCGTCAGACCGACCCCTTGGGCGTCCCGACTCACTACCAGTACGACTCCGCCGGGAATCCGATCACGTTGACCGATGCGCGTGGATTCATCCACCGGACCGAGTTCGGCGCCCGCAATCTGCCGCTCCGCCAGGTGCTTGCCGAAGGCACGACCGAGCAAGCGGTGCTGACTTGGGAATACGACTCGCTGGGTCGTGAGGTCCGTCGAACCGACCCGCGCGATCCTACCGGAACCTTTTACGCGGTCGAGACCCAGTACGATGCCCTCAGCCGGCCGGTCCGCGTCACCCAATCCGCCGCAACTCCGGAAAACCCCCAGGCGTCGCGTTCAACGCCGGGATTTGCGGGGACCCCGTACGACGGTTTGCTGGTTCAGGAACTGTATTACGACGTGGTCGGAAACGTGATCCAAGTGATCCCGCACGGCGGGCCGGCCTATGCCGAAACGATGACTTATGATCGCGCCAATCGCTTGATCAAAACAGAACTGCCGACCGGGACCGATGTCGATCCCCGCACCAGCACGACGCTGATGGACTACAACGACAACGGCGATCTGGTACAGCGGACCAGCCCGCTCGGTCACGTCGAAAGCTGGCAATACGATACCGTCGGACGGCAAACGCGTTACGTCATCCACGGCGGTCAAGACCGTGGCGATCTCGTCGAAACGTATGACTATCACAGCGATCAGAATGACGTTCGAACGGTGATCACCGATGCCACCGGCAGCGTCGCTCAGATTCACCATTTTGACGCCCTCGGCCGCGTGGATCGCATCGAGTACCGCGACGATCCCGACTTGGTGCGGACATTTGACGCCGCCGGAAATCTGGAAAAGCAATCGCAAGGTCGCTGGTCGATGAGCTACACCTACGATGCTCGAGACCACCGTCTGACGACGACCGATGCGGAAGGACAGACATCATCGTCGACCTTCGACGCGGTCGGAAACTTGACGAGTGTCACGGCCGCCGGAGACAGCAGCCCGACGCGTTACGTCTACGACGGTAGGAACCGTCGCACCGAAACCATCGATCCGATCGGGCGGAAAACCGAAATCGAATACGACGCGTTCGGCAATCAAACCGCCATCGTTGATCCCGGCCAAACGCGCACCACGTTCGAATATGACGCAACCAACTTGCTATTGCGAGAGACGACTCCCTTTGGTGATTCCACTCGCCAATACAATCCGGCCGGCGATTTGATCCGTTCGGTCGATCGCAACGGACGGACGATCGAATATGTCGTCGATCATTCGGGAGCGGTTCGCAACGAATCATGGCTGGATGGAAATGACAACGCTGTCCATCAAATCGTCTATGACATTGATGCCGACGGAAGATTGGTTTCCGCGGTCGATGGCGATAATGAGATCCAAATCGATCTCTACGACGATGCGTCGGGACACCTCGATTCACAAACGCTTCGTTACACCGGAAACCACCAACTGTTGTTGGATCGCGATGCCGACGCGCTGGGCAGGACGACGACGTTTGCGCTGACGGCCCAGTCGGAAATTGATCCCTTGTTGACGGCCACCTATGCACGACCTGACGCGGACCAGCGGTTGCGTTCGATCTCACTCGGTGGCACGTTTGCAGCTCCAATTTCCTTGGATCTGGATTACACCGACGATCTGCCGGGATTGGTTAGTTCCCTGGTCTATCGAGGCACGGACGGTCAAGCGGTCGCAGACACTCAATTGCAGTACGACGACCGTGGTCTATCTCAATCCATCGTCCACTCGGTCGGCGGAACGGCTTTGGACACGTTCGCTGCGACCTACTATCCGGACGGTCAGATTCAGACGGAAACCGACATCCGTGGGACGACGACCTACCTGTATGACCAGGCCAACCAATTGACATCCGTCGATCGCCCCGGAACGGAAGACGAGTCCTACTCCTACGACCTTGCCGGCAATCGGACGGATTCGCAAATCGTTGTCGGAACCGCCAATCGTGTGACCAGTGCAGGAGGACGGACCTTTGCCTATGACGACGAGGGCAATTTGACGGAAGTCCAAGATTCGGTCAGTGGACAAACCCAAACGTACCGTTGGGACCATCGAAATCGGTTGGTCGAGGTGGAAACGGTTGACCAAAACGGTGACACGTTGTCAATCGTCCGAAACGAATTTGATGCGTTCGACCATCGCGTTCGCCAGATGACGTTGGAACCGGCCGCGCCCGGCGAGCAAGCCGAACTCGTCGAGGACCGCTACTTCATCTATGACGGCGAAACCTTGGTCGCCGAATTCGTTGACAATCCAGCCAGCCAATGGGCTCCGGAAGTCGTCTACCTGAGCGACCCGGTCGGTGGTGCGACGTATGCGCAAGTGACCGGTCCGACGGACTATCAGTTCCTATTAAAAGACCGGGCCGATTCGACGCGGCTGATCGTGGACGCCGATGGATCGGTCGCAAATCGGTTGCACTATGACGCCTACGGCCAGATCAGCGAACAATCCGATCCGGGCGAATCGTCGCGGTTGCTGTACACCGGCGCGGAGTTTGTGGTGCCGCTGGGGCTGTATTACATGGCCGCCCGGTACTACGACCCGTCGTTGGGACGTTTCATCTCGGTTGATCCCAGCGGTTTTGCCGGGATGGATACCAACTTGTATCGCTACGCCGGCGGCGATCCGGCCAATTACCGCGATCCGTCGGGGTTGGCACGTCTTGCGATCGGCGGACTTTCTAACCGCACCCAACAAGCCGCCTCGTTCGCCGGTGGCGTTCCCGCCGGATTCAGCGGCAAGCTGCAGACATTAACGTTGCAGCCCGGTGTGTCCTTCGGTGGGATGGGGCTGGCGCGGGCGTCCCATCATTTTGTCGCCGAAACGAGCGCGACGATCGACTTCGTCGCCAATGCAGCCTATGCCAAGGCACAGCCGTTTCTGGCCGGCGCGGCAAAGGGGCTCGCGATGTACTACGGCACGATCGATTTGGCGCTAACAAAGCGTGAGATTCCGGACAGTAGTGAAGCCGCGATCAATCAGTTCAAGAGTCGATTGACAGCGGCCGGGAAATGGTTGTCGGGCGAAATCGCGGCGGCCAACGGCTTGATGGAACACATCACCGAACGTGGCAAGCAGAACCGTCAGGCGACCGGAAAAACGGATGCCGACGGCAATAAGATCACCGAGATCAAAGACCTGTCGATGCACCTGAGTCTGGTCACCGACGCGGCGATCTTTTCGATCTACCAGGGAATCGCCGACATGGCGGCCTTTGGAATCGATGCGTTCGAAATCTCGCTTGCCTACGGCAGCGGCAAAAGCGACCGCCAACAGCGTCAGAATTACAGTCAGATCACGACGGCGGTTGAACAACTCGGTGTCGCACAGGTCGCCGGGATGATGGCCGAAGCGATCTTCAATCTGCCGGCCGATCTGGCGTCCGGTGATCCGGCGCGGCAGGGCCAAGCGATCGGCATGATCGCCGAGACGATAGGCGGGGCCGTCGTCGGGGGCGGGTTGGCGTTTGGTGCAAAATCAATTGCCCGAGGTGGCGGGGCCGCATTGTATCGCCTGCTCCCTAGCCTGCCGCAACGTCCGAAGGTCCGCGCTAGCGCGACGATGGATGCACCGACGATGCCGTCGATTCGGGAAATCAATTTAGGAAATCGACGTTTCGACTATGAAACGCTTCGGAAAAACCATTTGGATCAACCAGAAGCTCAATTCGATCAAGTCAGATCGCGGGTCGATGCCTTTTTCCAGGATCCGGGTAACAAAGCGCGCCTTTCCGATCTTACCCGTGCCGAGATCGAACAACTGAAACGCGTCGCCGAGACGGTCGAAATCTCGCGTACGCTTCGGGAACCACCAAAGAACGGCAAGAAAGAGGGCTATACGGTTGGTAAGCCGGATGCCAATGACATGGAGCACTATATCTTTGACGATGTAGAAGGAATGGCAAATCGTATCCGTCGTCTGAAAGACCCTGATTGGCAAGCGGAAACAGCCCGAGTTCAAGCCGACACGGCGAAACTGATCAAGATGGCCAAGAGTGGGCTCGACGAAAATCGGCTCAAGATGGTAGCCAAGTTAGAGGAACTGATGGGGCCGGTAGGGCGGGCCGGACTGCCCAACATTTGGAACCGACTGCAAGACGTTCTTGCCGAGTCCGTGGATGTCAAACTCGGTTCGACCCGCAGCGGCAGTTTGTCATCCAAAATAGATGATTTGACGCCGGAGCAAGCGGTCCAGGTCATCAATCGGCTCGACGAGATCTGGACGCGGGACCAAGTTATGACCGAGATATCGGCGCAGTTTGTCCGCGATTCAGCGTTCGCTAAACAGAACGGAATCGCAGGGATTTTTGAACGCGGGTCGTTCGGTGCTTCGGCCGATCAATTCCTGTTCCGCGCCCGGCAAGTCTATGGAATCGCGACGAGTCAAAAATCGCCATTGGATCTTCTCGACGGTTCGAACTGGCAGTTCGCATGGCGCTCTGTTGCTGATCTCTTCAAAACACCGTTGGGAAGCGCAAGTGATTTTGACTTCAATATCGTAACCCTGAATTCGAAACTCTTCGAAAAACTGCACTCAGTATCGGTATTGAAGGACGGACGCGGCAGGCCGGTGAAGGTCCGGGACGCCGATGGGAACATGAAAAATGTCGAGATCGTTGGCAAAGAGTTTGTCGATGCATTTTTTGAGTTCGCCAAAAAACAATTGCAGGAACGACGGAAGCGAGCGACCGATCCCCGAATCATTCGCCAACTCGATGAGAATCTCGAGACGTTTCGCGCTGCTGAGGCGACACCAGACGGTAGGTACAAGTTGATCGAGCTGTACAAACAAGACCAAAAGGAGTTTGCCGGCCTCAATACTTATGACGCAATTGCAAAGGGCCCCATCGAAAAGGGGGCACATGGATATCTTGTCCCCTTCAAGGATTATCTGTTTGGGCCCACCAAGGATTCGCCGGGAGTGGATCCGGACGTTCTGATTGAGGCACAACGGCTTCGCGAAGAGTTTGGGGACTTGAAAGGGCCAAATGTTCCCGAGGGCATGTGGAGATTGCAACTGCAGTCCACGACAATGTCCGATGGAAGCGTCAAGATTCTCGCAGAACACCACGATGTGCCAGCATCGTATCAGCTGCTCGCGATGGGGATTTACGGTCCGTTGCCGTATTCAGGCTCGGTGGTTCCTCTCGTTCTACCAGACGAACAAGTTCAACAGGCTGTCGAAGCCGCATTTGATGACAGCCGCACCTATCAGCCGGCTTGCGACGCACCACTGACGGTGGAATCGGTAACGCTGTGCGGTAGCTTTGCCACTCAGAATTGGGCCGATGAGTTGGGGTTCATTCCAAATGTCGAATTTGTTTTTGCCCTCTCGGACCTTCCGTATGGCGTGCTCGGCACCACGCAAATCATTGATCGTGACCAGTTCGGACGTCCCGCCCAGGCGTTGATCACGATCGATGATGATGCCTCCGGCGTCGGTTGGAACGGAGCGGGATACGATTTGCATTCGGTGCTTCTGCATGAGATCGGACACGGGTTGGGATTCGATCCGGCCGTTCCGGCATTCGGCAGTCGACAGCAATTCGACGATGATCGCTGGACGATGCTGTTGCCCGCCGGATCGGTCGTCTTCGAATCCAATCGCTCGGAACTCGACCCGGACGTTCATCCCGATGCTGTCATGGCCGGTGCCATTGTCAGAGGCCATTCGAAGTCCCTGACCGATTGGGATGTGCAAGCGGTTCAGATGGCCTTGCAGGCGGTCGATGCCGATTTTGTGGAAACCTATCAGTCGGGCCCGCTGTATCTCGAAACGAAGGACCAACTCGGTTTCGTCTTGATCGCTCAAGACATCGAGGATGCAATGTCGGCCGGACCCGCCGTCGGGCTGGGTAACGAAGATTTTGCCGAACCGGAACCCTCGTCTGCCGAGTTTGTTTGGGATCATCTTGGCGGACTGTCCGTCGCCGCGGAAATGGCCACCCTCCGCGAGGACGTGGGGATGATTTCGGATCTGTCGCAGACGTTTGTGGTTCCCAGCGGGATCAATACGATTTCGTTCACGCTGTCGGGCATCTCGATGGATGTCGGGGGTGTCGCCGATGGCAATGCCGTGCACCCGCCGGAGGTGTTTGAGGTCGCGCTATTGGATTCGGCCGGTGCGACCAGTTGGATGGGGCAGATGCCCAAGTTGCCCGGCGGTGATGCGCTGCTTTCGATCCAGGCCGACGGGACGGTGTACTTTGCCGATGGTGTGACGGTTGAAGGGGTTTCACGCAGTGGCCGCATCGGTGATCTGAGCCAACCGATCGACGTGGTCATCAGCTTGCCAGCAGAGGCTAGCGGTGAAACCGCGACGCTGATGTTCGATCTGGTCGGGTTCGGAGAGGACAACAGTCAGGTCCAGGTCAGCAACATTCTGTTGGAGGCGAGTAACGGATGGCAAAACCCGATCAACAGGTTCGATGTCGATGACAATGGATTTGTCCGAGCGTTAGATGCGTTGGTTGTGCTAAACGAGCTGGCGCGGGCGTCGGTGTATCACCGGTCGACCTACAAGCTGTTCGAAATCACTGACACCGTCGGGCCGCCGCCGTTCTATGACGTCAACGGCGACGGGTTCATCACGCCCATGGACGCGCTGCGGGTGATTAACGAAGTCGCGCGACAGCAGGCCGCCGAACCCGAAGCATTCGACGAAGCGCTGGGGGAATGGTTGGACGAGGTGTAATGCCAGCGGGAAGCGTGAGCGAGCGGCCGGTGCAGTGCCGACGTGGGCCACTGGCTGACGCCACGTGCTGGCAATGCCAGCGGGAAGCCTCTCCCGCTGGTAGTGCTCTACGCAGAATCCGTCGGCTTGGTTATGGTGACAAATCACGCTTCCCTTCCTTTTGACCTGCGACCCCCATGGCTGAACTGAACCTTGCGATCCGGATCGATTCGCTGGGATTGCCCCTAAAACGTGCCCTCGACGTCGCCGCCCAAATGGGCATCCGATCGGTGGAACTGAACGCCCGTCGCGAGATCCATCCCGAATCGCTGACCGACACGGGGCTGCGGCATCTGAAGAAGCTGCTGGACGAACGGAACCTCTCGGTCGCCAGTTTGCGGTTCCAAACCCGACGCGGCTATGACAACCCCCAGGATCTCCAACGCCGCATCGAAGCGACCAAGGCGGCGATGAAGCTGGCGTACAAGCTGGGCTCGGCAGCCGTGATCAATTCCATCGGATTCGTCCCCGACGACGAGAACGATCCGCGTTATGAGGCACTTGAAGCCGTGCTCAGTGACCTGGGCAGATACGGAGCCAAGGTCGGCGCGTTTCTGGCCGCGGAAACCGGCGCGGAGACCGGCGAGAGCTTGGCGACGTTGTTGGAAAAGGACGAAGACGGGTTTGTCGCCGTCGCACTGAATCCCGGCCGATTGATCGTCAATCGCCACGGTGTCACCGAGGCGGTCAAGGCGCTGAAGGAACGGATCCAGGTCGTCTGCGCCACCGACGGCGTGTTGGACTTGGCCGCCGGACGCGGGCTCCATGTTCCGATCGGCGAAGGCACCGCGGACTTTCCACAGATCTTTGCCACCCTGGAAGACGTCGGATTCCGCGGCCCCTGCATCGTCGGACGCGAGGATTCATCGCTCCCAGAGCTTCAACAAGGAGTGCAGTACCTGGGGAATCTGGGGATGTAGCCTCGGGAGAGGGTAGGAAGATTTTGGAGGTAGGAAGATTTTGGGACGCGACATGTTTGTGTGGACCAGAACAATGACAGCCACCAACGCGAGTGGTTGTGTTACGACGCAAATCGCTCGCGGGCATGTCACGTTTGTACGCGATCATTTTCCTACCTCCAAAATCTTCCTACCTTTTCGGCATGTCGTGCGGATGCCTGCCTGTGAGCAAACCGCAACCTCAGTAGAGATCCACCTTCATGAACGCGCCCGAAGACGTTACGATCACTCCGGTCGTCGTGCCGGCTTGGATCTTTAACTTCTCCGACTGTCCTGACCCGCCGGTCGTTTTGAGTTCGATCGTGTAATTCCCCGGGGCGACTTCCCAGTTGATCCCCGTCTTGGGATCTCTGGCACCGGCGCCCGCGGCGATGGTGTAGTCCCGGCGGTTGATCGTCAGAACGGCGGGGCTGGCGGTGTCGTTGGCGATAAACAATCTCGCTTTTCCCGGTGTCGGCCAGAGTCCGGCCGCTTTCGCCGCCTGGGCATCGCGGGACACCATCGTGATCGCCGTTTCGTCGCCTTTGCCGGCCAACTGCACCGTCAAACCGCCGCCGGGTCCGGTAAAGGTCAGGCTGGCGCTCTGACGATCGATCTTGGCATCCGCCACCGTTTCGTCCCATTTGCCCCACTGCCCGGAGCCGAGTTGGCGGCGGTAGAAGTCGACCACCGCATCCAGATCCGCGGCGACGGTCGTCTGGATCACTTTGCGGAACGGGCTGCCTTCGGCTTGGATGCCCTCGTGGCCTTGCGGCACCGGCAACGCGTCGTAGCTGTCCGCGGGCAATCCGCCGACCGGTTCTCGCGTGGCGGACGTCTTTTGGCCCAGGACGTCGACGTCCAGACTGACTTCAAAGCTGTAGGTGCTGTCCAGGAACTCGGCCGGTTTGGACATCCGTGCGGTGCCCCGCGCCCGTCCGTCTTCGATGACGATGGCGTCATCCAGGTTGCTGTTGCTGCCGATGCTGTTGTTGTCGGCCCAGATCGAGAGCGAGCTGACGTTGTCTTCGGCGTCGACCAACAATTTGATCTGCGGAATGAATTCAAAATAATCATCCGCCGCGGGTCGGCCCAAGGCTGCGGTCAGCTTGTTCATGTTCAGCGGTCTTTCCGAGAACACGATGGCGGTCATCGGGTCGTCGAAGAACATCACGGGATAGGCAACGACGTGGGACAGATTGTAGGTTCGGCCGCCGAGAGTCAACTTGCCGGAATTGGGCAACTTGGGTGCGCCGGCTAGCTGTTTGGCGGGCGTGGAATCACGCGTCAAGACGGGCACGTCGAAGCTGATTTCGGCGGTGTAGACCTTGTCAAAGAAGTCACCGGGTTCTTTCAACGCGACCGTGCCCCGCGCGCGGCCGTCTTCGACCAGTGCCGAGCCGACCAGCTCGTCGCCGGACCCGTGCCCTGGCGTTCCCCCGGCCTGCAAACTCAATTGTCGCGGTTGGTCGTCTGCATCCAGCACGATCAGCAGGTGCGGTTGCGGCCATGACGGACCTCCGTCGTCGTTTTCATCGCTTCCGGTTTTGCGTAGCCGGGAGAGCAGAGAGTCTTGTTTAACGGTCTTTTGGGTGGCCACGATCTTCGTCTTCCACTCGTCATACTGAAAGACTTCATAGGCGATCACATGCGGCAGATCGTAGGTGGTGCCGTCCATCACCACGGTGCCTTTGTTTTGCAGCTTGGGCATGTCAGCGATGCCTTGCTTCGGTTTTGCTTGCCGCGGTGGCAGGTCCAATGCTGGTTCGGCCACGTCCTGATCGGGCGCGGTTTCAGCGAGCATCTTTTTCGCCGCCTGTTTCGCTTGCTTGGCTTCCTTTTTGGCCCGTGCGATCTCCTCCTTCATTCCGTCCCACTGCATGCCCTTGGTTCGAAATTCGACTTCGCATCCGTCATCTTCGGCGGTCAAGTTGACCGTCAGCGAGGACTTCTTTTGCGAGAATGTCATGCTGACGTAGTGTGCAAAGTCCATCGTCGTCGCATCCTTCTTCCAGTTGCGTTTCTCGAGTTCCTGGACCAGGTATTGCTGGGTGGTTTTCAGATCCGACGGGGATTTAAATTCAACGGTTTCGAAGAAGTCGCTGTACTCCAAGTCGGTGGCATCGTCGGGGATCGGCAATTCCTTGGGCGTCGGTTGGTCGTCTTCTTCCCACATCATTCCGGTGGGCGTCAATCGGACTGCAGTTCCGCCGCCTTCTTCACTGACGCGGACAACCAACAACACGTTCCCTTTGGCAAAGGTCTGGACCCAAAAACTGCTCTGCAAATTGTCTCGTGCAGATTTCCGCCAACCCTGCTCGGTCAACTTTTGGGCGTAAAGGTTTCCGACCGACTTGAAGTCCGACGGCAATTGAAAGCGGACATCGCCGCGACGTTTCATCATGCTATATTGCGTCGCGTTGTCGGGAACGATCAGGTCCCGGACACGCATCTCCTGGGCGTCCGCGGGCGCCGGGAAAACGATGGCTGAAAGGACCAACAGAGCCGCCACGGAATGAAGAAGTCTGCGGGACATCGCGGTTTTCTCCTTGGGGGATCGTTCGAGTCGACTCGTTCATTTGAACGGGTGCGGGCAGGAAGGGCCAGCAAAAAGAGAAGAATCCCGGATAAACGTGGCGGTGGGAAAGATCATGACCCAAGACGAAACTAGGATCTGGCTCTCGACGATGCGTGAAACGGTGTCCGGATACCGCCGGATGATTGACGCGGCTGTCGAACAACTCTCCGACGAAGAATTGTTTTCGCGCCCCGAGCGTGACATCAATTCGGTAGCCGTGATCTTGCGGCACCTTGGCGGCAATCTTCACAGTCGCTGGACAGATTTCTTGACTTCTGATGGCGAAAAACCGGACCGCGATCGTGACGCCGAATTCACCGATTGGGTTGGCGACCGGCAATCGCTGTTGGATCATTTCAATGCCGGCTGGGCCGCACTCGAATCTGCAATCGCGACGATCGACGAGCATGCGGTCTCCCAGACGATCTACATCCGCGGCGAGTCGCACTCCGTTGCTCAGGCACTGCTACGATCGGTGACACATGTGACGTACCACGTCGGTCAGATTGCGATCATCTCGCGGATGGTCCACCAAGGTGACTGGAAATGGCTCACGGTCGCCCCAGGCGATTCGGCGTCCCACAATGAAAGGACCTGGGGAACGGCTGCCAGTCGAAGCATCTTCTCGGGCAGCAAGAAAAACCAATAGGAATCACGACTGGACGGCGAAGACAAATCCGATCCAGGTATTCGAGATTCCCCGTGGTAATTCTGATGGAGTCGGCGCATCGTTGCCCGCATCCGCTGGACGCATTCCGGTTCCGATTGATCAATGACACCTGCATTCCCCTCGCCCGCGACCAAATTGGCATCTTGTTGATTTTGAACCCCGGCTCCACTGGATTGTCGCCTGGCCAGCTGCTGCAAAGTTTCCCGAATCGGCCGAAAATCGGTTTCGCTCGTTTGGAACACGGTTCCTTGGTAGGCCTCGATCGCACGGGCAGCATGCAATCGCCTCCAAGCCTCGATCTTGCGGTCTCGGAGGCTCTGTAGAAACGCGATCTCCAACTCGCGTTTGACGGTGTGGTTGGGTGCCGCCGACTGATCTGCGACGACAGAGGGGAAGTCGGCATAGGCTTTCATCCAGCGAGGAAACCACTCCCGTTCCTTTGCTGGCAAATTCAAGAATCCCAAGCAAGCGTCATACGGTTGGAGTGTCATGATCGATTTCTCCCTCGTGTAATTCGAGTGACCTTTTGGCCTTAATGGCTGGTGGCGGTATTGCATAGCCCGTCCGGGCCCCGTGCAATCGGGTGGTTCCCATTATCGGCAGTCCGACTGCTGATAATATGCGTAGATCACGGCAGTCCGACTGCCAAGAATTCATCGTTCGCGCTGCCAAATCGTACTCGTACTCAGGCGTCAGTCGGTACTCGTACTCGTGCTCGAAACAGCCGCAAGCAAACCAACGTCATTCGTCGATGCCGCTGATTGGTGCGCTCGAAGTGCGCCCAACTGAATTCATCAGACCTCCGTTCCGTGGGGTTCGCTACTGATGTCATCGTTCGAATGGTGCGCGGTCGACTCGGCCGATGAAGACAAACCAACGCCTGTCGATCGAGTACGAGCACGAGTACCGCGTTGCTGAGTACGAGTACGATCCAAGACAATCCGACGCCCGAATGTCGGCTGCTGATTGGGGCACTGGATTTCCCTTGGCGATTTCGATCAGTTACATTGGCTATCCGCGGCGATGGCACGTGCTGTCGTCGTGGCCGGACGCGCGAACCATCCGTTGCACACGCAGGCACGGAGTCGGCGTCAAGTGAAAACACTATGTCGTTCGCCGTGCCGCGGTGAACGGTGGACGTTCTGGCATCACAAAGACTCTGGAGACCGAACAACGATTGCCAATCCTTACAAGCCGAGTGAAGGCCGCGAACATCGCCGCTACACGTCCTTTGACGGCTTACGGCTTCAGGTCGCGACGGCCGTTGGCTTCCTCGGCTGTTTCTTTGGTGCGATCTTGTGTGGCATTGGGCATCTGCTCACGTTCATGATACTTGAAGATTCATTTTCACCGCCGCTGCAAGCCCAAGGGAATATGGGACAGTTCGGCTTTCTAACAGTCTACGTTGGCTTTTTTGGTGGACTTGCCGGACTATCTCTGGGGCTGATTCCATACACTCGCTTCCTGGGGTGGTTCCCGGTTTTTCTTCTCGTTGCCTTCCTTGCCGCTTTCACTGAACCGCTGGATCTTTCTACGACCTCGGGTTTTGCAATGCTTGTTGTCGGTTTGGCGGTGCTTCTTTCGTCAAGCCTTATAAACCTCGGCTGCAGATTCCTGCTACGGTAGATGTGACGGCCCCGAGCAGCCAGAACCATGGGTTGCAACGGAGGCAGATCCCGAAGCTGATTGCGGCGAAGGACTCCGTTAAGTCGTCACTGCAGGCAATTCTTGTGTGCGGCGGGCCGGAGTATTCGTCCGTAATCAGCCAAGCGGTGTTGGGGGCACTCGGTCGATCCGAATACCCCTAAGAGCGTACTTGGCACGAATGAAATTTCGCGTCCGCATCTGTTCTCTTTGGCTTTTCCATATCCTTGAGCTGCACGACTGGCTCCGGCATGGTCAAGTCATTAAGATGGATGCGGTATGACCATAAGGCCGCGGGTTGACGTTTTCGAAGTGGAGAGTCGTTCGCGCGGCCCCGCTGAACCCCGCCGTTCGACCAATAACATGTTGAAGCTCCTCATCGCCTCAGTTGCTTATCTCGCAATCCAAGCGTTCAGTCACGCTCAGGAATTCCAAGACGCTGAAACGCAGCGGTCTCAACGGAACGCCTGGATCGGCGTCTACACATCGCCTTCGGAGGTCGGGCGTTTCACGGGCACGAAGCTAAAAGTTGACAAAGACGGGCCCGACAAACTTGGATATCAGATGCAATTCTATTCTGATTTCAGCGATGCTAACGACATCGAGCAAGAAGAGCTCTCGGGACAGTTACTCGTTGAAGAAAACCGACTGTACCTTCCAGAAGCACACGGAAGCTACCGGAAAGGGAAGCCACAGCTATTCGCGATGATAAGCCGATACACGAAAGTTCAGATTGGCGGACGCACAGTTTTGCTGCAAGATGATGCTTACTCGGAGTTTCAGAGATCTGGCAAACTGTACGACTACGGTATCCTTATCAAAGTGACCAACAAATCAGGGTTCCAAATCGACTACAGAAAAGCCCCCCATCTTTCGATCAAGACGTTAAGTATGCCCCCCACAGCACCTTGGAAAGACCCATTCGTTCACGGTCCCAATGAGCCAAGCGAGAAGGCCGAACCAGCGAATGCACATGCGCGACGGAGTCGGCCTTGAATCTGATTTTACATCGTTCGCCGTCGCCATGTGATTCGTATCGTTGCACGGCGCGAGTTTGGCGATGAATTGGTAAAGGAATCAACTGGTGACAAACTTAGGATCTGAATAGGTCATGCTGGACCTCCTAAAGCATGTCGGTGATTGTGGGGCGACAACGAACCTCAGCTTCAATAAGGATCGTTGCAGGATTGCAACTCCGATTGACTCCGCTGTATGCGACGGCACCCTCGCGCCGCCAAACAACGCGTTGCAGTGGACGTGCTAGTTGGTCGCGTGGTTGCGAGATGTGCTAGAATCACGTTCTAGCGGTGAATCAAAGACGCTTGGCACTTAGCCGCACGCCACTGAACACTCCCGTTCTGCCAATCGGAGATCCAATGGCGTGGAAACCTGAACCTGGGATGAAGCCCTCCGAGGTGCTCGATACCGCTGTTGATGACGCACACGCACATCGGTACGACGACGCGCTTCAGGAGTTCCTTTGGTTCCACGAAGCGTCACGCTCGGAAACTGGAATGGGTGGTGTCAGGTTGTCCTTCGCGCTGGGCTACTGGATGGATCTAGCGGAACAATACCCGCCTGCCCTTGAGGCCTTCACTAGGCTTCGCGATGAATTGGAACAGCGCTGCCGGGACAAGAGCGGTGACTTCGAGTCTTTTCACGATGTATCCGCATTCAATCACTACTTGGGTGACGACCGACGAACAATTGGTCTCTTTATGGAAATCGCGGGGGAGCATCCAGACAACGCAAAACGAATCTATCACGTTGCGGAGGAATTGTTGGTGGCTGACGGCATGTACCAGCAGTGTGCACCGTTTCTTGAATGGGAACAACGAGTTGACACGTCGATCTCCGCATACAAGATCGGTTTGAAACACGAAGAATCATGGAAAGACTCGGATGTATCGCCACCAAGGTTCGCACGTCGGAATTTTGAGACCAACTCCGCGACTATCGTGGCGCTGTTGTCGTTGAATGGACGGCGCGACGAGGCTGAACAGGTTCGGAATCGTGTCCTTGATGTACTCGACGACGTGGCCTTTAGGGACACACTGGAACTTGCAATGTCCGGGCATTTCCCCGACGCTAACGATGGCAGAACCAGGCGATGAACCGAAGTCGCGGAGTCGTCTTTTTTGACAATGGAAAATCAATCGCCGCGACTCGGTTATCGCGGCCGTTCGTCGAAGGGGCAATGGCGACAGTGAATCCGTACCGCCCTGCAGCAGAAGAGCCTTCAACCACAGCGAGCCGTCCCCATTTCATCGTTCGCCCTGTGTTCGTGCTTTCTTGGATCGCTGGATGGTGTGCGCTTTCAACCTCGTTGATCTTCATGATTGATTTGGCGTGGCCCATCCCGCTGGTTGACCGAGGGTTCTATTTCCGACTCTACGGCTCGATCGGGGCGGCTTCTGGCCTACTGTCATGGTTTACTGCGCGGTTGGTCGCGCTTTCACGGCTTAAACTTGGGACTCTCGTGATCCTCCTCTTGCCACTTGCCTTTGTCTTTCTCCTTGCCGTACAACTTAACCCAGTGGTCGCCGCACTTACCGCCATCATCGCCGGAACAACACTGGCCTTGTCGTGGTTTGCTCAGTATCGCGTGTCGGAATGGACTCGACCGGACAACGAAATCGACGAACCATCGGTTGCAACGGAGGCCGCGAGTTGACGTCCTTGAAGTGGTGAGTCGCTCGCGCGGCCCCGCTGAACCGCACCGTTCGCGCTGCTAGCCGACTCCTGACCGCAACGGCCCACATATTCTCAGTGGCCCTCCGAGACCTCTGTGGTTGCTCATCAATCCACGGTTTGATCGGTGCACTCGAATTGCGCCCACCGGATTTCATCAGACCTCAGTTTCCTAGGATTTGCTCCTGATGTCACGGTTCGATAGGTGCGCGGTCGGCTCGACTGACGAAGACAAACCGACGCCTGATACGCGGGGCAAACGGGAGTCTCTTTATTGACGCTCATCCGCGATAGAGACGGGGGGAGATGTGGCAGACGAATGATTGGCAGACAAACGGGAGAGAATCGACCAACGTCGGCAGAACGAGCTGCATTCATTCGTCTGCCATCTATTCGTTTGCCACATGGCTTGATGTCGACAAAAGGCCCGAACTTCCCTGCCCCGAGGTTTTCGATGGATCGCACGGTGTTCCATTGTGTTTGTCAGAAGAGACCAGCCAGCATCCAAAGGGGCACGTTCCGAGGCAATCCGACGTCCAAAGTGCCGGCCGCAAATTGGGTCACTGGATGCCCCACGGCGACTCCAATCGAGTACATTGGCCATCAGCGGCGCTGGTTTTCACGGTCGTCGTGGCCGATCCGCGTGAACCAAGTGGTGCACCGCAGTCGGCGAGTCGAGTTAGTTTTTGAGTTCCGGTCGATCGCGTGCACCAGAGTACGCGAGTCGGGCGGTTCTGAAGTTGATTATCTTTCGCGCGTACCCGATGACGCGTAACGTACGTGCTGCTAACCGATGCCCAACGGCAACGATCCACTTCTCTGTGTCTCTCCATGGTTGACTCTTCATCCACGGTTTGACGGATGCGCTCGAAGAGCGCCCATCGGATTTTTCAGCCCTCTGTTTCCTGGGATTCGCATTTGGTTTCGTCGTTTGACTGGTGCGCTGACAAACCGACGCCTGATATGACGACCGTAAAGTGTTTGCTGAATCCAACGGACCGGCTGCCCGGGCGATGTGTCTGAGGCCCGGAGGGCCGGTAGAGTGTCTGCCGGTGGCGTCAGCCGCCGGGGATGGATTCCGATCGATGCTCAAGGCCCAGCGGGCCGACACAGTATTCGGGCGTCGATCGCTCCCGGGCCGCCAAGAGAGCCATTGGGCCGGCCCTTCAGGCCTTGGTGGTTCATTGCACTGGAGGCCGGTGGCTGACGCCCTCGTTGTTATACACAATTCATTCCCCTGATCTGGTTGCATTTGGACCAAAGCTTCGCCAACAACTACTGATGTCGTAGAGTCGTTCCATGCCGCGCATGACCGTATCGGTGCCAGGCTCGTCATGTCGTGGTCGGTCGATGTAGCCGCCAAGCCGAGCGATCATGCGGACGATCTCCTTCAACGTCGGTGGTTTCTTTGGCGGATCTTCCCCGGTGACGATCTTGTATACCGGCTGCCATTCGTCGGCTACGAATACTGCTTCACAGCTGACGTCTGGACATTCGCGACCGATCCGCACGCTGTAGAACGTTCGCCACGCCAAGATCATCGAAACAGCGAGACAACGCTCGAATCGTTCGATCTTTTCAAACCGCTTTGCTTCGATGCGAGTGCCTGATTTGAGAGTTCGGAAGAATACTTCGATCAACCAGCGAATGCAGTAGTAAGACAACACCAGCTCAATCTCTTCCTTGTTCGAAATCGGCATATTGGTCAGCAACAGCCAACTGATAGGCGTATCCCCTTCAGGCGGATCGATCTCGTGAGCCCAAATCGCGTTGACTTTCGTGGGCCGTAGGTGTCGATCGGGCCGATAGGGGTTCTTCAGTGTCAGCGTCGTTGCACGCACCTCGAGTTCGCATTGGCGTGCCTCTCGCGGTTGATTGCGTGCTCGTTTGTCACAGGCTAACTTGGGTTGGTGCGAACGAATCGTTATCGCTTTGGTGTAGCGTACTTTGCTCGCGGCGAGTTTTTCATGCAGATTTCCTGATGGCCGACCGTGCTGATCAACGATCGAACGGTCATAGCAACTGCGAATAATCCACCAAAAGTTCTTTGGAGAATCGGAATTACACTCGATGACTTCAAAGATGTCCGCTTCGCTGTCAGCCACGCAGACAACTTGCGTTTCGGGGTGCTCGCTAGCGATTAACTGTGCTTCGCGGTGGTTTTCAAGCCATCGCAGAGACTCCTTCTCTTCAATCGGCACTTTCTTTCGATCATCGGCTTTTGACGGACCTTCCTCGCGAGTCCAAAGTTCCGCTGCAACGGTTCCTAAGGGCGTGCCGGTGGGAGTGAACGCCATCAGCGGGTGAAGCAACTCGCCGTAGCGTGAACTGCCATCTAGCGGACCGGCCCCTTCTACTTGCGTGTTAGGTTTCGTCAAATCCAGTTCCGTCGTATCGTGAGCCAAGATGACAACTTCTTGCTCAGCAAGACGCTTATAGCAGGCATCTATATGGGGCGCTAAAATGTCCTCAAAGCAGATCGCATCGTTATCAAAAAGTCGGTAGGCTGCCGTTGTTTCGTTGTGTCCTGCGCCGACTGCAGCAGGAATGCTCTTGCTCGGCAAACCAGCCATGGCGGAGAGCACTTCGGCAAGTCGTTCATTTCGTCTCTTGTCGCCAAGATCCACCGTTTCTAATTCGTCAATCACCCATTGGCTCACCATCGCAAACACTCCGTTGCTACCTGTCGTGCACCTGAACTCCCTGTGAGCAACAGTTTGAGCGATTTCGCGAATCAATACATCATCAAAAATTTGTGTATAACAACGAGGGCTGACGCCACCGGCAAGCACAGTGTCAGCCCTCCGGGCTTCATCGTGACGGTCCAGCGGAAAGATGGTTGTCAGGGAAGTCGGATTTCCCTTGCCCATTCTGAATCGAGTACATTGGCAACCAACAAAGATGGCTCAAGCTGTCGTCCTAGCCGATCCGCGCGAACCAGGTGGTGCACCGCCGTCGGCGAATTGAGTTTGAATTTGAGTTCCGGTCGATCGCGCCGACGCGGTGACCACAGGCCGTTCGCCAGTTGATAAGACGATTTACGTTTCGCCCAACCTGTTTCAGCGCTGATGCGGTCGAATCAATACACACTCAAATGGATTCTCGTGTACACGGCCGTTTTCGCAATCTTTTGCGCCTTCGTGTCGGTGCATCCAGAGCAAGCGATGTTTGCCGGGATTCTGCCTGTCGCTATCATCGCATGCTCATGCTCACACAGACGAGCCACGGCTCTTGCAATGATTGCCCTATTTTCAACAATTGCGTTGATCTGGGCAATTTCCTTACTTGGTAAGCACCCTACTCAAGAGCACGGGCTCTGTGCGACCGTCGGCGCCATGGTGGGCGCATCCGTCGACCATGCTCGTACTTTGGTGCGGGAGTGGATGTAGACAGTCGCGACCGGGTAATTTTGATCGTTATTCGAAGAAAAGAGCAACTTGGAGCGTCTGAATGAGCGAGGTTGGTCAAGCCGTCGTCGGCATCCTCTTCATCGTGTTGTTCATTTGCGCCTATTTCGGTCCTGCTGCATGGGCTGTCGGTGACGCGCAGAAACGGGGCCAAAGCGGTGGTGCCATCGTTCTGTTGTTTTGGCTTCTAGGCCTGCTGTCCGCATTCATTTGGTTGGCAATTCGCCCATCTGAACAACTCCGTCGGCGAACGCCTGATTCCTTCGATGATCCTGACGATGCGTTGGCTGCCGCTTCACGACTTGCGACGCTTGGCGACTGGGAGCAGTCGATCGCATTGTACGTATCGATTCGGGATCGCTGGCCGGATCACACAGACTACGTCAACGCTTGTCTTGACGAGATCAACGAACGAAGAGCGTTGGCATAGTTCCGAATCGCATGACCAGTAAGGATTTGACTTCGCGAGCTTGCAAGCCGAAGTTCAAGTCCTCTATTCAAGAAGCCCGGTAACCCTCGCGCGGCCGCCTAGATCGCTGTTGGGTTTTGCTTCGACCGACTGGGCTCGATCCAAATGCATTTAGCAGATGAGGTGAGTCGCGTGTTTTGAAGATGGAAGATCTCTCGCGGTGATCGTCGACGTTCGCGCTGCTAACCGACGCCTGACTGCGGTGCACGTCGTCTTTCGTGTTTTTCGCTTCTTTCGTGGTTGCAATCTCTTCTGCTGTTGCCGGCATTGTCCGACACCTGACATCAGGGCTGCCATTGATGCGCCCGGACTGCGCCCGCCGGAATTCAACGGACCTCTTTTTACTGAGATTCGCTTTTGATGTCATCGTTCTTAGTTGCGATGTCGACTCGTCTGGCGATGTGCTTGAGGCCCTGCGGGCTTGATCACGACGGTACAGCGAAGACAAATCCAATCCAGGTGTTCGAATTTCCCCGAGGTCATTCTGACGGAGTACATTGGCCATCAGCGTTGTTGGCTGATCAACCTATTGATCTCACGTGGCCCAACGATTGATCCTGGTACTGACAGGTCGGGTGGCGTCGAAGCTTGTTCAGATTGCCAGGATGGGCAATTTGAATGGCCTGGGGGCTTTTCTTTTCGCCTCTTTTCGCGGTGACGTGAGCGGACAGGTTTGACATACTCGAGGTTCGAAAGAGGCCCCAAAAACCCTGGTCTGATACGAACGCCGTGATCCACGCCGAAGCTCCTGCTTTAGAGATCGTCAATCTGCGCAAGAATTACCGACGTTTAGAGGCGTTGCGCGGTGTCGATTTTGTGCTTCAGCGAGGCGAGCGTCTTGCGTTTCTCGGTCCAAACGGCGCAGGAAAGACGACGCTCATCCGTGCCTTGGCCGGGCGAACGCGGCCGACCGCGGGCACGATCAAGGTGTTGGGGCACCCGATCCATTCGATCGGCGCCCGGCAGGCGCTGGGGCTGGTCCCCCAAGATCTCGCACTCTACGGCGACCTGACGACGCGTGAAAACCTCTTCGCGTTTGGCAAGTTCCATGGCGTGCCACGGCGTGAGCTGAAGAAGCGCGTGGCGTGGGCGCTTGACTGGACGGGATTAAAAGACCGAGCGGGCGACCTGGTGGCGGGGTTCTCCGGGGGGATGAAGCGACGCGTCAATCTGGCTTGTGGAGTCCTGCACCGCCCGAAGATCATTTTGCTGGACGAACCGACCGTCGGCGTGGACCCGCAAAGCCGCCAACGGATCTTTACGATGCTCGATCAGCTGAATGAAGAAGGGGCTTCGATTCTGTTGACGACGCATCATTTAGACGAAGCCGAACAGCGCAGCGACCGGATCGTGATCTTGGATCAAGGCCGCGTGATCGCCGACGGGACCATCGACGAACTGGTGTTGAGCACGGTGGGACACTCGCGATTGGTCAAGGTGCGAATTGATCGACCGCTGGTGGCGCCGGTGACGGTCCCCGGCGGTGGCTCGGTTCGATCTTATCAGGTAGGAATCGCCGGCCGAGAAATGATTGAAACACGGATCGATGATGTGGCGGTTGATTTGGCGCCGTTTCTGCAAGCGGTCCGAAAGGACGGATACATGGTGTCGGATATGGAAGTGCATGCGCCTTCGCTGCACCATGTGTTTCTGCATTTGACCGGCAACGAATTGAGGGATTAAGACACACGTGATTTGGACGATCATGCACATCAGCCTTCGACGGCTGCTGCACAATCGCGTCGAACTGTTGTTGACGTTCGTCGTTCCGATTGCCTTCTTCAGCGTGTTTGCGTTGATCTTTGGAAAAGGAATCGGCAGCGGAACGACGCCGAAGGTCAAGGTGGTGGTGGTCGACGAAATGCAGTCGCCGGTGAGCGCCACGATTGTCGAGTCCTTGCGTGACAGCGCGGGGCTTCGATTGATGCACGACGAAGCAGACGACCAGCCGCTGACGTTCGAGCAGGCATCGAAAATGGTGCGTCATGGCAGCGTGACGATCGCAATCGTGCTGAAGGCCGACCAGGGCGATGCGATCCGAGCCGAGCTGTTGGCCGATGCGTCGGACCAGGTCGCCGGCCAAGTGGTCTCGGCGTTGGTGGGGCGAGAATTGGTGATCGCCAAAACGCGCCAGGCGAGCCGGATACGGCAGACCGGCGGAGTGCGACAGGCGACCGTCCGGCGTCCTCCCGTCGACGCATCGCCGGTTCAGTCCAGCGCTGAGGTTGCATCAAGCCTTTCGGATCCGGCCGAATTGGTGCAGATCGTTGACGTGATCGGAGAGGACAAGGCCAACCCGGTGGTCAGCATGTATGCCGCCGGCATCGCGGTCATGTTTTTATTGTTTGGTGCCACCGGGGGCGGCGGCGTGTTGTTGGAAGAACGTGAGAACACGACGCTGGATCGGTTGTTGTCGACCGAGTTGACGATGGACCAACTGTTGCTCGGCAAGTGGTTCTACCTGACGGCACTCGGGTTCGTGCAGGTCTGCGTGATGTTCCTGTGGGGGCAATTTGCATTCGGCGTCGATTTGCGGGGGCACTTGGACGGTTTCGTCATGATGACGTTGGTGACCAGTTCCGCCGCGGCGGCGTTTGGACTGTTCCTCGCCACGCTGTGCAAGACGCGGGGCCAGCTGAACGGTCTGTCCGTGATCTTGATATTGACGATGAGCGCCCTCGGTGGGTCGATGGTGCCCCGGTATGTGATGAGCGAGCGGATGAGAGAATTGGGGCTGTGGACGTTTAACGCGTGGGCGCTGGATGGGTACGACAAGGTTTTTTGGCGGGATCTTCCCGTCGAGGCGTTGTCGCCGCAGCTAGCCGTGTTGATGATTGCCGCGGTAGCGTTTCTACTTGTCGCTCGGGCGCTGGCGATTCGATGGGAATTTGATTGACCAAGCGGTCCGGAAAGTGGGATAGGCTTCCAGCCTGTCGAGATCTGGTCATTGACAGGCTGGAAGCCTATCCCACCTTTTTCTCGTGTTAATTCCTATTTTTGATCAGCAAGAATGACAGCTATTGAACCCGGCAAAACAAGGATCGGTTGGATCGGCACCGGAGTGATGGGGCACAGCATGTGTGGCCATCTGATCGACGCGGGATACCAAGCGACGGTCTACAATCGGTCAGCGGAAAAAGCACAAGGTTTGCTCGACAAAGGCGCCACGTTGGTCGATTCCCCCCAAGCGGTGGCGGAAAACAGCGACGTCGTGTTTACCATCGTGGGATTCCCCAGCGACGTTCGCGAGGTGATGCTCGGTGACCGAGGCGTGTTGGCCGGTTCGCGCGAGGGGATGATCTTGGTCGACATGACGACCAGCGATCCGAGTTTGGCGATCGAGATCGCCGAGGCGGCCAAGGCGATCGGTGCTCAGGCGATCGATGCCCCCGTCAGCGGCGGGGACCTGGGGGCACGCAACGCGGCTCTGTCGATCATGATCGGCGGTGATGCCGAGACGGTTCGTCGGGTCGATCCGCTGTTTCAACTGATGGGAAAAACCATCGTCTATCAAGGCGGTCCCGGATCCGGCCAGCACACCAAAATGGTCAACCAAACGTTGATCGCTAGCGGCATGATCGCGATTTGCGAAGGCCTGCTGTACGCGCACAAGGTCGGCTTGGACATCCCGACTGTGCTGAAAAGTGTCTCGTCGGGGGCCGCGGGTAGCTGGTCGCTTTCGAATCTTGCTCCGCGGATGATCAACGGCGACTTCGACCCGGGATTCTTCGTCGAGCATTTCTTGAAAGACATGAAGATCGCACTCGACGAAGCCTCCAAACGAAATCTCGCACTGCCAGGGCTCGCGCTCGGTTACCAACTGTATCATGCCGTTGCCGCCCAGGGACATCGACGCGATGGAACCCAAGCGTTGATTCTGGCACTCGCAAAACTGAATGGTTTTGACTGGAAGAACGAAAACCGCTAGCGGCCTAATGGTTTCAACAGCCGTACGGCGCGAACCTTCGGTCCCGGGGGCGTTTTGTCCATGGTTGGGGCCCGTACGCTAGGGGGCCCGTACGCTAGGGGGCCCGTACGCTAGGGGGCCCGTACGCTAGGGGGCCCGTACGCTAGCGCGATACGGCTCACCCCACCTAGGATCGGTAAAAATCTAAAGAGTCGCTCACCCATACCATCACGGTGATCCTATGAAAGCTGCTTACATCACTCAAACCGGGCCTGCCGAATCGATCCAATTCGGCGACCTGGACGGACCTGCGGTCGGCGACGGCCAGGTATTGATTCGCAATCACGCCGTCTCGGTCAATCCGATCGACACCTACGTGCGAAGCGGATTGGTGGCGTTCGAGTTGCCCAACCCGTTTATCCCCGGAAGCGACGCGGCCGGAGTCGTCGAAGCGGTGGGGGCGGGCGTTGATTCGTTTGCGGTCGGCGATCGGATCTGGTGCACCAACCAAGGCCTGTTGGGGCGTCAGGGAACGTTTGCCCAGCAGATCGCTGTCGATGCCGAGTGGTGTTTTCCCTTGCCCGACGGGGTCGATTTTTCCACCGCCGCTGCCAATGCGTTGGTGGGAGTGACGGCGCATCTCGGATTGTTCCGCTGCGGCGCGATCCAGGCGGGCGAAACGGTTTGCGTCATCGGTGGGACCGGCGGCGTCGGCGCGATGGTCGTGCAGATGGCCAAGGCGGCGGGCGCGTCGGTGATCACGACGGCGGGCACTGACGAAAAGTACCAGCGGGCGACCGAGTTGGGCGCCGATCACGTCATTAACTATTCGACCGATTCGATCGCCGAAGGCGTCAAACGGCTCGCGCCCGCAGGGGTGAATCTGTTTTGGGAAACACGTCGGATGCCGAACTTCGACGAGGCGGTCGATCTGCTGGCCCCTCGGGGCCGAATGGTGCTGATGGCCGGTCGCGATTCGAGGCCGGAGTTTCCAGTCGGACCGTTTTATGTCAAAGAGTGTTCGCTGCACGGGTTCGTGATGTTCAAAGCGTCGCCCCAGGAAATGCGGCGGTGTGCGGACGACATGAACTGCTGGATGGCCGAAGGGAAACTTCAAGCGAACATCGCCCACAGGCTTGAGTTGGCCGAGGCCGCCGAAGCCCATCGCATTCAAGAAGCCGAAAACGTCGGCGGAAAGATAGTGCTGACGGTGTGAACGAAAACGCGTCGCTGCACTTGACGGCGCGTCGCAAATGCCAGCACGTGGCGTCAGCCAGTGGCCCACGAGGAACAACACACGGGCCGCTCGCTGACGCGTCCCGCTGGCATCCCAATCCCGCACTCTAAATCAGCAAGTCATTTTCCAGTAGGTGGCAGTAGGAGTCGTAGCGGCGGGCGTCGATACGTCCGTCGGCGACGGCATCTTTGACGGCGCAGTCGTCTTCGCTCAGATGCAAGCAGTTGGCATAGCGGCAGGCACCGACGTGGGGACGCAGATCGGGCATCAATCCGGCGACCTCTTCGGCGGTGATGTCCCACAGTTGAAATTGTCGAATTCCCGGCGTGTCGAACACCCAGCCCGCGTCTTCGCCTTGCAGCGGGATCAGCGTCGATGTCGTCGTCGTATGACGTCCTTTCTGGTTGTCTTTACTGACCTCCGACACCGCCAGCCCCAACCCCGGCTGGACGGCATTGAGCAGGCTGCTTTTTCCCACGCCGCTTTGGCCGGACAGCGCCGTCTGTTTGCCTTTCAGCAGTTCTTTCAAGTAATCGATGTTCGTGCCGCGGTCGGCGCTGGTCAGCAGGACTCGGTAGCCCAGCGAGGCGTAAACGCCCAGGATCGGCTGCAGCGACGCGGGATCGACCAAGTCGCACTTGTTGATGATCACCACGGGGTTCAACCCGCACTGTTCGGCCGACAGCAGAAACCGGTCGATCAACGCCGGTTTGAGGGTCGGTTCGGCGGCGCTGGTGACGATCAACAGGTGATCGACGTTGGCGGCAATGATGTGTTGCTGCCCGCGACTTTGACGGCTGATGATGCCGTGCCGCGGGGCGACGAATTCGATCATGCCGGTCAATTCCGACTCGGTCTCCGATTCAGATCGAAATTGAACTCGGTCCCCGGCGACAACGGTACCGCGTCCGTCAATGCTGAGCGATTTGAGAACCTGGCGGATGGAACATTCAAACGTGCGTCCGTCGTCGGCCAGCACCGTGTTGTGAAGTCCGTGGGCGCGGAGGACGCGGCCGCTGATCAGCGCCGCATCGTTGGACTCCGTGGTGTCGGCCGACGCCGGCGCATCGGCTTTGACACCGACGACGGTGCGTTTGCGTGTCAAATCGCCTTTTCCGCTGACCCGTTCGTGCTTGACCGCGTCGGCAAGCGATTCCTGGTCACCGGCGTTGAATTGCCGGGTCAGGTCGCTGTCCCGGACGCGACCCTGATGCCGCTTGCGAAAACTGACGCGAGATTGATTCGATTTCGGTTTCTTTCTTGCCATCGGAAAAGTTTAGCCAATGGGACCACTTCGCCACAAACGCACTGCTTTCCCGGGAACGGCGTGCCCCGCCCCGGCGGTGTCAATCGAGCGGAACGCTCCCTTGGCGATGCGGTGTGGTGGCCTGGATTTCCGTTGGTTAAACTAGCGCGTCTCCGAATTTCCTACCTTTTTGCGGATACGCATTGGATGTCTGAATCTTCCTCTGGCCAGATCGACCACGTTCTTGACGAAAGCCGTCTCTTCCCCCCCCCGGCCGAATTCACTCAGAAGGCCGTGATCGGGTCGATCGAGCAATACGACGAACTTTATGCCCGAGCGCGCGACGATCGCGACGGATTTTGGCGTCAAGAAGCGCTGGAACATCTGCATTGGTTCCAGCCGTTTGATCAGGTTTGCAAATGGGAACCGCCACACGCGGAGTGGTTCGTCGGCGGCAAGACCAACGCCAGCTACAACTGCCTGGACCGCAACATCGAACTGGGGCTGGGCGACCGCCCGGCGATCATCTGGGAAGGCGAACCGGGCGATACACGCACGCTGACTTACAGCGAGTTGAAGACGGAGGTCAGCAAGTGTGCGGCCGCACTTCGTGAGTTGGGAATCGAGGCGGGAGACATCGTCAGCATTTACATGCCGATGACGCCGGAACTGGCGATCGCGATGTTGGCCTGTGCCCGGATCGGTGCCATCCACTCGGTCATCTTCGCGGGGTTCAGCGCCGAATCGATCGCCGACCGTAACCAAGACGCCCAAGCGAAAATGGTGATCACATCCGATGGGCTGTACCGGCGCGGGAAAGTGTTGCCATTGAAGGAGACCGTCAACGAGGCGCTGGAAAAGTCGCCGTCGGTGGAAACCTGTCTGGTGCTCAAACGCGTCGGAAACGACGTCGTCATGAAAGAGGGGCGCGACGTGTGGTGGCACGACGTCGTGGACAAGCAATCCGGCGACCTGCCGGCCGAACCGATGGACAGCGAAGCGACGCTGTTCATTCTGTATACCTCTGGCAGTACCGGAAAACCCAAGGGGATTCGTCATACGACGGCCGGATACAATCTGTGGGCCAAACGCACCTTCCAGTGGGTCTTTGACCATCGTGACGACGATGTTTACTGGTGCACGGCAGACTGCGGTTGGATCACCGGGCACAGCTACATCGTGTACGGTCCCCTGTCGGCCGGCGCGACATGTTTGATGTACGAGGGAGCGCCGAATCATCCCGCCGAAGACCGTTTTTGGGATCTGGTCGAAAAGTACAAGGTCACGATCTTGTATACCGCACCGACCGCGATCCGGGCCTTCATCAAATGGGGCGATCAGCACGTCGACAAACACGACTTGTCCAGCCTGCGTCTGCTCGGAACCGTCGGTGAAGGCATCAACCCCGAAGCCTGGATGTGGTACCACAAGAAGATCGGGGCGGAGAAGTGCCCGATCGTCGACACCTGGTGGCAAACGGAAACCGGTGGCATCATGATGAGCCCTCTGCCCGGAGTCACGCCCACCAAACCCGGTTCATGCACCAAGCCGCTGCCCGGCGTCGTCCCGACGATTCTGGCCGAAGACGGATCGGCGGTCGACCAAGAGCACGGCGGCAAGCTGTGCATCCAGCAACCTTGGCCGGGAATGTTGCGCGGTGTGTGGGGCGACGACGATCGCTTTGTCAGCACGTACTGGGCAACCTTCAAGGATGCGTACCTGACCGGAGACAACGCCCGTTGTGACAAGGACGGTTATTATTGGATCATGGGCCGAATCGACGACGTGATCAACGTTTCGGGGCACCGGCTGAGCACGATCGAAGTCGAAAGTGCGCTGGTCAGCCACCCCGCCGTGGCCGAAGCGGCCGTCGTCGGTCGTCCCGACGAGTGCAAGGGCGAAGCGATCGCCGCCTTCGTTACCGTGACCGATCCGAATCCCGGCGAAGAGCTGCGTCAGGAATTGCGGAACCATGTGCGAAAGCAGATCGGCGCACTGGCTCAACCCGATGACATTCGATTTGCCGCGTCGGTTCCGAAGACGCGGAGCGGCAAGATCATGCGGCGCCTGTTGCGTGACATCGCCGCCGGACGCGAGGCCGTCGGGGACACCAGCACGCTGGAAGATTTCACCGTCCTCGCACAGCTTCGCGAAGAAGAGTCGTAGCAGGACGATGCCGCGTTGACGTAGCCACGCTCGATACGAGCGTGGTCGCAATCACGGCCGCCCCCGACCGAAAGTCATGACGGCCTGTTGATTTAATCAGCCGTATGGCGCGAGCCTACGGGCACCGGTGCGTTTTCATGGCACAGGAGGCCCGTACGCTCGCGCGAAACGGCTGATCCCACGGCGGATCGGAATAAATCAACAGGCCGTTGACGGCTTCCGCTACCGTCAGCAACTTTAGCTTTTTCCACGCTCTGCTGCGCGCCGTTGTGGCAGCCGACTACCGCGACGCTCGCTCCTTGGCCAGGATTCGATCCATCATCGGCAGCTCGGTGTAATACATCGCTGCCGGGTCGATCCGGTGATGCTCCAGCCACTGCGTTCGCCTGCGGACCGTTTCGGTCGTCGCTAAACGCGGCAGCAGCACGCCCCAGATGGCGGTCACCGCAAGGATCACGGCCAGAAACGCGGCCTTGCGACGTTTCATTGCCCTGCCTCGGCGAACAGCACGCCGAACATCAGGTACGCCATGACCAGTGTCAGCAGCAGGTTCAGCGACTGACCACAGACGTACAGGATCATCGGTTTTCCGCCACGGAAGTAGGGCAGCAACTGACTGAAGTTGGTTTCCAAGCCGATGCAAACGAACGCCAAGCAGAAGAACCAGCCGCGAAGTGTTTTGGTGGACCCGCCGATCATCGCTTCGATCATCACGTCGCCGCCGGTCATCGATGCGTGCAGGATCGAAAACAGCACCGACGCCGCGATGAACCCGAGTACGAACTTCGGGAACCGGTACCAGATCTCGCCCACGCCGGGCGTCGCCGCGTCGCTGCGTTTTTCGACGTACGTGACCCAATAGGTTGCGACGCAGAAGGCGGTCACGCCGATCAAGATGTTTTGAATCATCTTCACCGTTGCCGCGACTTCCAAGGCTTCTTCGCCCAGGGTCGCACCGGCGACCGCGACCGCGCCGGTGGCGTCGATCGTCCCACCCAACCAGGCGCCGCCGACGTCATCGGGCAATCCCATCGCTTTGATCGCCAGGGGCAACAAGATCATCATCACCACGGTGAACGACAGCGACAGCCCGATCGCCAGCGACAGCTCTTCCTTCTTCGCTTTGCATGCCGCTGCCGTCGCGATCGCCGCGGAAACACCGCAGACCGACATGTCGGCGCTGATCACCATATTCAGCGACTTCGACGGAATCTTCAGTACTTTTTGTCCAAAGATGAACGTGCTGATCAACACGATCGGGGTGACGACCCAAGCGACGCCGATTCCGGGGATCCCCAGCGCCATCAAACGACTCATCAAGACTTCCGCGCCCAGCAAGACCAAACCGGTCTTGATGAAAAACTCGGTCATGATTGCCGGACGTAACCCGCTTGGCGTGCCGATCGTGTTGCTGATCACCAACCCCACCAACAACGCCCACAACGCGTATTCCAGGTTGTACGCCTTGATGACCGTTTGGCCGGCCAGGACGTAAGCGATGGTGGCCAACAGAAAGACAACGGGAAACGCCTTCAGGAACCCGATCGCGTTTTTGCCTCTCAGCCGCATCGCAATCGTGAACAACACACCAATGACCACAAACGCACCGATCACGCCGCGGTAGGTCGTCGTCGCACTCGCTTCACCGCTGCCGGCGACGTAAAAGGCGTCGACGGGGTTTTCTGTCCATTTTCCCGGCTTGGCCAGCCAACTTTTCAGCGGGCTGGACAGCGAAACCGTTTCGCCCTGCTGGATCGATTCGGTGAACGTCGCGGGCACGGATGCCCAAACGGCGGCAAACGCGAGCAATAGAATCAGCCCCGCACACCAGATCGCCCACCAGTCTTCGGCGGTCTTCATCTGTTCCCAGGTGCTCAAGCGGGGCTTTTCAACGATGTCGGAACTGGATGCTTCGGCGGGACCGTCGGAAGGCGTGCTCATCTGGGGATCTGAAGGAGGGCGGGACGTGCTGCAGGGGGAGAAAGCCGTTTCAGGCTGTCGAACGGGCCCACAGAATATCACGCAGAAGGCGTTTGATGTAGCTACGCTCGCCAGAGATGCCAGCACGTGGCTAACGCCCGCGTGATTGGCAACATGGGCCGCTCGCTGACGCTTCCCGCTGGCATGATGCCAGCACGTGGCGTGAGCCAGTGGCGGGCGGTTGCAGTCGGTGAACGCCCGCGTGATTGGCAACACGGGCCGCTCGCTGACGCTTCCCGCTGGCATGATGCCAGCACGTGGCGTGAGCCGGTGGCGGGCGGTTGCAGTCGGTGAACGCCCGCGTGATTGGCAACATGGGCCGCTCGCTGACGCTTCCCGCTGGCATGATGCCAGCACGTGGCGTGAGCCAGTGGCGGGCGGTTGCAGTCGGTGAATGCCGCGTGATTCGCAACACAGGCCGCTCGCTGACGCTTCCCGCTGGCATGAGATGCCAGCACGTGGCGTCAGCCAGTGGCGGGCGGTTGCAGTCGGTGAACGCCCGCGTGATTGGCAACACGGGCCGCTCGCTGACGCTTCCCGCTGGCATGAGATGCCAGCACGTGGCGTCTGCACTACATCCCGCTTCGCAGTATCCCGCTTCGCAGTGCGTCCAGGTGTCGCCCGAAGTGATCGTCCAGTACTTCGCAGTAGGTTTCCGGGTGGGCGACCAGGCAATCGCGGACGACTTTGCCCCATTTGTCATCGGTCAACACGGAGCCGAAGGTGCAGTGCAGGATTTGGCGTCCGGGTTTGGTGAACCCTTTGCCTTGGGGGACGTCGGCCCACATCTCCAGATACTCACTTTCCAGCGTCGCGTCGTCGGCCTGGTCGGTCGTCGGTGCGTCGGCCAGCGTCGCCGAAACGTGATACGTCGCCTTGTCGGTTTCGTAACGATCGCGTGAGAAGTCGACGATGCCTCGGAAGGCAGCCGCATCGTGACGGGCGACCACGCGGAGTGCTTCCAGATAGCTGGTCCCGGCGGTTTTGACATGGAATTTGCCGGCCGTCGTGCGAGCCAACGCGGCGTACATCGAAACCTTGTCGCTGCCCGAGTGCAGGCTCAACTTGTACGGCCCGAGCAGATTGGCGACGGCCGCGTGATCGGCCAACGAGGCTTCCAAGGCCACCAAGTCGCCTTTGAAATCGACGCCCTTTTCGAAATCACCGATGAATCGAGGAGCCAGACTGACCAGCTTCATGCCTCCCTTCAAACATTGGTCGGCGATGATGTAGTGTTCCGACAGGGTGGTCGGCTGGTCGGTTTCGTCGACGGACAATTCGATTTCGTAGTCCTGGCCGGCTTTTTCGTTGACTTGGCGGATGTAGTCGCCCAGCTTGAGTGCTCGTGCGATCGCCGCGCCGTACTTGACTGCCGCACGCATGCAGGCCTGCTCATCCAGTTGGATCGTCGAACCGGTCGACAGTTCGATCGACTTGCCCACGTAGGAATCGAACCACGGCGCGATGTCGCGTGCTGTAGAAAACTTCTCCCGCAGTGTCGCTTCGTCGTAATCGTCTGCCTTTTGGTCGACGTCGTCCGACGGATCGATCGTGAAGAACGTGAACCCCGCTGCTGCAGTGATGTCGACGTCATTGTTGACCTTCAAGTGATCCGCATCGGCACCGATCGGCCCGTCCCATCCGGCCGCCTCGGCAGCCTGCATCGCGTCGGCCATCACGCCCTCGGGCGTCCGCTTGGTCCGTGTCATCTCGCGAATGGATTGCTGGGGGAAAATCGCGGTGATGCCTTTGCCGCAACGTTTCATCGCAGCGACATGTCCGGGGGTGGCAAGGCCAGTTCGATCACCGAATCCGAAGCTGGGCTCGAGCCCGAGAGTCGTGCACTTTTTGGTCATTGCAGTCAAAGTCAGAAGGGAGGGGGAATTGGAAGCTGATTTGAGATTTGGGGGTAGCTTACGGCGGGAGGTGATCTCGTTGAAGCACCTGAATTGATCGGTCGGCGGCGGTCGAACGGGCTGAATCAGCCATCCGCTCCCGGTGGCCCCTGATTTCTGGCGGAACATCAACAATGCACCGGCGTTTGGCACCAAAATCCAGCTCCAGAGCGTAGGGAATCCCGCTCAAGAACGGCGGATTTTTTTCTGGCTCGTCACGTCAGATTTCTGGCGACCCAGGCGCGCGGGCCGGCGAACAACGGCGCGTGAGCCAGCGGCTGCGGGGGGATCGTTTCGGCGTCCCGCCCCCTCGGATGATTTTGAAACAGCCGAATTGACACACCGACCGGCGTCCGGGGCATCCCACGAATTCGGCGAACTTTTTGAAATCACACGATGTCTCTCAAGCGAGCGGGGATCGCGTCCGATACTCCTTCTCACGACGACAACGATTCTCCCAGTCAGCCTCAAATGGCCGGCTTTGCGGTTTTGAGAGTTCTTGACGATCGCGGAAAGTTTTCCTAATCTTTCCGTCAGCTGAAGGCGACTTGGCCGAGTGGTTAGGCAGCGGATTGCAAATCCGTCTACAGCAGTTCGAATCTGCTAGTCGCCTCTCTTGAGAGAGGCAGGATCGATGGGAGCGTTGCCGAGAGTCGTCGGTCGCTGTCACCGATTGAGTTCTGATGGGCACGATTTCTTCCGGCCCGCACCACCTCGACCCACCCGAATTGGTACATTGACAGGCATCCTTCCTGTCCAGCGGGTGTTTGCATGTGGAACGCGATTCGTCTTTGCCCAGCCACCGTGTTGCTAATGGGGTTTGCGGCTGCGTTTGGTTCGATGGCGTTCGGCCCCGCAGCCTTTTCCCAACAGCCGGTCGATCAAGACGAAGGGCTGATTTTTCGAGATCCGTTCTCGGGGCTTTCGGCCAGTGAGATCGAATCCAAGCTGGTGGTTTTTCTGATCACCGACGAGGACCCGTTTGAGTGGACGAAGGCCAAGTTGGACCAGGCGGACAAGAATCGTCTCGGTGGTGGCCCGGATGTCTGGTGCGGTCCCGATTTTCGTCGTTCGTTTCAAAAACTGTTCGTTTCGCGGCCCGATTTGAAGGACCGCTGCATTGTCCAGCGCGTCGTCGCCGGACTGCCGAAGAACCTGACCGGAGATGTCGCCCGTACCTTGCCCCCGCGAGCGATCACGGCGATCTGTGACGGCCAATACCGGTTGCTCAATTTCAGCGTCGGGGTACCGGAACCGAGCGATCTGGTGCGGCTGATCGAAGATGCAGAAGAGACCAAGGCACTGCTTCAATTGCACCAGGACGATCCGGCGGCACTGTCCAGAGCGGTGTTGGATCGGTCGAACAAGCGTGTTGATCGCGTGTACCATGGTGCCTTGGCTCGATTGACCGAACAAGTCAGCTTTGACGGAGCAAGTCTGGACGTCGATGACGCGTGGATTTCCCAGTACGCACGATCGGTGTCGGATCTGAACCCGGTCTATCTGTACGACGCGGGGCTCCGTTTCGGGCTCAGTGACGGCAGCGATCTGGTGCGTTTGTTGGTCTTGGAACAGCACTGCGAGACGCGACGCAATTGGTGTGATGCATTGGCCCCGTCTACGATCGCACGCCCGATGCGAGCGATCATGAACCCGTTGATCGATACCGCTTGGGGAATCCCCGCGGTGCTGGAGATCGACCCGCAGGACCACGAAGAACCGCTGCGTTGGTTTTCGGCTCGACGTGACAATGCGTTCGTCGTCTTGGCCGTCCAACCGACGTATCTGGATCGGGACATCAGCTGGCCGCCACCCAACGTGAGTCGAAATCCGCTCGCCAAACGAAGCTGGAGCGAGCTGGAATCCGTGATGGCAAATCACCCGTTCCGCAGCGTCACAGCGGAACAGTTGGCAGTGATCCTTCGCGAGAACGACGAATTGGCGATCAATTTGCTGGCCCCGACACGGGCCAGGTACGTGGTGTTTGAACCGGGAAAAAAGAAGCCGGTCGTGATCCGCGAATCGGATCTGCCGGGCAAGTTCATCAATCGGCTCGAAACGAAATAACCGTTGGTGTCTAGCCTTCAGCCGATCACCCGCCGGTGTACGATGGCCCTTCCGGGCCGTCGCCCGTGTGGCTCCGCCACACGGGATGGCGCTGCGAGGCGAAGCCTGGGAACAAAATCGAGAGCCAAGCGCGATCAGCCTTTCGGTTTCGTGTCCAGCGCCAACTGATCGCGGCGGACGAGCTCGAGGATTTCTTCGACTTGCTCGGGATGCTTCGCCGCCAGATCATTGGTTTCACCGAGATCGTTACGTAGGTCGTACAATCGCCAATCCGGTTGGCCGTCGCGATCCTTGCGGTAGCGGACCAGCTTCCACGGCCCTTTGCGGATCCCGATCGTCGTGTCGCCCTCCTGGCTGGCCCAATACAAGTACTCGTGTTTGCGTTGGTCGGCGGACTTGTCCAGCAACGTCGGCAAATACGAAATCCCGTCGATGTCACTCGGTGGTTCGACCCCTGCGATTTCACATGCCGTGGGCAAAAAATCCCAGAACGCCGAGGGCAAATCCGATTGCGATCCGGCGGCAATGTTCCCCGGCCAGCGGGCGATCATCGGGACACGGATCCCGCCTTCGTGCATCGAGCGTTTGAAACCTTTGAGCACCCCGTTGGAGTCAAAGTACTCGTGGTCATGGTTGCCTTCGCGGTGGGGGCCGTTGTCGGACGTGAATATCACCAGGGTGTTTTCATCGATCCCAAGGTCTTTGAGCATCTGAAACAGTCGCCCGACATCGGCATCCATTCGGGTGATCATCGCGGCGAACCCTTTTTCGGGGTTGGGCCAGGGGCGATCCGCATAGATTCCATAATCCGGCACTTCCATGCCGTCCTTCAGAACGCGTCCGCCTTCGTTGTTCGCGTGAGGAATCGTCCAGTGAATGTGCATCAAGAAGGGACTGCGGTGATTGCGTTGAATGAAAGCCAACGCCGCGTCGGTCATTTTGTCGTGCGAGTACGTGACCTTCTTTTCCGACACGCGGCCTCGCGCCATCGGATGATCCATCAACACATTGCCTGGCAGGAAGACTTGGCGGTCATTCTCCCACAGGTACGGCGGATAGTAATTGTGGGCGTTGCTTTGGTTCAGGTAACCGTACCAGTAGTCGAACCCGTTGCGATTGGGGTGCCCGTCGTTGTTGACCTCCGCAGGCGAGTCGACGTGTCCCAATGCCCACTTGCCGACGCCCCCGGTCGCGTAACCGGCTTGCTGCAACAGTTTTGCAACCGTCGGTTCTTTGCCGGTCAAGGAGCGGGAGCGATTGCCTGTCAGTCCCGTGTGCCCGACGTGTTGGCCGGTCCAAAGCACCAAACGCGACGGCCGACAAACGGTGTGCCCGGCGTAGTGGTCGGTAAACCGCATCCCTTCGGCCGCCATTTGGTCCAGGTGGGGCGTTTGAATCTGCTTTTGTCCATAGCATCCCAAGTCGCCGTACCCGAGGTCGTCCACCATGATGTAGATGATGTTCGCGCGTTCTTCGCCAGCGTTGGCTGTCAAAGCAGCGATTGAACCAAAAAGCAGAATCAACAGGCAGTGAATGGAACGGAGGGGCATCGTTTTCATTTTTGGTCAAAGTGGGAAGGGTTTTAGCCCTAGAGTGTAAGGCCCTCGGATCGCGTCGTGGGCCCCGCATCCGGACCGTCGTCCATCCCGCTCCCCCGCGTAGGACATCCCCTCCGGGTTGTCCCCCGTTCAGCCCTCGGCTGAACCCGCGCCGTTCAAAGCGACGGCCCAGAAGGGACCGTCGTACACCCTGCTCCACCGCGTAGGACATCGCTTCCCGGTTGTCCTACCGTTCAGCCCCCGGCTGAACCCGTGGCGTTCATCGCGACGGCCCAGGAGGGACCGTCGTACGCGGTAAACCATCGCTCAAGTTGCGTCACGATACTCTTGGCGATCTTTCGCGTACTGATCGGCCTCTGGCAGCGTTTCCGATTCGGGGCTTTCGGATTCCCAGAGCTGTTTCAAATAAGGTCGACACCAGCCGCACCCGGTGCCCGCCCCGAAGCACTCCGACAGTTGCGAGGGCGTTTTGGGACGCTCGGTGCGAATGAATTGAATGACTTTCCGCTTGGGCACGTCGAAACACAAGCAGATCGGTTGGTCGTCGTTCATCAGTCGTTTGCTTGGCAGATCAGCATGGTTGCGACGCGGCATGCGGCCAGATAGTCGGGGATGTTCAATCGCTCGTCGGCGGTGTGAATGTTTTCTTGGCCGCAGCCGACGGTGACCGCGTTGATTCCGTGTACTTTCAACCAGTTCGCGTCCAGCCCACCGCCGGCGACTTGGCGATAGGGTTGTCGCCCGATCGATTGGAGTGCCTGTTCGAGGAGTTCGACCGAAGGATCGTCATCGGCTAAGCAAAAGGCTTCGTAGTCGACACGCGAGTTGAACTCGCACTTGCCGCAGTTCCCGTCGATATTTGCCGTCGACGCGGCGGCCGATTCGAATGCGGCGCGCATTTGAGAGATGATTTCGGTTCGGAAGGCAGCGTCATGGCTACGTGCTTCGGCGCGCAGGGTCACGCGTGGCGTGACGACGTTGGTGGCATCTCCGCCCTGGATGACGCCGACGTTCGCGGTTCCGGATCCGCCTTGTTGTTCGATTCTCCCCAGCCAGCCGCGGGCGTCCAGGTCTGCGATCGCCTTGGCGGCCATCACGATCGCACTGGCCCCTTTTTCCGGTGCGGCGCCGGCGTGCGCGGGGATTCCTGTCAATGTGATTTCGGCACGCTCGCCTCCGATCGCGCCGGTCGTCACCTTTTCGATCGCCCCGCCGTCGAAGTTGAACGCCCGATCGACGTGGCCGATCAATGCCGGGTCCAGGTGCCGCGCTCCTTCCAACCCGATCTCCTCTTGGATCAGGAACACGATCACGACGGGGGGCAAATCGGTGCGCCCAAGTCGCAGTCGCTCGACGGCGGCGGTCAGAATCGCCGCGCAGCCGCTGCGGTTGTCGGCTCCCAGACCGGTCTCACCCCGGCTGTAGACTTGGTCGCCATCGACGACTGGGTCGCTTCCCAGACAGATCGGGACCGTATCCATGTGGGCCGACAGCATCGTCCGGGGGCCCTTGTCACTGCCCGGCAGGTGAACGACCACATTCGAGCAATTCCCGGAAATTCGTGTCCGGGTCTCCGCTCCGTCGTATCGGATCGCCGATTCATCCAGTCCGGCCTGGATCAAGGAGTCGACGATTCGGGCCGCGACGTCGCGTTCGTTGCCGCTACCGCCGTTGATGGCGGTTAATTCGAGGTACCGTGTGAGTGCTTCGTCTTCGTTGACTACGATTTCTTTCATCTTGCGGTTAAATTGGAGGCGCCCCAGAATGCTGACCGTCCCATTAGCGTAGGGTTCGGTTGGTCGGCATGTCGAGTGCCTGGTCCCCATTTACCGCATTGTTGGTCTGCGTGAATCTTCCCGTCATTCAATCCGAATCTGCATCCAGCTCGGCACCCGCGCGGGATGACCGCACGCACCTGCTGGATTTGTCGTTGGCCGAGTTCCAGACGTGGTTGACCGAGCACGGACAGCCCAAGTTTCGCGCCAAGCAGGTATTTGGATGGATCTATGAAAAACGGGTCCGCGATTTTGATGCGATGAGCGACTTGCCCAAAACGCTCCGCGAGCAGCTGGCGAAAGAGTTTGTGATCTATCGCTCCCAAGAGGCGGCGGTGCAAACCAGTCGCGACGGCACCGACAAACTGTTGGTCGGACTGGCCGACGGCGGTGAAGTGGAATGTGTGCTGCTGCGCGACGGGCACCGGCGCAGCATTTGTGTCAGCAGCCAGGTCGGCTGTGCGATGGGATGTGTGTTTTGCGCCAGCGGACTCGACGGCGTCGACCGCAACCTGACCCGCGGCGAGATCGTCGAGCAAATGCTGCGTTTGCAGGCTCGATTGGAGCCGGGGGAGCGGCTGAGTCACATCGTGATGATGGGGATGGGCGAACCGCTGGCCAACTTGGATCGTGTGCTTGGAGCGTTGGAGACGGCGAGATCGGCCGAGGGGCTGGGGATCAGTCCGCGACGGATCACGATCAGCACGGTCGGATTGCCGCCGGCGATCGATCGATTGGCGAAAAACGGCGTGCCCTACAATTTGGCGGTCAGCTTGCATGCGCCGAACGAGGAACTGAGGAGCCAGTTGGTTCCGGTGAACGAAAAGATCGGGATCGATGCCGTGTTGGCGGCTGCCGATCGCTACTTCGATGCGAGCGGGCGGCGGTTGACGTTTGAATACGTGTTACTCGGCGGCGTTAACGACGCACCCGAGCACGCTCGAGAGTTGGCCCAGCTGTTACGCCATCGCACCGTCTTGCTCAATGTGATTCCCTACAATCCGGTCGAAGGGTTGCCATACGTGACCCCCAGTAAGCGGTCGATTGCAGAGTTTCGTCAGATTTTGGAATCTGGTGGCGTCAACGTGATGTTCCGCCAGCGCAAAGGCGACGAGATCGACGCCGCCTGCGGCCAACTCCGCCGCAACCGCAACGCCAAGTGACCACGATTCGCCCGCGACCGGTTTTCCCCCTGGTGTGGAACCATTGTCTCAATTGTTCCCCCCTCAGCCGCCCCGGCTGAGCGCATTCGCAATTGGTGCCACCCATCAAACTGTCCGCGCCATGGCAGACAGCGGTTTTGATATCAATTCATGGATTGATTGATGGGTGGCACCAACTGGTGATGCGATGGGTGGCACCAACTGGTGATGCGAGAGCGGCTGCCCGCGTTGCGGGCAGGGGGAACAGTTGGGGACAACGGTTCTACACTGCCTTTTCCGCTACAGAATCTCGTCGATCAGTTCGTGTTGGTTGCGGGTTCCCAGGGCACCCCAAAGCCCGAAGGGGCTGGGACTGCCGGGAGACAAGTGGCCTTGGCCTTCCAGCGTGACCGAGCCTTTTAATTCCCCGCACTCGATCGAGTCGGTGATAAAGTGAATCGAGCCGTCGCCCATCGCCACGTGGCCTCCGCCCTGATGTCGGCTGCTGACCGACAGTGTTCCGATGGTCGTCGAATCGCCTCCGAAGCACAATTGCGTGTTGGGCGGTGACGTGGTGTTGCATCCGCTCATCAACGGCATCGCATCGGCCCAGCGGTAGCCGCGGCCCTGGCCCCGCCGCGCCGGTAACGTGACTTGCCCGCGTGCGTCCCAAAAACGGGGACGTTCGGGATCGATCTGGGGACGACAGATTTGGGCGTCACCCAACAGACCGCCGGCCCAACCGTTTCCGGTCGACGGTACGGTGCGAGTGTCTTTGTCACCAAGATCCGTCGCGATCTCACCCATCATGATCGTCGTCGACAAGCCGTCGGTCACGTCGTCCAACGAAGTCACCATCCGGGGCACAAACATGCCTCGCCCGGTCGCCAACACTTGTGTCTGACCACTGGGCGACCACTTGGAATCTTCGTATCGCCACAGCCCTTGATCCAACCCTTCGATGGCGTCACCCAAACAAGCCGCATAGTTGGTCCGCCCCAAGGCAGGGCTGCCGATTCCCGGATCCGACGGACAGCGGTAGGTTCCGATCTCCATCGCCCACGGCAGGTACGATCCCATCGACGGCGATGGCCCCATCTTGGGGTAAGGATGGTTCACGTCGCCCAAACCATCCATGCTGTCCATCGACATGTCAAAGAAGTCGTCTTCGGCGGCCAGCGCATCGCTGCCTGGCACTGGGCCGATCCATTGGCCGCTGATGGTGTTCCAGACCGGTGTCTGTCCTAAAAAGGGAGTGATCGAGACGAGAAAGCTGAGCCGAAACTGATTGGTTTTTGCAGCGTCGTTGGCGTTGTTGAATGTTCCCGTCCCGTGCGGCGGCAGGAATCCGAACGCGTCATGGTACTGGGCGACGCCCAAGGCGATTTGTTTGAAGTTGTTGCTGCAACTCATCCGTCGCGCTGCTTCGCGTGACGCTTGGACGGCGGGCAAAAGCAGCCCCACCAAAATTCCGATGACGCCGACGACGACCAGCAACTCCAGCAATGTGAATCCGTTATGATACCGGTGACGATTCATGGGCTTTCCACTCGAGCTAGAAAACCACAGCTTAACGATCTTCAACGCGGCGCGGGGACGCGGGTGCGATTCTTTTCGGATTAACGGATGCAGGTTTCGTTCTCACGATCACGTCGTTCATCGTCCGATCCGGACTTTGCGATCGCCATGGTCAACGACTGTTTGACAGCGGCACTGCAGCGTGGAGCCAGCGACGTTCATCTCCAGCCCCGCTCGCGGCGCTGGGAAGTCGCGTTTCGAATCGACGGTGTGCTGCAGCCGTATGAATCGTTCGAAATCAGCGACCATAGCGATCCGGTGTCGCGTTTGATGGCGCTGGCCGCGTTGCCGTCGTATCGAGCAGGCGTGCCACAAGAAGGTCCGTTGCGGTGGCAAGACGATGCCGGTCAAACGCACGAAATGCGGCTGGGGGTGTTTCCCACTGTGCACGGAAATCGAGCCGTCATCCGAATCATGGGCGACCGTCAGTCGCTGCGTCAGATCGACGGTCTGGGGTTCGATGCAACGACGATCAGGCGGGTGCGGACCGTTTGTGACGCACGCGACGGATGGCTGTTGGTCGCCGGGCCGGCCGGCAGTGGGAAGACGACCACGTTGTATGCCTGTCTGTCCTACATCGCCGAAACGGGGTTCGGACGCAGCGTGTTGACCATCGAAGACCCGATCGAATCGGTGATCGATTCGATCAGCCAAAGCCAATTGCAGCCCAGCAGCGGGATGACGCTGGCGTCGGCCATGCGGGCGGCCGTTCGGCAAGACGCCGAAGTGTTGTTGGTCAGCGAGATCCGCGACGTCGACACCGCCGAAGCCGTCTTGGCGGCATCGATGACGGGCCACTTGTGCTTTTCATCGATTCACGCGGGTTCGATCGGCGCGACGCTGCGTCGATTGGTGCAAATGAAGTTGCCGATCTATGCGATCCAAAGTGGATTGCGCGGGATTCTCTGCCAACGCCTGTTGCGCAAAACCTGCACCGAATGTCCGGGGCCGTCAGAGTCTTCGGCGGATTCGGATTGCAAACGGTGCCATGGAACCGGATATCAAGGTCGCCTCCCGGTCGCTCAATTGCTGTGCTTTGATGGATCCGCGGCCGGGCACGCCGTGTTCGACGCCTTGACCGAGGGACGTTCGGCGATGGAAATCGACGCGATCGCCGCCCGAGCAGGCATCGATTCACTGTATGACCAGGCGACGCGTTTGGTCGACGAAGGCCGAACGGACATGGACGAAGTGTTCCGGGTGTTGGGGAGGCGAGAATGATGTCGGCCGACCGACCCGAGACGACGCTGGACGACGAATCGTTGGCGATGTTGCTGGACGAAGTCTCTGCGATGGCGACGTCGAAGCGTCCTCTAATATCCGGGCTGGAGGACCTTGATGACGCGTCGATGGGCACGATCGGCCGTGCGGCGAATGCGGTACGGGCTGGTTTAACGGGAGGCAAATCCGCGGCAGAATCGGTCGCGGCGGTGGCCGGGAGCTACCAAAGTCCGATCAGATTGGCGATGGAAGTGATGGCGACCACCGGTTCGACCGAACCGATCGATGAAGCGGCGCGATTGATCCGCCAGACGAACGAGGAACGGCGTCGAGTTTTTCTCGCGTCGATCAACCCGATTCTAAACGTGATCGTGGGCGCGACGGTCGTGTTTTTTGTCATGCCTTGGATCCTGGTGTCCTTGTCCCAAGCCGAATTGATCAAACCCGCGTTCGCGCCGTCGATCACGGAAATCTGTCAAGCCTTCGCACAAGACTTCATGCTCGCGGCAATCGCCACGATTGTGGTCGTGGGGCTGTTTTCGTCGGCGCTGGCGTGGGGACTTTCACGGTCCCGCCGCGGCGGTGACGTGTTTCGCGATTACGCGACCTTCTGCCGCTGGATGGCGTTGCAAATCAGTCCGACGGGACGAACGCAAGGATCAATCACTGCCATCGAACCGGGACGTTTGATCCAGACCGCGGCCGAAGCCGTGGGGCCGGCGTGGTCGTCATCGTGGGCAAGGGTGATTGACAGCGTTCGCGGCGGGGCAACTTCCCAAGACACATTGGCCATGCCACCGGACACGCCCGAACCGGTTCGACGATGCGTGCTGGACCTGGTCACCGGTCGTCGCGAAGGCGATCGAATCGCTTTTGATTTACGGCGGTTGGCCGAGCTGTATGTCCAAAAATCAAAACGCTTCCGAAGCCTTTGGACCGAGGTCTTGCCGCGTGCGATGACGTGGGTGTTGATGATCATGATGATGGTGATCTTGTTGCAAGCCATCCTGATGCCACTGTTGAAAGTCGTCGGGGAGGTGGCACCGTGACGCACCCGCACGAAAACCACGCAATCGGTATCGCGGAACAGGCTGAACTGGAGATTTGGCAGGGCATTCGCGACGACACCCGACGCCGGCTGCTGAAGACGGTGACCGTCGGCGTCATCTACCTGATCGCGGCGTTGGCAGTCGGAGCTTACTTGATTGTGACGATCGCCGACGTGGGGCGCGAGAATGTTGTACTTCGCGGTTGGCAACCGGTTGTGGTCGATGTCGGTTGGATGCTGACCATTGCGACGGGCTATGGAGCTTTGGCGGTCACGGCGTTTGTCGGCTATTTGGTGACGTTGCTGTGGATTCAGGACAAGCTTCCTGCCGCCGCGTTCCAGATCGTCGACGGCGTACCCTGGATCGGATCGACCATCCGAGTGGTGGCGATGGGCGAGTTCTGTCAATCAATCTTTCAATCGCTGCTTCGCTCCCAACCGATCGGAGTGGCGTTGGATCAGGCATCGTCTGCGGTTGGACATGCGGGGATGCGTCGCTGGTCGGCATTGGCGTCCAAACGGATCGAGTTCGGGCATCCGCTCGCGCACGTCTTACAATCGTCGCCGATCCAAGATCCACCGCTGTCGGCGGTGGCGGCCTTTGCGATGCAGAAATTACCGGCCAGTGACAGCGTCGACGTCTGGCGCCGGGCGACTTCGGAATGTCACCTGCTGGCCCAGTCGCGGCTGGACCGGACGGCGATGGCCGTCTCGGTCTGCTGTCTGTTGGCATCGGTGTTCATCGCATTCTTCGCCTTGCTGCTCTCGGGCATCGCGATGCGGACCATGTTGCAGGGGCTGACGTACTGATGAATCCCGTCCTTGGCCTGATCACATCGATCATCGTCGTCGCATTCCTGGCGATTGCGGTACGAGTGATCACACGACAGATGGTTCGTCGACCCGCGGTCGAAGTGCGTTCGTTTCTGATCGCTTTTCTGGAATTATTCGAGTGGCTTCTTTGGGCGGTCTGTCTGGTGTGCCTGGTAGTTACGGCGCCTCATCCGGTCACGCTGGTGCTGTTGGCGCTGTTGGTCGTGTCGGTCGTCATCGCGCATCGATTGCGATATCGCGAAGAGTTGCAATCGCTGAATCGATGGCTGCGGATGGCGGTCGAGAAGGACGTGTCGCTGCCGGAGTTGCTTGAAAACATTGCGATGGGGTGTCGCAGCCGACTCGCCCGCCGAATCAAAGCCTGCGTCAAACGCTTGTATCGCGGTGAATCGATCGTCGATGCCGCCCGCAGAGCGAAACTGGCGTTGGATGCCGACGCGCTCGGTGCGATGATCATCCCGCCTCCCAAAACGGCCTTGCAGGGCGAAGCGGCGTTGCCCGGGGAAGAGATTGGTTCCGGCCAGGCTCTTGATTCGACCGCTGCGTCGGAGATTGGTCATGAATCACCGCGCGCGATGGCGTTGGTCGGTCAGCAATTCACCTATGTCGTGGCCACGATCATCCTGGCCTGGCTGATCGGGATTTACATCCGCTCGCATTTGATCTCCCTGTTTGATGAAATTTACGATGGAATGTTCTCCAGTAGTCGAGTCGTCCATCGTGGACTTGACATGGTTGCCGGGGTGGGGGACGTCGTCGCGGTGACGGTTCTGGTTTGGTTGTTGTTGGTGGTCGTACTGCGGTGGCTTCCGCTCTGGTTGGCGCCTTGGGTTCCGTGGTTCGGCGGCAAGGCGGTCGATCAATGGCGCTGCGAGGTCCTGCGGACGCTCGGGCGTGGGATGCGTGTCGGACTGGCGGAAACAGCGGTTTTGCAGGCAGCGGCAACATCCACGCGGATCCGATGGATTCGATCCCGTTGCCGATCAGCCCAGCGGCTCGTCGACGCCGGCACCCCTTTGGCGACGGCCTTGCGATCGGCAACGTTGGTGACGAAACGCGAACAGGTTTGGTTGACGTGTGCGGCAAAAAACAGCAACCTGCCTCACGCGATCGAGCACTTGTGCCGTGACATCGGGCGACGCCAGACACATCGCTGGAGAATCCGCATGGCATGGTTCGTGCCCTTGGCGACGGTGTTGGTCGGCATCTTCGTGCTCGTCCACACCCTGTTCCTGTTCCACTTTTTGTACGGTTTGATCGGCGGGCTGGCCTAACGGAAAATGATGCAAAAGAAATCGAAAGATGCTCGAAGATGCCGGCAAGGGTTTCTGCTGTTTGAGTTGCTGGTCGCGACGGCGTTTTTGGCAGCCGCTACCACGATCGTGTTACAAATGCATCAGGCCTGTTTGGATTATGATCGGGTCGCTGCAGACCGATTGCGTCACCAATTGAACATCGAGAATCTGGCCGAGCAATTGCGCGACGTGGCCTACGACGACGTCAATTCAGCCGTCGCCGAACTGCGTGCCCAGTCACAGATTGAGATTGTGGTCGACCCGTTTGAATCGGATTCACGCAAGGGCATGCATGTGATCCTGAGAGATCCGGCACGCGAGCGACCACTGGTCCATCACCTCTGGCGTTTGGAGCCTCGCTCATGAAACGGCCGCATCAATCGGCGAATGATGGAGCCCCGATTCGACGCTGCTCCGGTTCTTCCCGTGGCTACACGCTGATCGAATTATTGCTCGTGCTGGCACTCGCCAGCGCGCTTTTGGGAGGCGTGATCGGGTTGATGACGATCGCGAGGAAGAGCGATGGTGCGGCCGAGGAGAACCTGTTTCGTCGTCAGGAGATTCGCCGATTCGCCGGTGACCTGCGTCGCGACGTCCGCGCAGCGGGGGAGATCGATTTGGATGCCGACGAACTCGTGCTCGCTGACGCCTCTTCCGATGCGGTCACTCGGTACCAGATCGAGTCCGGGGCGACGGTGGTGCGCCGAGTCAGCGAGGGCGATTCAAAGCGATCAGCGATCGATCACTATGATATCGGAAGTGCAGCAACAATGGAGTTTCAATTGATCGATGGCAACGCTGCGGTCCGCTGCACTGTGTCGGATGGTGACGGGCATGGGGAATCGATTCAGATCCTTGCATTCCAGAGGCCGACATCATGAACGCGACAACAGCCCGGCGGGCTGTCGCACCGCAGCGTCCCGCACGAACCGGCATGATCGGTTGGATGGTGGTGCTGATCCTGACGCTGTTAGTCGGGACTTTCGCGATCACGGTGACGCGACGCGCAACGCATGAGCGAAATGATCAGTTGCACCGCCAGAGGATCATGATTTTGGAATCCGCGATTGATGCGTTGCGACAATCGGAAATGGACGTCGGGGAACGCATCCGATTGCCCCTGGGCGACGCGACGCGTTGGGTCGTCGTGGAGGCGGTGGACGGGGCGCCGATAGGACGTCAGTATCAGGCAACGCTGTACCGCAACGACCGGCCGGGAGTATCCATTCGGCGAGCAGTGGAGAACGATCTGTGACGGTTAATCTTGAAATGAGTTGTTCGCAAACACGATCCCATTCACCCTTTCAACCCTCCGTGCATCCAATGTCTTCCATCCGTCGTGCATTCACCTTGGTCGAGCTGTTGGTTGTCATCGCGATCATCGGAATCCTGGTCGGGTTGGCCGCGCCGGCATTGCAAGCGATGCGAGAATCGTCGCGGCGGGCGATTTGTCAATCACGGCTGACACCGATCGGCATGGCGATGCAAAGTTATCACGATCGTTGGCAGCATTTCCCGGTCGGTACGGTGGCGGATTCAGGTCCGGTTGTCAGTGAAGCGGAGGGGGACCACCACAACTGGATCGGGCGGTTGTTGGACTTGCTGGACCAGCCGGTGATCGCGTCGCAGATCGATCGGTCGGTCAGCATTTACGCGACCGCCAACGAACCGGTCTTGCAACTCGCCTACCCCGGGGTCAAATGCCCTTCGGCCGGTCATTTTCCGGCCAACGCCAGCAGCTATGTCGGACTGCATCATCCGAGCGAAAAGGCGATCGATGAAACCGACCACGGTGTGTTCGTGTTGAATCTGCAGATCAGCCGCGACGACGTCCCAGATGGCCTGTCCAACACGGCGTTCGTTTCAGAAAAGTTGATTTCCGTCGATGACCTCGGGTGGCTCAGTGGGACACGTGCGACGCTGCGAAACGTCGGTGGCGGGATCGAGACGTCGGAGGATCTGTTCGGCGAGTTGCCCCCAATGGCGGTCGGATCCATCGGCAGCCGACACCCCGCCGGCGTGCATGTACTGTTTGGTTCCGGCGAAATCCGCTTCCAGTCGGATCAAACTGACCATCGCGTCTTAGAACAGATGGTCGATCGCCGTGACGGCGGGCTTCCGATGCAGTTTCAAACGTTGGACCAACAGCGCCGCGCGAGCGCTCAATGAACAGGTCGCAGGGGGTGGGCTGGTGTCCAGGCTTTAGCCGCATCTGCGTCGCTGCGTTGCAGCGACGGGGGATCGCCTAAAGGCTAGACACCAACGTAGGACATCTCTTCCGGGTTGTCCTCGCGGTCAGCCCACGGACGAACCCGTCGGGTTCAAGCGACGGCCCGGAAGGGACCGTCGTACCATTTGGAATTGCCCCGATTCTGTTTCAGGCTCCTTCGCCGGACAGGATTCGGCTGATGTCGACGCCTTTCTTACGCAGCGTTTGTGCGATTTCCGCTGTCGCGTCTGTTGCTTCCTCCTTCAAAGCCGGAATCCGCTTTGCCTGGATCGCCAACTTCAACGCTGCGACGCTGGGGTGCAGTTTCAAGACATCCAGGACCAACTTTTGCTCATCAATGCGACTTGCTTGATCGAGTGCCCGTTGGCACATTTCCACCCGATCTCGTTCCGGCATGTTGAACTTACGCGCCAAACCGATGTAACCTCGCAGTGCGCGAACCTGGTACTTTTCCTCCGGCGCCGTCTTGGCCAGATCGATCAGCACCGGAGCGGCGTCGAGATTATTCCATTTGCCCAACAAGCGACTTCCGGCGTCCTGCAACTCTGCGTCGTCGCTCTTCGCCGACATCGCAAGCGTTTGCAGGGCCGTTGTGCCACCGACCTCGCTAAGGGTTTCCAGCAGCCAGGTTTTGGTCGTTGCCGGCGCCTGTTGCATTGCAACAGCGAGTTTGGCTGCGCAGGCGTCGCGATCGGGCATCCGCACACTCGCGGATTTGAGAGCTTGTTGAGCGGTCGCAACATCTTCGGGACGACTGGGGGCAAGGACCTGAGTGATCAGCAGGTCCAGCTTTTCGAGCGAGACGGTTTCGCCGAGTGCGATCAATGCCGCACTACGGACGGCGGGATCGGAATGCTGGAGCGCGTTGACCAAATCCGGCACGGCATCGATCCGTCGGCGGCCGACCAGTTCGATCAACAGGGGATAGCGGTTGCCTTCGGCTTCCGGCAACAGTGCGACAAGCCGGGCGTTAACGCCGTCACTGGGAATCTCCGCAAGCGTGTCTTTCGCGGTCTGCGATAGTTCCGCATCTTGTCCGGACGCGATGTCCAACAGCACTGGTAACGAAGAGACATCACCGACACGCTTCAGTGCGTCGATCGCGGACAATCGAATGTGTTTGTCACCGGATCGAGCGGCCTGTACCACTGCCTCCAAAACAACGGTTTGCGGTCGATCGGCCATCGCCTGGACGATCAAGGCGGCCCGAGACGGCGCGGCGCGGGTGAGTTCGTCGGCCAAGGCCAAGTCGACTTCGCCGCCGGGGAATTCCCGCGCGGTCGACAACGCCAATTGAAACAGTTTCTTGTCGTTGGAGCGAAACGTTTCCAACAGCAACGGGATGCCATCTTGATCACGCGACAGAATCGCCCCGCGTGTGGCTTCGACGATTCGTTGCAGGGGCAGATCGGCGCTGCGAATTTCATCGAAAATCTCGGTCGCCGCCCCCGACTTATCCTCTGCTTGCAATCGTTCGGCGCACAACAGGTAGCCTTCGGCCACCGCGTTCCGTGTCGTGCCGGAGGTCGAGACCAACGATTGTTGAAGCGATTTCGTTGCGGCATCGTTTCCGATGCGTCCCAGCGCGACTGCGGCGGCCGAGGCGACTTCGGAATCGCTGTCCTGTAATCGAGCGGCCAGCGCCCCGACGGCGGCGGCATCGCGGCGAACACCGATCGAGTTGATCACGCCGACAAGCAACCGGCCATCGAGTGATTGCGTGGCCTGTCGCAGCGCTTCGTCCGCTTCTTGGCCCGGAATCACTTCCAGAGCGATCCTGGCCCAAGAGGACAAGCGTGGATTTGAAAGCAGCTTGGCCAATTCGCCGACGGCCGCAGGGGATCCTTCGATCGCAAGCTTTTTGCACACCACGGCTTTCTCAGCCTCCGGTGCGTCCGAACGAAGGACCGCGATCAGGTCGGATTCCGATTCGGCGGCGACGCTGCGTACAGGGGGGAGCGTCATGGTGGCGAGGATGACAGACGCCAACAGGAAACATGCCAGAGGGGGACGATAGGTGAGATGGTTTTGCATGGGAAACAGCCAGGAGGTTGGACGGGATGTGAACGGGAAGGGCGCAGGCTGGGGGGCCCGAGTCACAAAGGAATCACAGACGCCACGGCTCTCGTAGAGCTTCCGAGCGCATCCGGTTGGCTTGATCATCATTGACAAACAGGTGCGTCTGGTTGTCGTAGTTGACTTGGCGGTCCAGGTACAACGCGATATTTGCCGCGTGGCAGGCGATGTGGGCGTTGCAGGCCGCATCGGCATTTCCCTTCGGTTGCCGCCTCGTTTTGACACAATCCAAAAAATCGCGAACATGGAAGGTCGCCGGGTAGCCACCGATTTCAGCAACGTCGCGTCCGGCCAACAATTCTGGCGAGCTGAGCACCATCTTGCCGCTGTCGCCGGCTTCCACCCAACCCGATTCGCCTTCGAACCGAACCGGGCACGAGCCGAGGGGAATCCAACCTTTTTCGCGGAAGATCAATTCGGTACCGTTTTCATAGCGTGCGACCAGCTCGCCGTCTTTGGGCGGGTCGTATTGAACCGGCGGCGGGCAATCCCCCACGGCCCATTGGCAAAGGTCCACGCAGTGCGATCCCCATTCCAGCACGCCACCGCCGGAGAATGCACCGACAAACCCGCCACCTTTTTCGAAGTTGAAACCGTCCAACAGCTTGGGATTGAAGGGACGCCATGCGGCCGGTCCCAAGTACATGTCCCAGTCGACGATCTCCGGATCGGGTTCGGGTTCCGGCCCCAACCACTCGCTCATCAACGCTCGCATGCCCATCGGATGAGCATAGACCTTAGTCAGCTTGCCGAGTTTTCCGGTCCGAGCCAATTCGCAGGCGAACGCGAAGTGGGGCAGGTTTCGGCGTTGCGTCCCTGCTTGGAACACACGGGCGGTGCGTCGCATCGTTTCGGCCAGGATCAAACTTTGCGCGATGTTCTTGGTGACAGGTTTTTCGCAGTACATGTCCTTGCCGGCTTTGGCAGCCATCATCGCTGCGGTCGCGTGCCAGTTGGGACCGGTCGCGATCAGCACCGCATCGATATCACTGCGATCGAGCAATTCACGAAAGTCGCGGTGGGTGCCGCAGTTCTGGTTGCCGTAGTGATCGTCGACGATCTTTTTCACTTCGTCGCGGCGTTTTTGCTTGATGTCACAGACCGCAATGAACTGAACGTCTTTCTGCGGCAGGAAACAACTCAGGTCGTAACCGCCGCGACGTCCGATCCCAATGCCGCCCATGACTACGCGTTCACTGGGCGGAACGGCACCGTCCAACCCGAGGGCTGAACCGGGAATGATGGTCGGCGCCGCGATGGCAGCACCGGCGCCGGCGACAGCGGTTTTCAAGAAACGCCGGCGTGGCGCCTTTGCGGGGGAAGGAATTGTTGGACGCGTCATAACCTACCTACCTGAATGTATGGGGGCCCCGGATCACAGAGACAACTCGTCACGCGGAAATATGATTTCCCGTGTCGTTAGGATATCCGTGTTGGATCGGGCATTCTACGGACGGAAGCGATTTGTCATCGCAAACACAATGCTTTTTCCGATCGGACCCCGGGACCGTGCGGTGGTCGCGCGCGACCACGTGCACTATCGCGCAGCGAGACGATTTAGAACGGTAACGTTTTGAGAAAACGTTGTCCGAAGCGGGCGTAGTCTTGCCCATCGACGTCCCCGTCACCATCGCTATCCAGATCGGGATTATATCCCGCGGTACCTTCAGACTTCAAAAACGACAAACCGAAGCGGCCATAGTCCTGGCCATCGACATCACGGTCCCCATCGGTGTCTCCGAAGAACGCGAAGAACCGGTCGGTCGCGGCGGCGCCAAAGACAAAATCGCCGCCTTGCCTTCCATCGTCGTTTCCGTCCAGCGTGACAGAGGTGCCGGCCCGTCGCACTTTGGACGGATCGATGGTCAATTGATAGTTTCCGTCGACAAGTGCGGCCGAATTGCCGCGTGTCAAATCGCCGCTGAAGCGAAGCGACGCGACGGAGTTGCCCTGGGAATCGCTGGCGAGCGAGAAGGATGTTGTGACGATTTCGCCATCGCCATCGCGCCGACGCAATTCGAAGGCATCCGAATCGATGTCCACCTGTCCTTCAAACACAACGTCAACGGTCGTGATCTGAGATCGTTGGTTGCTATTGCCGGCATGGGCAGGTGCGACGGCGGAGACTTGCGCCAGATCCACTAGCACCAAACGCAGTTGAGTCGCCTGCCGGTTCAGGTCCCAGTCCGTCCCGACAGCCGGTGCCGGAAGATTTTGGTTTTCAAACGAACCGTTCAATGTCGGCGCGGTGACTAATACGGTGGAGTCACCGACCTCCGGGGACACGCCGGGACGAGGTTGGACGATCAAGGTCCCGGCGAGCGTGATCGGACCGGACGATTCGATCCGTCCACCGGCGAATTCAGTAACGCTGCCGAGTGTGACCGGGTTTGATGCGTCCAGGGACAACGTTTGGTCGGCCAGGTTTAGTGGACCGTCGATCTCAATGGATTGCATCGCGCGGAGGCTGACAGCGCCGGCATCGTTCCATCGGATCGTGGTGACCGTCGATGCATCGCGAACATTCACCATGCCGCCTGAAAGCGCGCCCTCGGTCGACGACAATCTTGTTGTCGAAGTGCCGGTACCTTCGACAGTGATCGATCCGCCGCGCAGATCAAAGGCGGCGCCATCGGGAAACGCAAAGAAACCGTCAGCGGCATAATCGATGACCAAGTCGCCGCTGTTTCCGCCCGTGTCGATCAACAGGGATTGCGTGGTCGCGAGCGGTTTGGACATCAAAATCAGATTCGCCGTACTGTCGACCAATTCGACGTTTTCTCCGACCCGTCGCAGCGAGAGTTGTCCGTGCGGGGCTGAAACGGCAAAGGCGACGTCTTCGCGGATCGTGATCCGATAGTCCTCCACCTCGCCGTCGGCGGCCGGACCGGTCGGTTGCAGCCCGCCGGCCGAACTGACTCGGACGCGAGCGAACGTCTCGCCAAGCGTCATCGTCGTTGGAACGGCATAATTGAGTGTTTGCAGGCCGGCGACCACGTTCGCACTGTTGAGAATCTGCTCGTTCGGTGCCCAGATTCCATCGGCGTCGAAATCGATCCAGGCGTCGACTTTCGCTTCGCTGGCCCCTTGCAAGTCGATGTTGACCCCGGCGGTTGATTGCCCCTGTTTGAGTGTTCCGAATAACACGCCGTCTTCGTCGCTTAGGTCAGCATGGTCGTCGCCAGTTGCGTCGCTCGTGGGCGTCGCGTCGATTTCGTCATCGCGGTGGTCTCCCAATCGCGGGCCAACCGCGAGATGATTCGCACCATCGTCAGCAACTCGACTCGGGTACGGCGCCGGGGCATCTCCGAATTCGGCGCGATCGTTGTCGATCCTTCGAATCGGCAGCATCACGCTGCCTCGATAGGCGCTGTCGGCGCTAAACGTGTTGTGGGAAAGTTGCGTGTCTTGAACGCCGTTGACCAAATCATCGTCGGCGGCACTCAACCGAACGGCCTGCGGCGTGTTCCAGTTCTCTGCGTTGAAGGTCAAGAACGCGTTGCTGACTTGCGCATCATCGACCGCGCCCACTTGGGCATGGTGGCTATTCAAAAACACTTTGACGTCGGCTTGCGGTTGACTGTTCAGCGCGACCCAATACGTCGCCTGACTGCCCTCGTGAATCTCAATCGTCGGCGTTGCCGAAGAACTTTCAGTCGACGTTGCCGCCGACGCCATGACTCCAAAGTCCGTGGCATCCTGTTTGGGCGGCGGGGCAGCGGGAGCCACCGGCGAAAAACTCAGCCCGGCGGTTTCGTTGTCCAAGATCGTCGCCATGGCCGAATCGATGGGCAGATCGACGGGGTAGCGTGAGTCAGTGACCGGTGCGGCGACCGTGTGTGTGATCCTGGCGAAGTGCGTGTCTTCGGCGATGGCATCGTCAATGGCTCGAACGGTGACCGTCTGTGCGGACGCGTCGGCAAACGTCAGCACACGCGAGCCACCAAACGTCAGCCCGTTGTCGGTGCTGACAAGCGTTTGCGCGTCAGCTTGGATGGTGATGTGAACCTGTTGGCCGTTGCGAGGCGCCAAATTCAGCGAGACTTGGTAGCTGTCGGTAGACCCCGATTCACTCAGTTGCAGATTTCTGTTGGGGGTGATCGACACGACACCGCGGTCGTCGTCGGTGATGTTGACGACCAACGGGGTTGCGCCGACGGTGATCAGATCGAACGGATCTCGGCCGTCGATCACGGTATGCACCATTCGAGAGGTGTGGGGACCTTCTTTCGCGGCGTCATCGACGGCCGACAGCGCGATTTGCTGGGGCAGGTTCCAGTTGCCGCTATTGAATTCGAGGATTTGACCGAACAGTAAATCTCGGTCGGGTAACCGAATCGCGGAAGTTTGTTCGCTGCTGTCGGCGAAGGCGACGTAGGTCGCGCCGGGCGGTTGTTCGCTGAGGGCAACCCAGTAAAACACTTCCTCGCCGCCTTCGATGGCGTCGATCGACGAGATCGGATTCAAGCCTGCCTGATCCCGCGTGATCTCCAACAGATTCAGATCATCGTCGATGATCCGCACCGACACATCGGCGACGGATCGGTTGTGATAACCGGGATCGATGCTGCGGACCGAGTGCGTGATCAACGTGCTATGGTTGCCTTCGGCGGCCAAGTCGTTGACGGCTTTGACCAAAACGGTTTGGACCTGGTCCCAGTTGTCTGGCGTGAAGACCAAGGTGTTGCTGCCATCGGCGGCATTTTCCGCCGTCACTTGGCCGGCGTCGTTAGCGAGAGTCACGACCACGTCCGCCGTCGGCGCACCGCTCAGCACAATGTTGTACGAATCGTTTTCTCCGCCTTCGACAACATCCGTGGTACTGAACGATTGGCGGATGATGAACCCGGGACCGGGCAGGATCACATGGTCGAAATCCGGGTTCAGATCAAAATGAAGCTTTGCCGTCCCATCGGTTTCGATGGTCCGAAAGTCCATGTGCACCTGGTTGATGTACCCGTCGGGCTGACCGGGGCTGAAGAACGCGTGGAACCAGCCGCTGGTCAACAAATCCGATCCGAACACGCCGTCCAAACTGGCGTCCTGACCGGGGATATCGATGTCCAAGATCAACCATTGCAGATCGGTCCAAACGATGTCGACTCCCGAATCGGTCGGCAAGTGAAATTCGTCAAAGCCGAAGACGGGAACACTGATCTGGCCGCCGACGCCGCCGACAACTTGTTGCGTGACAAAGTTGGCGTCGTTTTGGTCCAGGGTGCCGTCGCCGTTGCTGTCCAAGCCTAACTGCAACGCCAGCCGCTCCGATAACACACTGATTTGGGCGCCGGTGTCGAACAGAAAATTCCCCGGCTGGGCGATACCGTTGTGCTCCGGGATCCCGGTCATAAAGGGGACGTCACCCCAAACCGGTGGCTCGCCGAAGACCATCTGGTCCAACGGATCGAATGACAAGCGATTGTCCATTGAGATCGTGTATCGATGCCCAGCGCTGACGGGCACGTCCGTGCTAAATTCTGTTTCCATGTAGATGCTGTCCAAATCGACCCCGCCACCGGACCAACCGGTGAAATCAAGTGAGACGACTTGGCCTTCCATCGCGGGCATCCCCGCCAAGCCCCACGGCCCGAGTTGGCTGAAATCTTTGGTCGCGTCGGACATCACTCGCGCATCGAGTATTGTGTGCCGCTGGCCATTGCTGCCGGCATAGTCAAAACGATACGGCACCGAGACATCCAACAAGTGCGTCCCCGCGACGCCGCCTTCAAGCAATTGGCCTTGGACGTCATACCCCAACCGCGAATCTTCCATATCGGCAATCGCGGTCGCCATGGTCAAGATACTGCTGGCACCGGTGTCCAATAGGAACGTGTTGAACAGGTCCGGCCCCAAACTCTCCCAGCGGATACCAGGTCCGGGATCGACGTCGGCGGCAAACTCCACCGCGACGCGCGGCTGGTCCAAGGCGATGTTGTCCGAGGCGCCCAGTTCGACAAAGCCTGCCGCGAGCAAATTGCGCCGTTCGAGCCGCTCCAAGCAATGTCGCCGACGTCGGCAGAGACGACCGCCTGCACCTTGATGGACGTGAGAAATAAATCGCATCGATTCGTTGGATGCCGGAAAAGAGCATGGAAAAGGAGGATGCGTGGGATGCAACGTATCAGTTGCTCGGGCCGCGTCAACTGAAAAACACATCCGAGAGACTCATCAGAGTGCAACGCGGTGTCGCTCCGCAAAAACCGCTCACCGAGATGCAGAAGAACCCACTGTGGGGACCATGGCCACCCGTGCGGCATCGTCATGGTCTATCGACGGCTGGCGTTTCATCGCCAGCCGTCACGTGATCGCAGCCGGGCGGGGCACACGCTGAACCAAGAAAGGGAATCACAGTGAAGTCATTCCGGCAATCGATCATTCAATCAGTGGTGCAAGGGATGTTCGCAACCAGAACACCTTCGACACCGCACGGAAGTCGTTGGACGACTCGCCCCGCCGGATCGATGATACAAGTGATCCCGGTCGATGAGCAGCGGAGGAACCATGTTCGGTTTTCCACGGCCCTCAATCGCGCCAGCCGCAGGTGCTGTTCGAGCGTGATTTCACTGGAGAATGCCGATGCATTGATCAAACCGACCAAAACATTCGCGCCGCAGCGGAAATTCGCCGCTGCAATACTCGGGTCGGTGTCTTCGTAGCAAACCGTCACGCCGATGTTGATCCCGCCCGGCAGGATCAATGGTGCGAAATCGTTTCCGCGAACCAGGTCCATGTCCACGGCCAACCACTCGCGAATCCACGGCAGCAGAGGCTCCATCGGCACATACTCGCCGATCGGCATCAACGTTCGCTTGGACGTCCGCGCGACGATGCGATTGTCGGCATCAATCAAAAACGCACAGTTACGATAGGGCCCTCGGTCTCGTCCGCCTTCGTCATACGTCTTCGCTCCGGCTAACAAGTGCGCGCGATTGTTGGCATAGGGAACCAGTGCCGGATTCGGTGCTTCGGAAAGCTCGGTTGTACGTTGTTCATCGCGAAAATCCGCAAGTGCCGAGTGATAGATTCCGAGGGAGGATTCGGGCCAGACGTACAAGTCCACCGGATCGCGGATCGAATCGGACAGCTCTCTCAGCCGTTCAACCGCCCCAACCTTGGTCGGATCGACTTGGACGATCGCGACGCGGAACAGGCTGGAACCGCATTGAAGTTGGGCAACTTGATCCGCACGCCGCTCGCCCCAAATGAAACAGCCGACGAGTATGACGCCGACGATCGCTAATGGCAGCTGTCCTGGTGGAGCGATAGCGGATGCAGGGCGTACGGCGGTCATTCCCGTCGACCACGATGCCAAGAGTACGCTGCCTGCCATAGCCCAGGCCGCGATCAACGGCGTGCCGCCGAGTTCCGCCAATTGGACGACCGGCGGATCATCCAAATACGTGTGCGCAATCGACCAGGGAAAAACCCTCGGCCACAACGTTTCCATCGCGACCCAAATCGGAACGACCACAAAAACCCAAACGCGACCGATGCGCCAGAGGATCGAGGCTGAGCCTGCAAAGGCCGCAAAGGGAATGGATTCCCAAACCAGAAACAACAGGAATCCGGCGAACGAGCCGACGATGCCCAGGTTGGTCGTTTCATAGATCGTTCGCGGCACCCAATGGAATGCGAATAGCAAATGAATCAGTCCACAGATCAAGCCGAGCCGCGCGGCCGGACGGACGGTTCTCGCGATCGCCATGCGAACCAAGATGGCCCAGCCGAGCGTACTAAGGACTCCGCTGTCTGGCATGAGCCAGGCGACGCTCATCAGCAGTGCCGGTACCAGAATCAACCAGGGAGATAGGATCATCGAACCTGTCATGGGGCCGCTCGAAAAAAGAGGTCCGCGAGACGGCTTTTGATTCCGTCCCGCGAACTCCACGACGCTGGGGTGCACCACTAGAGGTTGATCTGCGTTCGTTTGCCTTTGGCGACCGACACACTGGTCACGTTGAACGAGGACACGTCGACGGTGGTGGAGTCGGGATCGACCAACGCCGTCGCAACCGTGTGTGATCCGGTCCTCAGGTTCTTAAACTCGGTCGATTCGCCGGGGTTAAGAATCTTTCCTCCGCGAGCGGTAAATTCGCTGGCATTGGTGGACGCTTTGAGCGACTCACTCGGATTGACCGCGACCAGACCGATCTTCGTGGACGACTTGTTGGTGAACCGGATCGATCCGTTCGACTTGCTACCGCCGCCTGCTTCGGCGACTGAGCCCAGGACAACCATCAAAGCCATCGACAGAACAACATGCTTGAACATTGAGTGTTTACTCCATCAGAGACAAAGGTGAACGAATACCGAGAAAGTTAAGCAACCGTTGGATTTGTTTGATGTGTCTCCTTTCAATCGTGTGATTCAATCGCTGGCGTGATTTCGCGACCGTTACGAGAACACAGTGCACCGATCAGCGATGGATCCATGGATTCGGTCATGAAGTGCACTGAACCATCCGCGAAAGCGACTTGAGCCCCCGCGGGATGGAGGCTGAAGATCTCGCCGCTGCCGTCGACGTTGATGCCGCCGTTGTCATGAGAAATGGCGCTACGGCCATCAGCCCAAAGACCATGTTCGGAAGACAATCGATCGACGACTTCAGCAATCATCAGGGTTTGGCTGGTGCCGTCGACGATTTCCGTCAGCGTCACCGCAGTTCGGCGTTGGGGGGACGACCCGATCAGGACGCCGTTGTTGATGTCCAGTCCGACCAACGATCGTGCGCTCGCCAGTGCGCTGCCCATCACGCCGGCGTAGTCGGTGTCGCCCGGAAAGTCATTGACGGACGTGGGGCAACGAAACACAGGCAACACGGTCACCGAGAGTTGCAGATTGCGTGTGGCGTCATTCCAAGCAACCTTGCGGTCCCAAAGGCCGGCGATCTCAGGCTGTTCCAATTGCCCCAGCACCGCGGCGGCCCACGATTGATTCCTGCCGGCGCCGCGATCATTACCGAAGGGAAGTCTGCCGAACTGGTCGTGAAACTGATGCAGTGCCAGCGACTGTTGACGCAGGTGATTCGCACAGCTGATACGACGCGACTGTTCCCGAGCGGCTTGAACGCCGGATGATAGCAACGAGACGAGGACTCCCATCATGCTGATGACCACCAGCAATTCGATCAACGTAAACGCGCGGTGTATCCGCAGGGGGCGCCGCTTGCTGCGATTCAATCCAATCGACTGATCGTCTCTGATGGTCATCTTGTTGATCTCGATTGCTTTGTCCGACTCGAAACCTCGTTTGAGTGCGATGATCGTATCGAGCGTTTGGTGGCATCCAAGGGCCGGATTAGGAACGCAGGCGGAACGCCTTGGTAGAGGCCAATCAGTACAGCGATGATTGAAACCGTCATGAGTGTTGGTGTCCAGGCTTTAGCCGCCTTCGGTCGCTGCGTCGCAGCGACGGGGAATCGCCTAAAGGCTAAACACCAACCGGTTGCGGATGGCGTTGCAGTTCTTTGGCCTGCCTCTCTTGTCGTTCAACCCAACCGCTCGGATAATCCGCGTCGGGGCTGCGGTGACTTGCGAACGAAATCGGCTTTCCCTGTGGCATAGGCGACCGTCATGACTTTGCTGGATCACACCTCTTACCGTATCCGCTCCAACCGTCTGCGAGCAGTTCGCGTCGGGATCGGTTTAAGTCAAACTCAACTCGCCGCAGCGGCGGGGTATTCGTCACGTTTGATTCGCAAGGCCGAATCAGTCGGCCGGCTCTCCGGGGCGGCGGTCAAGGACATCGTCCAGGCGCTTCGCGAACGTGGCGCCGACGTCGACACGGACGACTTGCTATTTGATGACTTGTTGACGGGAAAGCGGTTTGTCGAGTGCTTTGAGGAGTACGGCGAATGCTGCTTGGATCGCTGCGGGGATCTTTTGGCCGACGGCTTTAGATTTCATGCAGCGGGAAGTTTTTGCCATCCGCTGTATGTTGCCAATTATGACAAATCAGGACTTCAGCTCTGGCTGAATCGCTTTTTTTCACTCTTCCAGTGCGAGACGAACGATCCGATGTCGCCCCGGTATTTGATCGGGGACCACGCGATCACGGCCCGATGCAGCTTGGTCCTGATCCGCGACGGACAAACCAGTCCAAGAATCTGGATGAATTTTCATTTCGAGATCCGGCACGGTTTGATTCACCGTCTTGACAGCGAATACGACACGCAGGCGGTGTTAGAATTTGCCAACCCGGTCAGACGGCCCCGGTCTGCATCCGAAGTGTCGCAATCAACCGTTTTTAATCATTCGGATCGACCAAGTTGATCCAATCCGGATAGAGCGGCCGAACTTCGGTGTCTCGCGTTCCCAGCCCGGTCGGCGCCGGTGGGCAGCGTTCGATCACTTCCACCAGTTGTCGGCGACTCTGTGTCGCTTGCGGATCGAGACGCTGATCGGCCAGATCATTCGATTCCCGCAGATCGACCGGAACGTTGTAGAAGCGTCCGTCGCGGTAAAGCTTGAAATCCTGGTTGCGGACAAATTGGCCGGGAGTCTTGTTCCAATAGGGTTGATAGTGGCACAACACCCATTGCCGCGGAGTCCCATTCTCGCCCCGCAGCTGTGGAAGAAAGCTGCGTCCATCGATCGGATCGTCGGCTCCCAGGGATTGCCCGGAAGCGGCGGCCAGGGTCGGGAACAGATCGGTGAATTCGATCAAATCGTCGAGAACCGTTCCCGGCGGTGTCGTGCCTTTCCAAGACGCGACCATGGGAACGTGGGTACCCATGTCGGTCATACCGCCCTTTCCCCCACGAATCGTCTGGCCGTTCCAGCGCGAGCTGATGGATGTGTTGGTACCGTTGTCGGCTGTGAAGATGATGATGGTGTTTTCCAGCTGGTCGAGCTCGCGAACTTGGGCGACAATTCGGCCGACGATCTTGTCCATGTATTGAACCATCGCGACGAAGTTCTCCTTCCGCTCAGCCTTGTCTTTGGGCGCTTTGTTGGTGGACTGGTCACGTGGTGCATCGCCGATGGTGTCTGGAGTTTTGACGAACGGGTCGTGCACCAACATCATCGGGTAATAGACGAAAAATGGATCGTGTTGATTTCGCTGCATGAACTCACAGATGAAATCACACAGCAGATCCGGTCCATACTTTCCATGATTGTCCTGGACACCTTGCATCTGCCCGTTGCGTTCCAGCGGCGGGCTCCAGAAGCGTTCGCCGCCGCCGTCTTTGATCTGCTTTCCCGTCGTGACCTGCCACAAGTACGACTCGTCAAATCCGGCCTGCTGCGGTCGCGTCGGGTCGTCGTGACCTGGCAATTGGTTGTACAGCCCGTTCAGTTGCCATTTTCCGGCGATCGCGGTTTTATAGCCGGCCACCTTCATTAGATGGCCGAAGGTTTTTTCGTTGGGATCCAGATAGCCGAAGTGCGTGTAGTTGCGAAAGTTGTACTTGCCGGTCATCAATTTGACGCGACTGGGAGTACAGATCGGTGTCGAGTAGCAATGGGTGAATCGCACGCCATCGGCGGCTAGGGCATCGATGTGCGGCGTCGCGTAGTCTTCGGCCCCATAGCAGCTGAACGCTTCCCAGCTGACGTCGTCGGCCATGATCAGGATCACGTTCGGCTTGTCACCGATTTCCCTGGCTGTTGCGGTCTCGGTTGCAACGGCGGTCAAGAACCCGATCCAGCATAAAGTGCCGACGACGTTGACGATCAGTTTCATAACGGGTTTTCAGCGAGAATCGAGCGTAAGTTGAGAGATGTCCCTGACACCCTAACTTAGCCGGCCACCGCTGCTGGTCGCCAGTAGTGAATCCGCTCGATCCATCAGCTCCGATTCATTGGCTCGATTGCCCGTCGGGGCGGTGGCGCGAAAATCGGAATGGCAATGGCCACACGTGATTTCCTTTCCAAAGCATTGGATCGGGATCAGCGTCTTTCGGCCGCAAATCGGACACGTTTTGCAGAATTTCAATTGGGTCATGCCATCACTCCGTTGTTTTATTCGTTCAAACCACGACACGCTGCGTCACGCTGATCCATTGCACGAGCTGTCCCACGATGGCCTGTCGCACGAGGGCCCCACGCAAATGAGTCTTTGCCAAAGTGAACGCATCAACGTTTTTGATCGAAACGGTGGACGTGTTCGCTACGGCCGATTGCTGAACTCTCCAGGGACGATGCTGTCCCGAGGTGCCCGAGGAATCGGGCGCAAGAATCGTTCTTTGATAAGAGAGGTCCACGATTGGTCGCCAATCGCGATGGGGACGATTCTAGATGATGCTCGCCCCCCGTCAACTGAAGAGAGTTTCACTATCGCGCGATTTTGCAGCAGTTCATCGGATCCTCACCGATCGACAACCAACCCGTCGCATGAGCAGTCGGTCGCGGAAGCCGCCAAGGCTTTCGGCGCTAACGGACGCGTCTTTGGCCGCGTCGCGAAACTCTTGGCGAGTTCCGCTACGGTCATTCTCGGGCAGTACGATGAGAACTGCGTCAGGAACTCGCTTGCGTTTTTTGGGGCAAGACCCAATTCGGTCGAACGAAATGACAGGTGTACCCGCCGGGATGACGTATCAGGTAATCTTGGTGCTCGGGTTCGGCTTCCCAGAAATCTCCCGCCGCCGCGACCTCGGTGACCACCTTGCCCGGCCACAGCCCCGAAGTGTCGACTTCGGCGATGGTTTCTTCCGCGATGCGTTTCTGATCGTCGTTGGTGTAATAGATCGCCGACCGATACGACATCCCACGGTCGTTGCCTTGTCGATTCAAGGTCGTCGGATCATGGACCTGGAAAAAGAATTCCAAAAGTTTACGAAAGCTGGTTTGACTGGGATCAAACAGCACCTCGATTGCTTCGGCATGCGTGCCATGGTTGCGGTAGGTCGCGTCGACCACGTCGCCACCGGTGTAGCCGACTCGGGTGGACGTCACACCAGGTTGCTTGCGAAACAGGTCTTCCATTCCCCAGAAACATCCGCCCGCCAAAATGGCTCGTTCAGTCATCGCTACGGCTCCTTGTCTTTGAACGATTGGTTGCGGTGGTCGGGGGCAGCCCAGACAGCCGCGCACCCGAATCTAGTATACCGGGTCGGACAGCGCTCGATGGACGTAGCCCCGCTCGCCAGAGCGGGGAATCTCCAGGGGATCACCGTCTAACGAAGGTAGCTACGTCTGGGTGCCGAATGATGACGATTTGGGCATTGGACAATCGTCGATCGCTGCTAAAATGAGGGGTATGTACACTCCCGCCTTCCCGTGCACCCGCATGGGCTTGCTGCTGACTTTGGTCTTCGCAGCCGCTTCGAGCCTTTCCGCCGACGAAATCACCTCTTCCGCGGAAGAACTACGCGCCCTGCGTACAGATGCCGTGCGAACAGAGTTCGTGCAGCAATTCTGCATCGATTGTCACGACCAATACACCCAAGAGGGCGGATTGAATCTGGAGGAATTGGCGTTTAATCCCTCCGACGCGTCCAATCGTCGACGATGGGTGACCGTTTTCGACCGAGTCCGGGCCGGCGAAATGCCACCGGAAGACGGCGACCGCCCCGATCAAACCTCGCTCGAAGGCTTTTTGTCAACGATCGATGCGCCGATCATCCAAGTGTTGCGTGATGAAACTCAAACGCTCGGTCGCGTCCGTGCCCGTCGACTGAACCGGACGGAGTACGAGAACACGATGCACGATTTGCTGGGCATCGACATTCCGCTGCGCGACTTTTTGCCCGAGGACACTTACCACGACGGATTTGCGACGGTCGCCCAAGCACAGCAGGTGTCGCATCATTTGCTGGAAAAATACCTCAATGCGGCCGACGCGGCGTTGGACGAAGCATTCGGGCGCGCTCTCGACGGCGAACGTGAGCCGTTCTCGCACACCTACACCAGTGCCGAGTTGGGCCGAAAGGTTGGACAACGCGATCCCTGGCATGTCGGTGACAAGACGATCGCGTGGTCGGCCACCCAGGTGTACCACGGGCGAGTTCCGGAAACGGAGGTGAAACGCACCGGTTGGTATCGGATCACCTTGCACGATGCCCACGCCGTCAACATCAATTCCAATCAAGGGGTTTGGTGCACGGTCCGTACAGGCGTGGGATTTGCCACGGCGCCGATGATGTATCTGGCGGGCGTCTTTCGCGCCGACGACACGCCCCGCGACGTCAGTTTCGATGCCTGGATTCGCAAAGGACATTTGATCGAAGCGCGACCGACGGACCACACCATCGAACGCGTGCGCGGAAACAAGCTGAACAATTACCGGGGTTCGGCTCGCGACAAACGGCCGCTGCCCAAGGTGCCGGGACTCGCCTACACGTCGATCACGATGGAGTCGATTCACAAGTCACCGCCGCCGGATGAGGTCGCCAAGAGGTTGTTCGGCGATGCGAATGTCGACGTGGAAATGCCCCGTGACGAAATCATGGAGTTGGTCAAACGATTCGCGACGCGAGTCTTTCGTCGCCCGTTGACCGAAGACGAACTGGCGCCGTATGTGTTGTTGGTCGACGAAGATCTGAAGGCGGGAGTCAGCCCACGCGAGACGTTGAAGCGAGGGTACCGCACGATTCTGTGCTCGCCGCGGTTTCTGTTTTTTAACGAGACGCCCGGCGAACTCGATGACTTCGCCATCGCGACGCGACTGAGCTATTTCCTGTGGTCGACGATGCCCGATGAGACGCTGATCGCGGCGGCCGAGGCCGGGGAGCTGACCGGCAAACGGACTCGGCAAAAGCACGTTCAGCGGATGCTCGACGACCCGCGTGCCGAGCGTTTGGTCGAAGCGTTGGCCGACCAGTGGCTGAATCTTCGCGAGATCGATTTCACCACCCCCGACGCGGGACTTTATCCCGAATTCGACGAAACGCTACAGCAGTCGATGGTTGATGAAACCCACGCCTTTTTGGCGAAGCTGATTCGCGACGACTTGCCGGCCGCCAACCTGGTCGATTCCGACTTTGCGATGCTGAACGAGCGGTTGGCAAAACACTACGGAATCCCCGATGTCCACCACGAACAAATCCGCCCGGTGTCACTGACGCCAAAGTCACATCGCGGCGGGCTGATCACTCAGGGTTCGATTTTAAAGGTCACTGCTAACGGGACGACAACGTCACCGGTGATCCGTGGTGCATTCATCAACGAACGGATTCTCGGTGTCGAAATCCCACCACCGCCGGACAACGTCCCGGCCATCGAACCGGACATTCGCGGCGCCGTTTCGATTCGTGAGCAGCTGGAAAAGCACAGCAATCAGACCTCCTGTGCGGCGTGTCACATCAAGATCGACCCGCCGGGATTCGCGTTGGAAAACTATGACGTGACCGGCGGCTGGCGGACCCGCTATCGCAACTCCAGAAACAAAACATCTGGACTGCCCGTTGACCCGCACCACCAGACGGCCGATGGGGAAATGTTTCAGGATATCGAACAGTTCAAACAGATCGTCTTGCGTGATCCAGAACAGATCGCTCGAAATTTCACGCACCAATTGACGACGTACTCCACAGGCGCCCCGGCCTCGTTCAGTGACCGAACGGTGGTCCAGGAAATCCTTGAACAAACTCGATCGCAACAATTCGGCATCCGTTCATTGATTCACGCCGTGATCGACAGCTCGCTCTTTTTGCACAAATAGCTTTTCGTAGGACCAGGCCATGAAGTTTACCAACACAAAACTCGATCGACGCACGGTTCTGCGAGGTTCCGGTCTGGCTGTCGGGCTGCCGTTCCTGGACGCGATGATTCCGGCGGTCGCAACGGCTGCGGAAACAGAATCCCCGCGCCGGTTTGTCAGTTTCAGCCTGGGACTCGGTTTGCATGGTCCAAATTTGTTTCCCGAGGAATCGGGGGCCGATTACACGCCGTCACCGTACTTGGCCGAATTCACCGATCTTTTACCGGACCTGACGGTTTGTTCGGGCGTCTCTCACCCCCAGGTCGCCGGCGGTCACCGCGCCGAAGGCACGATTCTGACGGCCGCACCGCTCAGCCGATCGGACGCGAACTTCCGAAACTCGATTTCACTCGATCAGTTGATGGCCAAGCATCTTGGCGATCAGACACGGTTTCCATCGTTGGTGCTGAACGCGTCGGGTGACAACTCCAGTCCGTCGTACACCGAAAACGGCGCGATGATTCCTCCGGAAATGTCGCCGTCACGATTGTTCGAACAGCTGTTTGTCCCCGATCCGCCGAAAACACGACAGCAGGACTCGCAACGGATGCGACACGGCCGGCGGGTGATGGACTTGGTTGCCGAAGAAGCCAAGACGTTGCAACGGACGTTAGGCGCCGGGGACCGCGACAAACTGGACAGCTACTTCACGGCCGTCAACGAACTGGAAAAACGGCTCGCGGCCAACCAGGACTGGATCAACCGGCCCAAGCCAACGGTCAGCAAGCCCAAATCGCTGGCCCAGTCGGTTGCCGATGGCATTGAAAAACAACGCGCGATGTTTGACGTGATGGCGCTCGCGCTGCAGACCGATTCAAGCCGCTTCATCACGCTGCACCTGGGCAACGGCGGCAAGGTCGAACTGGACGGGGTCACCGAGGCGCACCATGCCCTCAGCCACCACGGCCAAGATGAAGAAAAGCTGCGGCAGCTGGCGATCCTGGAAAACGCTTTGCTCGCCGAGTGGGCCAACTTCGTCCGGAAACTGAAGTCCGTGCAGGAGTCGTCCGGATCGCTATTGGACCAAACGATGGTGTTGTTGACGTCCAACCTGGGCAATGCGTCCAGCCACGACAACAAGAATATGCCCGTGTTGTTCGCCGGCGGCGGATTCAAACACGGCCAGCACCTGGAGTTTGACACCAAGAACAACTATCCCCTGCCCAACCTGTACCTTTCCGCTTTGCACCGACTGGGGCTGCACGAGGACAGCTTTGCGACCAGCACCAGCACGATGACCGGGTTGGAATTGGCCTAAAGCCTAGACACCAACGATGCCCGCCCAACCCGTCTCCCTGATTCACCCGCAATGAAAAATTTTTTCCGTTTCAATTTGATCATCGCGGTATTGACAACTTTGGTGTTGCAGTCGCACGCGGCGGATACGATCGACCACCACGGCGACCAGGTTCTCTCGGCCACACAATGGGACGTCCTCGACGTTCGGTTTCTTGTCGACACCCTTTCAGATCGACCGACGGATGTCGAATTTGCAGCCACGTTCACTGCCGAGTCCGGAGAACGCTTCGACGTGCCGGGTTTCTACAACGGGAACCAGGAATACCGCATCCGTTTCACGCCAGCCTCGCCCGGGCGTTGGACTTACCGTACCAATTCTTCAAAAACGGAACTGGATGGCAAAGCGGGAGCCTTGAATGTCAAACCTGCGCGGAACGGACGTCAAGGCGGCATCGTGATCGACGCCCAATCGCCTCGTAAGTTTCGCTACGAAAATGGCGAGCACTACTACCCGATTGCCTTTGAATGCGATTGGCTGTTCGCACTCGATGCCGACAACCCCGACAATCTTCCGAAGACGCGCAAGTTGGTCGACGCGCTGGCCGATAACGGATTCAATCAGGTGGTGATGAACGTCTTTGCCTATGACGTGAACTGGAAAAAAGACCCGCGTTTGACGGCCAAAGACGACTATGGCAGCCCGAATGCGTTTCCGTTCGCGGGGACCAATGAATCGCCGGATCACTCACAGCTGAACATCGAGTACTTTCAACGACTCGATCGAGTGATCGAATACCTCGATCAAAAGGGAATCGTC